>JANOJN010000238.1:0-1919 GCA_031418775.1 Acidimicrobiia bacterium
GGCTCATCGACACCATGCGTGCCGCGGCGAGTTCGATGGCGAGCGGGATACCGTCGAGTCGGGTGCAGATCTCCGTCACCGCGTTCGCGTCGGCTTCGGTGTGCAGGCTGAAGCCGGGTTTGACGGCGCGGGCGCGTTCGATGAACAGCCCGACTGCGGCTGAGGTTGCTCCGGCCTTGATGTCGAGTGACGGGACCGGCCACAAGTGCTCGGCTCCCAGGCGTAGTCCTTCGCGCGACGTGGCGATGATCTTGGTGGTTGACGAGCGGGTGAGGATTGCCTCGACGAGATCGGCGGCGGCATCGATGACGTGTTCGCAGTTGTCGAACACGATCAACAGGTGCCGTCCGGCGAGTGCCTGGGCCACGCTCGCCGTCACGGTCATCCCAGCCTGCACGGTGATCCCCAACGCCGTGGCCACGGCATCGGGTATGGCCGCCGGGTCGCCGACGGGGGCGAGCTCGACGAGCCATATGCCGTCGGGGAACTCGGGCACGAGTTCGGCGGCGACCTGCACGGCGAGACGGGTCTTGCCGACCCCACCCACGCCCGTGAGTGTGACGAGTCGATGGGCACGGACGAGTTCGGTAAGTTCGCGTATCTCCTGGTCGCGGCCGACGAAACTCGTCGTCTGCATAGGCAGATTCCCCGGCACCGCGTTCACGGTCTTCAACGGGGGGAAGGTCGTAGCGAGACCGTCGGCGCGCAGTTGGAACAAGTGCTCCACACCCGAGAGATCTCGCAGACGGTGTTCACCCACGTCGAGCAGATCGACACCCGTGACGAGCCCGGCCGTGGAGACGCTCAGAAGAACCTGCCCGCCGTGGCCGACCGCCATCACTCGCGCCGCGCGGTTCAATGCGGGTCCGAAGTAGTCGTCGCCGCGTTGCTCGGCCTCGCCGGTGGCGATGCCCATGCGCACCGGCAGTTCAAGCAACCGCTGCGCAACAACCGCGGCGTCGACCGCGGCACGCGCCGACGCAAAGGCCGCGCAGACCCCGTCCCCGGTGTGCTTGAACAACCACCCGCCACCACCCTCGATAGCTGACCGCAACACCTCATCATGAGCCGCCAACGCGATCCGCATCGCGTCGGCATCGGCTTCCCACCGACGGGTCGAGCCCTCGATGTCGGTGAACAGGAACGTCACCGTCCCCGATGGCCGATTCATGTGCCGACCCTATCCGTTCGCCGTCGCCTGCCGCCGTCGCTGAAGAGTTCGGGGTTTTGGTTGCTCCCAGAGCCACCCAAACCCCGAGCTCTGTGTGGTGCGGGCGGGTCTCGGGCAGAATCCAGCGATGACCCACGTGTGGCAGCCGGAGATCGACGAGTTGGCCCATCGCAAGGCACTCGCCGCCCAGATGGGAGGAGCGGAGCGCGTGGCCCGGCAGAAGGCGGCGGGCAAGTTGACGGTGCGCGAGCGCTTCGACCTGTTCTGCGATCCCGGCACGTTCTCGGAAATCGGGGCGGTGGCGGGGGTCGGGACCTATGACGACGACGGCAACCTCGTCGGCTTCACCCCATCGAACGTGGTCGCCGGGGTGGCCGAGGTCGACGGACGTCCGGTCGTCGTCTCCGGTGACGACTTCACGGTGCGGGGCGGTTCGGCCGAAGCGACCATCCCGGCGAAGCGCGACTTCGCCGAGCAGATCGCCATCGAACTCGGCCTTCCCCACATTCGCCTCGTCGACGGGATGGGCGGGGGAGGGTCGGTGAAGTCCATCGAGATCAAGGGACGGACGCTGATCCCGGCGATCAACGGCTGGGAGAAGGTCGTCGCGCACCTCGGGGTCGCACCGTCGGTGGCGCTCGCCCTCGGGTCCGTGGCGGGCATCGGGGCGGCGCGAGTGGCCACGAGTCACTACTCGGTCATCGTTGTCGACACCGCCCAGATGATGATCGCCGGTCCGGCGTTGGTC
>JANOJN010000239.1:0-46043 GCA_031418775.1 Acidimicrobiia bacterium
GGTCGTGCGTTCCGGCCACGGCTCGGTGCTCGTCGCCTCGGACCACCCGCTCGTCACCGGCGACGCGACCTCGGCGAGCTGACCCTGGCAGCATTGCCCAACCCCAGCTCCGACCCCCACCCTCCCCGTACACGACACCCACCCAAGAAAGGACGGTCGACGCCATGCAGAGTTCAACCGTGCACCAGTGCCCGTACTGTGAGCTGAAGTTCCTCTATCTCACGGAGGTGAAAGACCACGTCGAGCACGATCACCCGAATCACGCCGACGTGGTCTCGAGTATCGACGCCCACGAGATGCCGAAGAACTGAACCCGACCGCGGCTGCACGACGAACGAGGTTCACGCGCAGATCGAAGGGTTCCACGCGCAGGTCGAGCACACCGGACCTGTTCTGGCGTTGAATCGGGCGATGTGCGCGCCAACGACGGGAAGGTGCGCGTGGAGGCCGTGTGGTTCAGTCCGATTGGCTGATTGCCGGCAGACTTGCTGACGCGCGAGCCGGTGGCTTCGGCACGCCGAGGTGATCCGGCGGGTACGGAAGCAGCCCCGCATTGACGCGGTCCCATTCCGTGCGGAGTTCGGCAAGCAGTTCCGGATGATGACGCTTCACATCCGCCGCCTCATGGCCGTCGACACTGACGTCGAACAGGAACTCGTAGTTCCCCCAGAACCGCGGCCAGCTTCCGAGGATCGCCCGGTCACGCCCGTCGCGGAAGTACTTGAATCGACCGCGCCGCAACGCGCCCTGGCTTGAGATCCGCCAAAAGAGATCGTGTGCCGGAAAGGCCGCGCCGTTGACGAGCCACGGCAACAAGCTGACTCCGTCGAGCGGCCAATCATCAGCGATCGTCACCCCTGCGGCGTCGAGGAACGTCGCCGTCCAGTCCATGGTGATGTTCGGTTCGTCCGATCGTTGACGCCCTGCGACCGCGTCGGGCCACCGGAGGATGAACGGTGTGCGAATGCCACCTTCGGTCAGGTCACCCTTCTCGCCGATGAAGGGCCAATTCATCGACCAACGCTCCCCACCGTTGTCGGAGCAGAACACCACGATCGTGTTCCCGGCCTTGCCCGACGATTCGAGCGCCGCAAGAACGGTTCCGATGCCCGCATCCATCGCTTCGACAAGTTCGGCGTACTTCGCGAGAGAGCCCCCGTCGGACTGGAGCAACGGCAGGAAGACCTTGCCTGATTCGAACTCCGCACGGATGCGCCGCCCGACCTCGGCATCGTCGGGACCCTCCCACGGCCAGTGCGGAGCGGTGTAATTGAGCTGAAGGTAAAACGGACGATCACGTTCGGCCGTAACGAAGTCGGCAGCCCGATCGGAGAGCAGCTGCGTGTAGTACCCGGCCTCCTCGACCGGAGTCTCGCCCTCGAACAGATCGGGCTCGCCGAGCGTGCCGATGTGCTCGAAGTAGTCGACGGCCCCGTCGAGATTGCCGAAGAAGTGCTCGAACCCTGCCCGCCGTGGACCGTGCCACGGCAGCCAGCCGCAATGCCACTTGCCGATCAACGCGCTTTCGTATCCCGCATCCGCGAGCATCGACGGCAACGTCGGTTGGCCGTTCGGGATGCCATTGCCCTCCGCTCGCGTGCGCAACGGTTCCTCCAGGCCCGCCGCCAGCCTTCCGGGGTTGCGTCCGGTGTAGAGACTGAAGCGGGTCGGAGAACACCACGACGAACCGGCGTAGGCATGGGTGAACCGGACACCTTCGGCCGCAAGACGATCGAGATTCGGCGTGACGATATGCGGCGATCCGAAACAGCCGAGGTCGGCCCAACCAAGATCGTCGGCGAGGATGAACAGCACGTTCGGCGCCGATGTCGGACGCCCCCCGCCCAGGCTGGCGAATCGGGTTTCGAGCGAGTGCTGAGGAGCGGTGAGGGTCATCGCGGGTCAGCCGGACTGGTTGGGCTAGACGTGTTGCGAGCGCCGAAGCGAAGCGCACCGGCAGCGCAGCGTGAATGGGTCATGTGCGCGTCGGCTCAGAGCGGGAGGCGGGCGAAGTCCGGTGGACGCTTCTCCAGGAATGAGCGAACGCCTTCGGCGAAGTCGGGGCGGGTGAAGCTCTCCGCCATCAGACGGGCGGCATCACGCTCGGCGGCGCCGATGCCGGCGTGCAGCTGCTCGTAGACCTGTCGCTTCATGATGCTCATCGACGTCGGTGAGCAGGTGATGGCCAGACGCTCGATGTAGCGGCGACAGAACGGCAGGAGGTCGTCCGCTTCGACGAGGTAGTTGGCGAGGCCGATCGACAATGCCTCCTCGCCACCGACTTTGCGCGAGGACATCAGCAGATCCAGCGCCACGGACGGACCGACGAGACGCGGAAGCAGCCAGCTCAGGCCCCACTCGGCAATCAACCCGCGCTGGGCAAATGCGGTGAGGAACAGCGCGTCGGGCGAGACGACGCGCAGATCGCAGCAGAGCGAGAACGGGAACGCCATGCCGGCGACGGCTCCATTCACCGCGGCGATGATCGGCTTGTCGATCATCATCAGTTGTGGGAAACGTCCGGTGAACTCGCCGGTCGCCTCGGTGGCACTCGACGCGGCAGCCCGGCGATCGGATCGATCGGCACCACCACCTTCGGAAAGGTTGCTCAGGGTCTTCATATCGGCACCGGCACAGAAGGCGCGTCCGGCGCCGGTGATCACAATGCCGACCACGGATCGATCAGTTGCCGCGCGTCGCAACGCGTCCTTGATCTCGCCGTCCATCGTGTCGGTCCAAGCGTTCATCGACGCCGGACGGTTCAACGTGATGACGGCAACCGGGTCGGTGACTTCGTAGAGGATCTCGCTGTACATAGCTTGACGCTTCCACAGCCCGGGACACGCGAGCCAGTCCGCGCGCCGGGTGCCGTTCCTACAGCCGTTCGATGATGACGGCGGGGGCCATGCCGCCGCCGGCGCACATGGTCACGAGACCGAAGCGACCGCCGCGACGCTCGAGCTCGTCGAGCACCGTGCCGATGAGCATCGCGCCCGTCGCACCGATCGGATGCCCGAGAGCGATCGCTCCACCGTTGACGTTGATCTTCTCGCGATCGATGTTGAGGTCGCGGATGAACTTCTCGGTGACGACCGCGAATGCCTCGTTGACCTCGAAGAGATCGATGTCGTCGAGAGTGAGCCCGGCTTTCGCCAGGACCTTGCGGGCGGCCGGGACCGGTGCGTTCAGCATCAGCGTGGGGTCGTCGCCGACGTTGGCGATCGCCACCACGCGTGCCCGCGGCTTGAGTCCGTGGGCCTTCGCGTAGTCAGGACTGGTGATGAGCAGCGCCGCTGCGCCATCGACGACGCCCGAGGAGTTGCCGGCATGGTGGACATGGTCGATGTCAAGACCGGGATAGCGCTTCAGCACCATCGAGCGATAGGTGTTGCCTTCCTCGTCGAGCACCATGTCGGCGAGAGCAGCGAACGATGACGGGAGCTGGCCGAGGCTGTCGGCGGTTGAGCCCGGGCGCGGATACTCCTCGCGATCGAGGGCCACCGATCCGTCGGCGCGCATCACCGGGACCAGGCTCTTGGCGAAGCGCCCCTCGGCGATTGCCACTGCGGCCCGACGCTGCGACTCGGCGGCGTATTCGTCGAGTGCCCGCCGCTCGATCTTCTCGATCGTGGCGATCGCATCGGCGGCGACACCCTGGTTTGTCTGCGGATGCAGCTCACGCAATTCGAGGTTGCCCCGGTCCATGAACGGCAGGCGAGGGCCACCCTTACCGTTCGCGCCGTGCCCCGACATCATCTCGCAGCCGCCGGTGATCACGACGTCCTCGAGGCCCGACATCACCGACGCCGCACCGATGTTCGTGGTCGTGATGCCCGACCCGCAGAAGCGGTCGAGCGTGACGCCGCTTACCCGGATGTCGTAGCCCGCGGTGAGCGCCGTCATCCGACCGATGTCGCCGCTCTGCGTACCAGTCTGCGATGACGTACCCCACACCACATCGTCGACATCGGCGGTGTCGAGGTTGTTGCGCTCGCGAAGGGCCTTGAGCACGGTTGCCCCGAGTACTTGCGGATGGATGTCGGCGAGCGAGCCTTTGCCCACCTTGCCGATTCCTCGGGGGGTGCGGACGGCGTCGATGATCCAGGCTTCGGGCATGGTGGTTCCTTGAGGGGTCGGGCGCCGACGGAGCGCGTCGGATGCACAGTACCGGCTGCCCCTCGACATCACCCAGCCGCAGGATGGGTACTGTTCCCGGGATGAACGCCAACCTGCCCGCCGTTTCCCTCATCGCCGTTCCCGGACGCCGCGCCGCCACGATCGCGCTGGCCAAGGAACTCGAGGACCGGGGTTTCGCCGGCATCTGGTGTCCGAGCTACGGCGACTGCATGGCGCTGTGCCAGGAGATCGCTCACGCCACGTCGACCATCGTGTTCGGCACCTCGATCCAACCGATCTACCTTCGACACGCCATCGATCTCGGCAATCACGCCGGGTTCCTCCACGAGATCAGCGGAGGACGATTCCGCCTCGGTCTCGGCGTCAGCCACGGTCCCGTCCATCAGCAGCTCGGAGCGGCAGCCGGGAAGCCTCTTAGCGATATGCGCGCATATGTTGAACAGATGCGCGCGAACGAGCGCGCATCCGGGACGCTCCCTCCACTTGTGCTGGCGACCCTCCGAGACAAGATGCTCGATCTCGCCACCGAGATCAGCCAGGGAGCGGTGTGGGCAAACGCTTCGGTGTCGAACATCGCCACGCAAGCCACGCGCGCCCGCACGAACTCCTCCGATGCCTTCTTCCTGGGCAACATGGTGCCGACGGTGATCGACGACGACCGTGATGCCGCACGCGCGATGCACCGCAAGACGCTCTCCGGCTACATCCGCCTCCCCAATTACCGCAACTACTGGAAGGCGGCCGGGTTCGAACAGGAGATGGTGGACATCGAGGCCGCGCTCGAGGCAGGCGACCGCGATCGCCTGCCCACGTTGATGACCGACCGCTGGCTCGACGACGTGACGCTCTCCGGCTCCGCCGCGCAGGTGAGGGAAGGCGTGGAGCGCTGGCAGGCCGCCGGCGTCACGCCGATCGTCGTGCCGGCAGCCGCGTCCGGCGGTCAGATGAAGGCCTTCGCCGATCTGTTCGCGGCATACGCGTAGTGTCCCCGCGCAAGATGCCAACGGCGCAGTGTGTGCCGGGCGACGTCGACCCGGTGCCGAACTCGTTGGCTCGCCGTGAGCCAGAGGTTGGTGCCAGCTGAATGCCAATAATGTGGGCGGGGGTTTGGTCCTCCTGCGGGGGCCGACATAACTCCGTCAGCTTGAACAAGCTGCACGTCGAGTGCGTCATGCGATTGTTGTAGAGGTAGTCCGTCGGGTCGCAGGAACACGATTCGCGCTGAGCAGTCATCTCAGGTGATAAGTCTCGGAGCATCGGAATACAGCCGATAATTTGACATGGTTCCCGACGTACTCCAATCGTGAACCGCCACGGCGTCGAGCTGCCACTTCACCGGGTGGTCCGAGCCGATGGCGACCTCGGCGAACACCGTCCGGTGGGCCACGGCCCCCCGGACCAAGGTCGCCTGAGCATTCTCCGTCATCGACCAATCCGTCTCATACTGAGCGCGCACGGCCTCGCGGCCAACGAGCACGCGACCATCCGTTCGACGGTAGTTGACGTCTTCGGAAAACATCTCTATCAGCCCGTCGAGATCCCGAACGCTGTAACGACGAAGCAGTTCACGCGACAGCTCGAGCGGGTCCATCCACGCATCCTCGCCGATCGACGCTGGCGCCGCTAGTTCAGCTGGCCGACCGGCGCGCCGACGGTCGCTCCGATGACTCCGTCGATCGGCCGCCGCCGACCGGCCTGCCTCGGACTCGGCGCGGAAAGAGGATTGGCCAGCACGACATCCGATGTCGCAACACGATCGAAGAAGGAACGACAACAACTCAGCGCGCTGAGCATCAGTCAACGTGAGAGCCCGTGCAGGAACGACCCACCCCCAACCCCACATTCCCTTTGGCGTTTCAGTGCTGCACCATCGGTGTCGCAAGGGTCCCGGAGAGGGCCACGAGAGTCTCGAATATTTTGGATTCTTCGAATGTTCTCCTCTAGACGGTCCGCTTTTGTCATACCCTTTTCGTACACTTGTACGCATGAACCTGATCGGAGCAGACGAGATCATCGGCGACCTTCGCCGGCTGAACCTCGCCGCGGTCACCGCGCCTGCGGTACTCGGCGCGCTCTCCGGCGTGCAACGCCTCCGCGGAATACTCGACTCCGCCGAGATCAGCCTGGCACGCCGACTCAACGACCTGACCCACAACGCACCCGCCGACCTCGCCGCTGCGACACAACGTTCGCGTCACTCCGGAGACCGCGTCTACGTACGGGCCGCAACCCTCGCCGCTGTCCCATCGCTCACCGAGCCGTTGCAAGCCGGCCGCATCCAGGGCGCCCACGTCGACACCGTTGCGAAGATCCTCCGCACCGTCGACGAACAACATGCCGCCCAGTTCTCCGCACTGCTGCCCGACCTCGTTGCCGACGCCGCATCATCGAACGCCACACCCGACGACCTCGCCCGCACCCTCAACCGAGCCGCACGGGCACTCGAAAACGACGACGGCATGACCCGTTTCACCCAGCAACGCCGCGACACCGCGTTGCACACCTGGACCGACAAACGAACCGGCATGTTCCGGCTGTCGGGCCGATTCGACCCGTTGAGCGGTGTCGTGCTGCACGGCCACCTCCAGGCCATGGTCGCCGCCCTGTTCTCTGAACGAGTGCCGTCCACCTGCCCAACCGACTCCGGCGCGAAACAGGACCACCTCCGCGCCCTCGCCCTCCTCGCCCTGATCGTGCAACAGCAGTCCGTCGGGCTCGCCGTCGTTCCCGACAACGCCGCCGCATCCCCGGACTCGTCCGACTCGTCCTTCGGCGAAAGCGAAAACAACGGCGCCGGCGATGCACAGGACAGCGACGTCGGAACCGGTGCCGACCTCGACGAATGGTCGACGTTCTTCCGGGGCGGACCGAGCAGGTTGGGTCGGCCCGAGATCGTCGTGGTCGTCGATGCCCGACAGCAAACCCTCGACGCCAACGGTGGCACACCGGTCATCGACTGGGGACTCCCCGTCGAGCTCCCAGCCCGGGCGCTCGAAGACCTGTTCCAACGAGCCGACGCGCATCCCGTCATCGTCCACAACGGTGTCGTCCTCCACGCGTCCGGAGAGATGAATCTCGGACGCACCACTCGCCTCGCATCAAGAGCACAGCGACGCGCCCTCCGAGCGCTCTACCCGACATGTGCCGTGCCTGGATGCTGCGTCGCATACGAATTCACCAAACCGCACCACGTCCACTATTGGGAACACGGCGGAGCGACCGACCTAGCCAACCTGCTCCCGGTTTGCAGCAAACACCACCACGCAATCCACGAAGGCGGCTGGAAACTCACCCTCCAACCCAACCGCCACCTCACCATCGCCCTCCTCGACGGCACCATCCTCACCACCGGACCACCGACACGCATCCGAGCCGCCTGAGCGGCGTGAAGGCCGACGACACCGTTCTCCGTTCGTACCGCCCGAAGCGGTCACCCATCCGGTGATCGCGCATCTGAGACGACACGACGCCCAAGACCTCACCAGCTCGTCCAGACGACGACCGGCCATCGACGAGCGGCCACCACGTTCCTAGACAACTCAGGCGCCGGCGACCGGGTCGGGGCACACTGGTGCGATGTGTTCGATCCGGTTGCCCTTGGTCCGTGCGTGCTCCGTCGCCGCTCGCGGTCGTATCGGAACGGCGACCCCGTGACAGAACCGTCGCTTCCTGAGCAGATCGTGCACGAGGAGAAGGCGCAGCTCGACTTCAGCCGCGACATGAGCTACTCGGACTACCTGCACCTCGACGAGGTGCTCGGGGCGCAGCACCCGTTGTCACCGGACCACAACGAGATGCTGTTCATCGTCCAGCACCAGACGAGCGAGCTCTGGATGAAGCTCATGCTCCACGAACTCGAAGCAGCAAAGAGCAACATCGCCGCCGATGAGCTCGGTCCGGCGTTCAAGATGCTCGCCCGCGCCGGGCGGATCATGGAACAGCTGGTCCATGCGTGGGATGTCCTCGCCACGATGACCCCGCCGGAGTACTCGGCGATCCGCCCGTATCTCCGCAACAGCAGCGGCTTTCAGAGTTGGCAGTACCGCTGCATCGAGTTCACGCTGGGGAACAAGAACGCCGCCATGCTCAAGCCGCACGAGCACCGGCCCGATCTCTACGACGCCGTCGAGCGGACGTGGCGGTCGACGTCGATCTACGACGAGTCGCTTCGACTGCTCCATCGCCGCGGACTGGCCGTCCCGGAGCAGTGTCTCGATCGGGATTGGACGGATCCGCATGCCGCGGACGACACCGTCGAAGCGGCATGGACCGAGGTGTACCGGAACTCGGCGACGCACTGGGACCTCTACCAGTTGGGCGAAGTGCTCGTCGACCTCGAAGACGCGTTCCGGCTCTGGCGATTCCGTCACGTCACCACCGTCGAGCGCATCATCGGCATCAAACGCGGCACCGGGGGCACGAGCGGCGTGGCCTACCTCCGCCGCATGCTCGACGTGGTGCTCTTCCCGGAGCTCTGGAACCTCCGAACCCACCTCTGAGGCATTGCCGGCGAGGGCCGGACACGTCAGCGAGGTGGACGGACCTGATGTTCGGGGGCCACTCCTTGCACGAGGCGTTCCAGCTGCGTGCGTAGCAGCGGGAACACGTTGTCGAAGTAGCGATAGGTGGCGCCGGCGACGTGGGGAGTGATCGTGCAGTTCGGGGCGTCCCACAACGGATGCCCTGCCGGCAGGGGTTCGGGATCGGTCACGTCGAGGATGGCTCGGAGCCGACCGCCGGTGAGTTCGGCCAGAAGGGCGTCGGAGTCGACGACCGGTCCGCGCGCCGCGTTCATCACGATTGCGCCATCGGGGAGGGCGGCCAGCACCTCGGATCCAACGAGGCCTCGTGTGGCATCGGTCAGTGGGGTCAGACACACCAAGATGTCGGTGTCCGCCAAGAACGACATGAGGGAGTCGATCGGCTGCACGTGATCGCGGGCAGTGCGCGCGAACACGTTGACCACGCTCCCGAACGGCAGCAGCATCGCCTCCAACGCCCGCCCGATCGGCCCATAGCCGAGAATGCTCACCCGCTTGTAGGCGAGGGTGTCGGTGAGCCTCGTCGCCCATCGCTGCTCCTGCTGATCGGCGACAAATCGCGGCAGCTCTCGGAGATGGCTGAGGAGCGCGGCCACGACCCACTCGGCGACCGGCTTGGCGTTGGCCGTGCCGGTGTTCGACAGCATCACGTGTTCGGGGATCGCCGGTTCGATCCACTCCACACCGGCGTACATCGACTGGGCAAAGCGCAACTTGGGCATCGTCGCCACCGCTGAGCGAAGCGGCTCGGTCTTTCCGGCGATCAGCGGAACGATGAGGGCCTCGACTTCCGCAGCATCGTCGGGCAGGGTGTCGGAGCCGTCCCACACACTTGCGGTCACGCCATCAGGCAGCCCGCCCATTCGGGTGACGGAATCTTGGGTCGGGAGCCAGACATGCATCCGAACATCCTGGTCCAGAGCATCTGCATTCAGCGAAGCGCGGTTCCGTTGCGCGCCGAGTCAGGCCCTCGACGCATGCGCAGGAGGACGCCGGAGATCCCATCGCAGATCGGCCTCCATCGCGGATGCGACCCGCAGAAGCAGGTCCTCACGGCCGTACGCTCCCACCATCTGCACGCCGATCGGCAGGCCCGACGAAGACTGGGCGAACGGCACCGAGATGGCCGGCTGGCCCGTGGCGTTCCACGCGCCGGTGAACGTCGCGATGGGGCCGCTGCGGATGAGCGCTCGAAGCGGCTCCCCTTCATGCGCGACGAGGTCTCCCAACTCGGGCGGCTGAATTGCCGACGTCGGCGTGAGCAGCAGGTCGTAGTCCTCCCACCATGTGGCGGTCTCGCGGCGCAGGCGGCTCTGGGCCGACTGGGCCTGGGCGAGACGCAGCGCGGTGACCTCCCTGGCCATCAGCACGAGACCCCACGTTGCCGGTTCCATGTCGGACTCCCCCAGTTCACGGCCGATCCAGTCGCCCATCCGCACCAGGTTTGCCTGCATGTTCACCGCCCAGATCACCAGGCCCGCATCGAGGCCGGCCCACCACTCGACAGCAGCGGGATGAGCCTCCTCCACCACGTGCCCGTGCGATTCCAGCCATCTCGCGGCGTCGCGGGCCGCGCCCTCGCACTCCGGGTCGAACGGCCCGGCCAAGGGCTTCGCCATGAGACCCACTCGGAGCCGTTCCAACGGTGCGCCGACTTCAGCGGCGAACGGCCGCGACGGTGCGGGTGCGATCACGCCGTCGCCCACGAACGGGCCCGAGGACACGTCGAGAATCGCTGCGGTGTCGCGCACCGTGACCGACACGACGTGCTGCACCGACACGCCCCATTCGTCGCCCAACGGTCCCATCGAGATCCGACCACGCGAGGGTTTGAGTCCCACGAGACCGCACGACGACGCCGGGATACGGATCGAACCACCGCCGTCGGATGCGTTCGCCGCGGGAACCATGCCGGAGGCGACGGCCGCGGCCGCGCCACCCGACGACCCGCCGGCCGAATGGTCGAGCTTCCACGGGTTGCGGGTGGGTCCGTAGGCCAGTGGCTCCGTGGTGGCCACAGCTCCCAGCTCTGGCGTGTTCGTCCGGCCGAGAATCACCATCCCGGCACGTTTGTATGCACGCGTAATGTTTGCGTCCTCGTGATGGCGATACCCCGCCGCCTTCATGGCGACGTTGCCGAGATGCAGCGGATCACCCGCATTGGCCGGCCACAGATCCTTCATCAGCATCGGCACGCCGCGGAACGGGCCCTCGGGCAGGATAGGGCTCGCCGCGTCCGCCAGCGCCTGTTCGAACCGGCGATGGATCACCGCGTTGATGCCGCGGTCGCCGTCGTCGAGCGCTTCGATTCGCTGTATCGCCGCGCCGACGAGCTCGACCGGTGTGACCTCTCCAGCCTGGACGAGCGCGGCCTGCGCCACGGCATCGAGGTTGGCGGTCTGACGGGCGAGATCATCCATGCGGCGAAGTCTCCGCCATTTCAAGCGATCCGGCAAAGCGCCAGACAGGGGCAGGTCAGCGGCGCACGCGGATCGCCGCGATGTGATCGGCGCCGAGCGTTCCCGCCGGTACGAAGACGACCGACCCGTCCACCCGCTGCACCATCTCGATGATCTCATCGACGGCGTCGTCGAGCACGTCGGGCATCTCCGCGGTGAACGCCCGAACGAGCGACTGCCCGCCGAGCGTCGTCCACGCCGGATACCGGAACGCTTCGTCGACGATCAGCGTGTCGATGTCTCCCCGTTTCGCGGATGTCCACACATGGTGCACGCCGAGGGCCGAACGTCGTTGCCGCACGGCGACCTCCAAGCGCTCGAGGGCGCGTTCGCGCGTGCGGAGCAGATGCTCGTCAAGCCCCGACCGGGCCAGCTCGGCCAGGCGCGAAACGCCAGCCCGCTCATGGCTCCCGCTCACCACGGCCACGGGTTCGAACAGTGGTTCCTTCCTCACCACCGAGGCCACGGCGGCAGGGGCCATCACGATCAGCGGGAGTGTGGCAGATTCGCTGTGGGAGGCGACGGCGATGGCGACCTTCCGCACAAACGCCCCCTGCAGCTGACGTTCCTTGGTCGAACGTTCCGCCTCGAGTCGGTGGCCCTTGCGGTCCTGTTGCGCCGCGGTCACCCGGCGGTCGATGGGCAACTCTGGCGATCGGACTTCCCGCAGGCGCCGTCCGATCCCGAGATAGAGGCGAGCCGTCGCGTTGCCCAAAACGAGCAGCCGATACGGAGGATGCAGGTAGAGCATCCGCGCGAGATCACGGGTGGCGAAGCTGGGATCGATGACGACGCGTTCGTCGACCGGCATCGCGACCCGGTACACCGCTCTTCCTTCCGGTCCGACGAAGAACCCGAGGGCCTCGCCCGATCGCTGACCCGCGATGCAGGCGATCAGCGCAGCGAACGGAGCAACGTGCGAAGCTGCGTCCTCCGAGGACATCTCGAGTTCCAGCCGTCCCATCGCCTTCTGCACAAGCGCTTCTGCCCGGGCTTGTTCGGCCTGGCCGAGGACCAGGTCGGGTGTCGTCGGCAGGAAGATCGAGATGCACGGATAGCCGGTCGCCGCCTGCAGTCCCCGGAGGTTCTCGGGGCCGAGATCGCGCAGTATCGCCGCCGTGCTGTGGTGACGAGGGCTCGGAAACAACGCCGTGTCATCAGCGACGTCGCCGTTCGGGACGATCGACGAAGGCGGCGGGACGATTGCGAGCATGAAGATTCTCCGGACGTTGTCCGAAGGTCTTTCCCACCTGCCAGGACAGGTGCCCCGTCCGGATTCGCGGCGAATCGTGCTGACGACCGAGGCTTGCGGGATACTCCCCTTCTTGGCGTCGACACTAGAGAAATATCCTTCTGGTGTCAAGATGACCGAAGCAGTCACACGCCCTACAGATTCAGCACATTCCCCATCGAAATAAGAACGCGACTTCTGTTATGTTCAGACGCATGAACGAACCCCGTCAGAACGTTCGGCGTGAGCGAAGCAGGCCGGTCGTCGTGCACCATGCTCGTCGCGTCGCGATCTTCGTTGTCGGCGTCGCCGTCACTGCCGCGGGTTTCGCCATGCTCGTCCTTCCCGGTCCCGGACTTCTTGTCATCATCGCCGGACTCAGCATCCTTGCCATCGAGTTCGCCTGGGCCGCCCGTCTCCGTGACCAGGCCCGGGACAAGGCGAAGACCGCGGCATCATCCGCTGCGAAAGCGGTCCGCGGTCGAAAAGGCCGCTGACGCTTCCGTCAGAAACCCGCGCTCACGACGCCGCGAAGCGCCCGGCGTCGATCATTGCCTCGCTCTGCTCTTTGTGCAGACGTTCGTCGTAGCCGATCTGGCGGAACAGTTCCGCGAGCGTTTCGTAGTCGCCGAAATCCACGGCAAAGGCCGACACGAACGGCGTCGTCTCCCATTCGGGGTGGTCGGCCACCAACTGCGCATACTCATGTTCGGCGTGATCTTCGAAGTCGGCGTTCAGCCGATACGACCAGGGCGGGCGCACGATGAACAGCACCCAGCTGATCCAGTAATACACGAACGCCAGGACCTGCGGGATGACCTGGCGTCGAACGAACCCCTGCGACGCGCCGCCTTCGGTGAGCTCTTCCATGATGAGCAGATGCCACTGTTCGTTGTCCTGCTCCCACCGACTGATGCGTACGGTGTCGAACACTCGCCGGGCAAAGCCCGGTCGACGGGCGGTGTGGGTGACCGCCACGTAGGCCACGTTCTCCCACGCCTGGTAGGGCACCCGGGCGACCAGTTCGAGCACGCGGAACTTCTCGAGCGTCCGAGCACGCCCATAGGCGAGGTCCATCGCGGCGAACAACGCCTTCGACGGGAGCCAGGCCCGGCGTCGTTTCGAGGCGAGCGTCTCCGCTTGAGCCGTCCGCAATTCGTCCGGACGGAGACGCCGGATCGGGCCGAACGGTGGACGCTCGCCCAAGGCCTCGCCGATCGGTCCTACGGCGAGAGTCTCGAACGGACTCGTGGGCTTGCGCATCAGATCTCTCCTCGGCGTGTTGTTGCCTTCAGTGCAACGTCGCCGGGCCGGGCGTTATGTCGTGACGCCTGGCTCAGCACACACGCCGTGAGACGGGTCCACGTGCAGGAAGACGACATCACCGACCTGACGGGATTCGGTCGTCCCGAGCGTGCGGACGACCACGGACGTGAGTGGATCGTCGAGCCGGACGGTGAGAAGGGTGGACGCTCCCTGAAAGCTCGATTGCGCGACAACGCCCCGCAACGTGTTGGAGTCGGTCGATGCCGTGAGCGTCAGGTCCTCGGGTCGGATGAGCACCAGCACGGTGGTCCCCACGGCTCCGTTCGCAGACGGAACGGTGAAAACGCACGGACCGATGCGAACCGTATGCGCGCCGATGATCGTGGCAAGGAACTCGTTCGTGCTGCCGACGAATCGCGCGACGAACGCGTTCGCCGGCTGGCGATAGATCTGCTGCGGACTGGCGAGCTGTTCGAGCCGGCCGTTCGACATCACGCCGACGCGATCGGAGATCGCCAACGCTTCTTCCTGATCGTGGGTGACGAACAGGGTGGTGATGCCCAACTCTGTCTGCAGCGTACGGATCTCGTCGCGGAGCGAGGTGCGGACCTTCGCGTCGAGTGCAGAAAGCGGCTCATCGAGGAGCAGAACCGATGGCTGCACGGCGAGCGCTCGGGCAAGGGCAACCCGCTGCTGCTGCCCGCCCGAGAGTTGGTGCGGATAGCGATTCTTGAGCGGCCCGAGCTGGACAAGCTCCAGTGTCTCGGCGACGCGGGCAGCGCGTTGCGGACCGGGGATCTTGCGCGTGCGCAGGCCGAACTCGACGTTCTCCCCGACCGAGAGGTTCGGAAAGAGGCTGTAGCTCTGGAACACCATGCCCATGTTCCGCTTGTGGGCCGGGGTGTTGGTGAGATCGTCCCCGGCCACCGACACCGAACCCGTGTCGGGTTTCTCGAACCCGGCTGCGACGCGAAGGGCCGTGGTCTTCCCGCACCCGGAGGGGCCGAGCAGGCTGATCAGCTCGCCCTTGTGGAGCTCGAGGTCGAGGCTCTCCAGCGCGACGGTGGGGCCGAACGTCTTGCGGACGCCGGAGAAGACGAGAGCGGTCATGGTGTTGATGCTTTCCAGGTCAAACGAACAGCGAACAATGGCGCAGAAGCGTTGCGGGCCGAGCTCACGACATCACCAGCGGGGTGACCGGTTCCGGTTCTCCCGACTCCCGACGCCGACGAGGCCTGGTGAGAACACTGAGCAGGGCGAAGAGCGCAGTCGTTCCGACCAGTGCGGTCAACGCGAGCGCCATTCCTCCCTGTGGTTCACGTCCCTGGTACTGGGCCATGAAGGCGGGCAGCGTGCGCTTCAGCAGCGTGCGGGCGATGGTGTACTCCCCGAGCACGACCGCGGCGGTGAGGAACGATGCGGAGATGATCGCAGCTCGGATGTTCGGCACGATGGCGCGCCGCAACGTGGTGCCCCAGCCGGCGCCCAGGCTGCGCGACGCGTCGACGAGGGTCTTCACATCGATCGCCTTGACGCCGGCATCGAGCGAGCGGAACGTGAACGGCAGCGCAAGCACCGTATAGAAGGGGATGAGGGAGTAGTTCGAGTTCAGGAACCAGCGGGCGTGGGGCTTGAGCGGCAAGATGCCGGCCACCAGCGCGATCGGCGGAATCACGTAGGGCAGGACCGTGAGGAACTCGACAAATGCCCGCGCCTTGGGGATGCGGACATGCACCCACAGCGTGGTGGGCACGAGGAGCACCAGCGTCATGGCCACGGTGCCGGCGGCGAGCCGCAGGCTCAACCCGAGCGCGCTTTGGAACTCCTTGTCCTGGAACGCCTTCGTGACACCCTCCAACGACCACTTCTTCGTCAGCGTCGACCAACCGAGGCTGATCATCGGCACACCCTGGAACGCGAATCGGGCCATGGCCACGAGCGGGAGCACGAAGAACAGCGTCGAGAGAAGCACGACTGCGACGGGGCCGAGTCGCCCAACGGAACCGAGGACCCTCGCACGCGGTCGCAGGTTCGTGTTCCCGCTCATCGCTGCCACCGCTCCGCGCGCTTACGTAGGAACCAATAGAGGCCCATGCAGACCGTCATCACGACGATCATCCACGCCGCGAGCGAGAACCCGAGCTGGTCTTCGTTGGCGCTCACGTCACCGCGCAGGTAGAACCCGATCCGCAACGGGACGATGAGCGATTTCTGACTGATGGCCGCCGCCGTCGCATACGCGCTGAACGAGTTGGCGAACAGCAGCAGGAAGCCGCCGAGAAGTGATGGAGCGAGGACAGGCAGCCCGACACGGGTCCAGTAGGTCCAACTCGTCCCACCGAGATTGGCGCACGCTTCTCGCCACGAGACCTTCAGGCCATCGATCGCCGGAAGGGTGATGAGCACCATGAGTGGCACGTTGAAGTACGAGTACACGACGGTGAGTCCCCACGTGCTGTCGAGCGTGAACGAACCGCCGTAGAGCTTGAAGCCGAGCAATCCGTCGAGGATCTTGGTGAGCAGGCCCTGGCGGCCGAGGAGCGCGATGAAGGCGAACGCGAGCGGGATACCACCGAGATTCGCCGCGACCCCACTGAACGAGGTGACGAGCGACCGGAGCCAGCAGGGCCGACGGAGCACCGTGGCGGCATACGCCAGCAGGGTGCCGATGATGACGCCGACGAGCGCGGACTGGGCGGAAAGACGCACGGAAAATTTGAAGGCGTCGAAGTTCTGTCCGGTGAACGCATCCTTGAGTGCCTTCGTGCCGACATCACCGTTGTTGTTCGTCAGCGCCCGCTGGAAGACGCTGATCGCCGGAACGATCAGGAACAGCGTGAGGAACGCCAACAGCGGAACGAGCCCGATCCAGGACCAGTTCCGCTGTCGGCGAACGGCAACGGGGGCCGCGCCGTCGGCGCGACCCCTCGATGCAACCGCGAGATCAGGCGTCGGCAACCTGCGGGCCCCACTCCTTGGCCAGCACGTCCTTGGCGGCCGTGATCTGCGCGGGGGTCAGGAAGTTGACCTTCTCGATGAGCTCGGCCGGAGGCAGGTTCTTCTTCGCCTCTTCGGTCACCTTGCCGGCGGCAACGAGCGCCTCGAAACGGGCCGGGATGGCGCCGCCGCCGAGGTAGCCGAGGGCACCCTCGTCGGAGAGGATGTGCTCCATCCACAGCTTGCCGCACGCCTGGTGCGGCGAGCCCTTGACGACGCCCTGGGCGTAGAAGCCGCCATAGACGCCGTCGGACGGATAGTTGAGCTCGACCGTCAGGCCGGCTTTCACGAGATCGGCCTGGATGCCGGGCAGGTTGTAGCTCCAGTCGATGGCGATCGGCGTCTCACCGGAGAGCACCGTGGCCTTGGTGACGTCGGTGCCGCCCAGGTTGCCGCTCTTCTTGAGATCGGCGAAGAACTTGATGCCGGGGAGGATGTCGTCGGCGCTGCCGCCGTTGGCGATCGAGGCCGCCATGACGCCGGCAAAGGCCGAACCGGATTCACGAGGGTCGCCGTTCAGGGCAACGAGGCCCTTGTACTCCGGCTTCGTGAGGTCGGCGAACGTCTTCGGGGCATTCGGGACGATCTTGGTGTTCGTGAGGATCGCCATGATCCCGTAATACGAACCGACCCAGTTGCCGGCGGGGTCCTTCAAGGCCACCGGCACGTCGCCGGCCGAGGTCGGGGTGTAGGGCTCGAACATGCCCGCCGCCGTCATCTCCGAGGCGATGGCCGGGCTCACGTCGACGTTGTCGGGCTGGTCGGCCTGACCGGCAAGAGTCTTCACGGCTTCCATCTCATCCTTGGACGAGCCGTCGGGGTTGGCGACGGGGTTCTTCACGCCCGGGTACTTGTCCCGGAAGCTCTGAAGGATGCCCTTGTAGTTCGCCCACTCATCGGGAAGGGCGATCAGGTTGACCTGGCCCTCGGTGGTGCAGTCGGCGGCCAGCTTGGTGAGGTCGGCGCCTGCGGCGGCGGGGGCGGCCTCAGTCGCTGCTGCGGCCGCTTCGGTCTCCACTGCCGCCGCTTCGGTCTCGGCGGCAGCGGCGGTCGTTTCGGCGGCGGCGGCTTCCGTTTCTGCGGGTGCGGCGGTGGTGTCGGCCGAGTCAGAGCTGCAGGCCGCGAGCGCAAGCCCGGCAGACAGGACGACGGCGATGGCCATGGTGGTTCGTCTTGTTCTCATTGCTGGTGGTTCCCCTTGTTCGTGGTGACGGCCGAACCGTAACAGGGCCGATCGAGCCCCGCTCAACCGTTGCGTTGAACGGACGGCCAACAGCGGACGAATCCCCGGCAACACTCGCCGGGATTCGCCGCAGCGAGCGAACCCTCCCGGAGCTGGCAGCCTGGACAGGATGCTCGTCCAGGTGTTCTCCGATCTCCACCTCGACTTCGCCGGACCGTTCACGCCGACGCCCGCCCCCGACGCCGTGCTGGCCATCGTGCCCGGCGACGTCGGGCACTCCCCGGATGCACTGGATCGACTGCGCGGATGGCCCGTGCCACTGGTCTTCGTGCCGGGAAACCACGAGTACGACGGTGCCGACCTGGCCGACGGCGACGTCGAGCTGGAGGAGCGCTGCGCCGAGCTGGGCTTCACCATGCTGAACTGCCGGTCGCTGGAGCTCCTGGACGGCGATCGCCGCATCCGCCTCGTCGGGGCGTCCCGGTGGTGGGACTTCGACCTGCTCGGCGTGCACCGCCGGGCGGAGTGCATGGCCTTCGGGGAGCGCTATCTCCGGCACATGGGCTCCGCCTGGGGAGGGCGTCCTTTGCACGGTCCCGACGTGCGACGGCTCGCCCAATCGCACCGCGAGTGGCTCGAAGTCGAGCTGGCCGAACCCTTTGACGGAACAACCGTGGTGGTCACCCACACCGGCCCGTCGGCGCGTTCGGCTGACCCCAGATACGGCCTGAGCAGCGGTACCGCCAGCTTCTGCAACGCCGACGACGACCTCCTCCCGCTGGCCGAGGTGTGGATTCACGGCCATCTCCACTGCCCGCACGACTACACCGTTGCTCACGAGCGCGGCACCACCCGGGTGGTGTGCAACCCGCGCGGCTACGACCGTCTGCGCGAACCGGCCGGATACACCGAACACCTCGTGATCGAAATCTGACCCAACGATCCCGGGCCCGGCGAAACGCCTCTGGAAAGATGGGGAGTATTGCTCATCAGCAACCCTTCCGAGCCGATAGGTAGTCCGTGCGATTGCACAAGCTCTTCGACGACGACCTGGCGGCGCTTCGCGACCCGCTTTCGTCGACGCTGTCCAGATCACGGGCCGGCGCGCTCATCCTCGTCGTAGCACCGTGGTTCGGCGGACTTGCTGTTGTCGTTTCTCCGGGCGAGGCGAGCCGCGGAGCCGATGCCATGATGCTCCTGATTTGTGCGATCTCGATCCTGGCGGGCGCATTCATGTTCCGCTTCCCGAATCGGTTTCCCTTCGTTCTGGCCCCCATCGTCGGATCGTTCGTGACAGCGATCTACAGCTACCTCTCCCGTGGACCAAATCCGCTGTCGACCAGCGCGATGTTCGCCACCGTGGCCGTTCTGACCGCCCTCTTCTTCTCTCCCAAACAGGCGACGTGGCTCTGTATCTGGATCTACACGTGCCTGTCGGTCTCGGAGATCGCCCGGAGTGATCTGCGCCGTGGGCTGGCCAGCTCCCTGCTCGCCGGAGGCTGGGGGGTGACGGCAACGGTCGTCGTCAGCGCCCTGCGCGTAACGGTCGGTCAACTGGTCGAGCGTCTGAATCGCCAATCCCGTACCGACGCGCTGACGGGTGTGGCCAACCGGCTGGCGTTCGTCGAGCAGGGCGACGCCGCTCTGGCCCGGGCATCGACGCTTTCCTCCATCGGTCTCCTCATCGTGGACCTCGACCGATTCAAGGAGATCAATGATGTCCTCGGGCACCGTTACGGTGACCTCCTCCTGGCTGCGGTGGCGGACCGCCTCGAAACCGAGGTCGGACGGCGCGGCACGGTGGCACGCCTGGGCGGCGACGAGTTCGCGATCTTGCTCCCCGATCTGCGGTCGCGCCGCTCGGCCACCGAGTTCGCCGCCCACCTCGTGCGTAGCCTCGATGCCCAATTCATGCTCGACGGCACGCCGGTCACCATCGGCGCCTCCATCGGTGTGGCCGTCGGTCCCGATGACGGCCGGCGCACGACGGCGCTTCTCCAAGCGGCTGACCTGGCCATGTACCAGGCGAAGAAACGTCGCGGTGGCTATCAGGACAGCGTGTCGGCGACCTCGACGGCACCGGAGAACATCGTCTTGATCGGTGAACTCCGGGACGCGATCAACGAACGCCAGCTCCAGCTGCACTATCAGCCCAAGATCGAACTGCATACGGGCGAGGTCCACGCGTGTGAAGCGCTCGTTCGCTGGCGACATCCGGTCCACGGTTTCATCCCGCCGACGAGCTTCATCCCGATCGCCGAGCAGACCGGGCTCATTCACCAGTTGACCCGTTGGGTGCTCCGCGAAGCGATGCAGCAATGCGCTCGCTGGCGAGCGGACGGACGCCTGATCAGCGTCTCGGTCAACGTCTCCGCGCGCGATCTGCTCGATCGGACGTTCCTGACGACGGTCCGCGAAACGCTCAACGATTGTGGCGTTCCATCGTCGGCACTGTGCCTGGAGGTGACCGAGACATCGATCATGGCCGACCCCGAACGCGCAAGCGCCGTCCTGCGCGAGTTCCGGGCCAGCGGGGTGCGGATCTCCATCGACGACTTCGGAACCGGCTACTCGTCGCTGGCCTATCTCCGAATGATCCCGGCAAACGAGCTCAAGATCGACCGCACGTTCATCGCGACGCTGCACGAGGGCGACCTGGACAGTGCCATCGTCGCCTCCACGCTGCACCTTGCTCACCGGCTCGGCATGTCCGTGGTCGCGGAAGGCGTCGAGGACTCGGCGACATCGGAGATGTTGTACGCCCTCGGCTGCGAGCAGGCGCAGGGCTACTTCTTCGCTCGCCCCATGCCGGCCGATGACCTGTCGAGATGGTTGGACGAGCGAGCGACACCGGACCCGGCGGTCACGCGCCATCCAATCGCTATTCCCGCGTGAAGAACCCTTCCGCACCCCGACGGATCCGGCGACAGGTCTCGGCGAACAGCTCGGCATCCTCTTCAAGGAGCGTCATACGGAACCCGTCGACTGGGCTGGAGAACCCGCTGAGCGGCACAACGCACACGCCCTCGGACCCGATCAACTCGTAGGCGAACACCTTGTCGGTTCGAAGGACCGACTTCCCCTCCAACATGTCGAGGTAAGTCCGCACATCGTCGTTGCGCGCCGGCAACTTCGCCGTGCCCGGGAACGCGGCAGTGTCAACCGTGACCGTCAGATAGAACACGCCGTCGGGTACGACCGGCACGAGCACGTCGCATCCGGCGAAGATCTCGAGCGCCGTGTCGAGACGGGCCCGATACTTGTCGAGGCGTGACTGGAGGAACGCCGGGAACTCGGGGTGGGTCACCAACCTCGGGAAGACGACCTGCGGGAGCGTGGTGGAGCAGACCTCGAGCATCTTCGAGACGACGATGGTGTGGATGTAGCCACGGAAGTTCTCGTCCTTGTCGGCGTTGTAGACCTCGATCCAACCGCATCGACTGCCCGGCCAGGGGATCTCCTTCGATACGCCCTTCATCGAGATGGCCGGCACGTCGCCAACGATCTCGGAAAGACGAACGATTTTCGACGGATCGAACACCAGGTGCTGATAGATCTCGTCGAAGAGCAGGAAACAGTCGTTTTCGCGAGCGATCCGCACCACCTGCTCGAGGTCTTCACGGGGATGAACGACACCGAGTGGGTTGTTCGGGTTGATGACGAGGATGCCAATGATGTCGGGGTTCTGGATGACCTGGCGCTCCAGATCCACCAGGTCGATGCGCCCGCCGTTGTCGAGCTGCAGCGGATAGGTGAGGTGATTGCCACCGTGGTGGATCGCCTCGGCGGTGGCGTGCGACGGATAGGTCGGATTCGGGCCGATCACTCGGGCATCGCTCGGCAGGGTGGAGAACAGCTTGTTGATGGCGTCACCGAGGCCGTTGAAGAAAATCACGTCCTCGACGGAGCACAGCTTGGGGTCGCTGAAGTGATCGATCACGAACTGGCGGGCAGAGAGTTCGCCCTTCGTCGGCGAGTAGGCATAGACCCGGTCGTCACGGACCGCCTCGCCCACGACGTCCTTCATCCAGTCGGGAATCCGCTCTCCCTTGGCCACCGGATCACCGATGTTCTCCCAGATCATCGGGACGCCCATGGCCACGACTTCGTTGGCGATCTCCACGATCTCGCGGATCTCGTAGCGAAGGTGCTCATCGCCCTTTTTGATCAGTGTCTTGCGCACGGCTGGTCCTTCGTCTGGGGTGTGCAACGAGGCGACACCGGAAATCTCTCGGCGAAACCCTAACGGGCGTCTCTCGTGGCCGTTCGGCAATTCCCGGGACGACACGCGCACCCGTCGGCTCCAATCGACGGCCACGTCACCGGTCAGGGGTCACGGAGTAGGGTTCGCGCCGATGGCGATGGAGGGACGCGGATGGGCCATCGGGCTCGACATGGGGGGCACCAAGTGCCTCGGCGTGCTCGTCGACCCCGAAGGAAGACTGCAGGCCACCCACCGGGTTCCCACGCCCGAGGGGACCGAGGCGGTCCTTGCGGCGCTGGCCGACACCGCCGACGTCCTCCGCCGGGAGTGTCCGGTTGACGTGACCACGATTGGTTGCGGAGTCCCCGGTCTGGTGACCCGGTCGGGCGAGCTCCGCTATGCCCCTCACCTCCCGGGCGTGACCGATTTCCCCCTGGGTGCCGTCCTGAGCAAACAGCTCGGCGTCACCACGGTGGTCGACAACGACAACACCTGCGCGACGGCGGCCGAGGCACACGTCCGCCCCTCCACGGCGTCGCTGCTCTACGTCGGGTTCGGAACCGGCATCGGCGGGGGGCTGGTCATCGACGGCAAACTGCAGCGGGGCCACAACGGTTTCGCCGGCGAGTTCGGGCATCTCGTGGTGGCCGTCGGCGGCGAGCCGTGCGTGTGTGGACGGCGCGGGTGCTGGGAGCAGTACGCGTCAGGCGATGCCCTCGGGCGTTCGGGGGCGGCGGCGGGGATCAGCGGTGCCGGCGAAGAGGTTCGTCGACGGCTCCGTCATGGGGATCCGGCTGCCGTTACGGTCGTCGAGCGGTTCAGCGACTTCGTTGCCATCGGGTTGGTGAACCTCGTGCTCTCGTTCGACCCCGAGATCGTGGTGGTGGGTGGTGGGGCCATCGGTCGCCCCGAGGAGGCCGAAGAGCTCCTGGGACCTATCCGACGTCGATTCGGGAACGAGTTCGGCAACGCCGGCGGTCACCGCACCCTGCCGGCCATCGAGGCGGCACGTTTCGGCCCTGAGGCGGCGGCCATCGGCGCCGCGCTGCTGAGCCGTGGCGATACGAGCCACGCGTGAAGGGCTCTTCGTGACGAGCCCAGTTCCCAAGGACGAGTTGACCCGAAGCTGCACGCTCAGGTCGACGGCCAGGCCTCCGACAGGCGTGTCGCAATCCAGCGGGCAAGCGCGGCGTTGACCTCGGCCGGTCGCTCCTGGGCCATCCAGTGGCCCGACAGCACGACGGCCTCGTCGAGCCGGCTGCAGCGCTCCCGCATCGGCTCGGCCAGCCGCGACGTCACGGTGTCGCACACGTAGTCGTACTGCGCGCCGAGGAACAGCACCGGCATGTCGAGCCGGCCGTCGTTCGCGGCGAGAGCGGCGTAGGCGGCGTTCGCCTCGTGGTTCACGTAATACGCGTCGGGTCCGAAGAACCCGTTGCGTTCCAGGGACTCCGCATACGTGCGGACATCGGACTCGGTGACGACATCGGTGTCCACCGGTAGGTCGGGCGCTTCGGCCAGCGAGCCGTACCAACCGCCCATCTTGCGGGTCATCGACGTCCGGGCGCGCTGACCGAACCCCGCTGGATCGCCCTTCCGGAACAGCGCCTTGGCCGTCCTGTAAGGGTTGGCGCCGAAGATGCTCGTCGCCTTCTCGAAGTTCTCGACGTAGAACATCAGGTACTCCCACTGACCGTACGGGAACTCGTCGGCCGGGTAGCGATCACGGTTGATGAGCGGCACGAGCGCTTCCAGGCCACGGTCGACCGTGAAATAGGGAAGGCAGAGGTTCGCTACTCCGTGGCAGCGATCCGGGTGATGACTGGCGATGTTCCACACGGTCGGGCTGCCCCAGTCGTGGCCCACCCAGATCGCCCGATCGCGCCCCAAGGAGTCAAGCAGGGCAATCATGTCGGCGACCACCAGTTTCTGCGCGTAGTCATCGCGATTCGTATACACGGTCGAGTTCCCGTAGCCGCGCATGTCGGGGGCGATCGCCCGAAAGCCCAGTCCGGCGAAGACGGGGAGCTGGTGCCGCCAGCTGATCGACAGCTCCGGCCATCCGTGCACGAAAATGATGAGCGGTCCACTGACCGGACCGGCAGCGAGATAGTGAGTCGTATGCGCACCTATGGTTATGGAGTTCGACGTGACTGCGCTGGCGTCGTTGGGCATGTCACGGAACCTTAGCTGTCGTCGTTCCGTCAGCTCCGGTGACGAGACCAACCGAATCCAGGAACTCGGTCAACGTGGTGTGGACGTCGGCGGCGGCGGTGCGGCTCGCGTTGACCACCAGGACCGTCCCGATCGTCATGACGATCGCGACGAGCACGAGCATGGCGAATCGCAGAGAATCCGCGGCACTCCAGCCGGCCGACTGCAGCGCTTCCGAGAACAGACCGATGAGAACGGGAGCAGCCGCAGCGCCGCACACCGAGAGGGCCAGGCCGAAGCACGAGAACGCCTGGGCCCGAATTCTCGGCGGCGAAACCGCCGCCACCACAGCGACGACGCCGGGAACCGCGAGCGAGGAGGCAAACGAACTCAAGGCCAGCAGCGCGACGGTGACTCCGGCTACGGGAACGGCGAACGCGATGGGCCAACTCACGGCGAGGACGGCAGCCGCCAAGCTCCCCATCTTGCAGAGGTGCCCGAAACCCTTCTCCAGCTGCCGGTCGGCAATCGGCCCCCCGAACCAGGTGCCGAGGAAGGTGCCGAGCGCGATGACGGCCTGCACCGCGCCCGCCTGTTCGGTGGTGAAACCGTAGGTGCGCTCGAAGAAGGTTGGAAGGAAAAAGACCATTCCGAAGAGAGCGAAACCGAACGTCGCATTGGCAAAGATAAGTGCGCGTAGCGAAGGAATGCCCCAGATCTTCCGGATGCTTTGTCGCATCGTCAGGCGATCTTCGGGTTCCCGCAGAAATGCCTCGAGGAGCGGATCGCGATCGACAAGATCCGTCAACTCTGCGCCACCGCGACGCGGTTCACGAAGCTTTGCGAACGCCACTCCGGCGAGCAGCAATCCGGGAACAGATGCCGCGACGAAGCCCCAGCGCCACCCCACCGCACCGACGACCGCTCCCCCGACCAGGGCGCCGAGCACCTGACCTGCCGGATTGGCGGATCGGTGATATCCGAGCACCCGACCACGGATCCGAGCCGGGTAGGTGTCGGAAAGGATCGAGAGGTGCGTCGGACCGATCGTCCCCTGGCCGAAACCGAGGAGCGCTCGGGTTGCGAACAACTGACCGAAGCTCTGGGCGGAGGCGGCGAAGAGTCCCGCCACACCCCAGATGACCGCTCCACCGCCAAGGATGCGCTTGCGGTTCCATCGGTCGGCCCAGTTGCCCGCCGGGACGGCGATGATGCCGGTGATGAAGATGACTGCGGCGGGAAGGAGTCCCACCGTTGCGTCCGAAAGGGCGAAGTCTTCGCGGATGTCGTCGAGCGCGACTGCCAAGACAGCCCGGTCGAACTCGTCGATCATGTTCAGCAAGAACAGCAGGACCAGAGTCGACGCACCGAACGAACGCACGCGGACCGTTCGACGTCGACTCGGGTCTGATGACGAATGACCGCTCTCCTCCGCCGCCGCCGCCCTCGCTGCAGCGACGGCAAGGCCCTCCGGGGCATCAGTCTCGGCAGGCATGTTCAGCTCCAGTCGCGGCGGGTGTCGCGACCGATTGTCACGGGCTTCGTATCGCTACTCCAAACCTGCGATATCCCTCGTCGAGACGACAGATCAACTCAAGCGGATCACCTCACCGAACGGGAACGCCCCGTCGGGCGCCCCACCGGGCATCACGGCCCACAACGTCGAGCGGTTCGGCGGCTCGTCCGGGAACACCCCGAAGCCGTCGGTCAGGTAGACACACACTCCTTCGTCAACCGCACGTTCGCGTACGGCCTCGAAGAACGGCGTGAAATCCGTACCGCCCCCACCTTGCGGCGGCGGTAGCTCGTCGCCTCCGGCGAGCTCCCACGGTCCGTACACCGCGGCATCGGCATACCAGAGCCGACAGCGCACACCGGGGTAGGCCAGCAGGATGGCATCGAGCTCAGCGGCGAACAGTGCCAGGACCTGTTCGTCGATCGAGCCGGACGTGTCGATGCACACATCGACGTCGAGATCTTCGTTCTCCAGCGTCTCGAGGAACAGCCCCCGGTAGGTGAAGCGGCGATCGAACGCAGCGAAGTCCGAACGGGCGCGTGACACGAACTGCCACAGCACTGTTCGCCAGTCGACGGCGGCCGGAACCTCGATCCCAAAGGCCCGTTCTGTCCCGAGGGGCATATCACCGCGGCCACTGGCACGCTGGGCCATCGCCGCCTGACGGGCAACCTGCTCCCAGTGGCGTTCCAACGCGCGGGCGCGTTGGCGGCGCAGCGACGACCCACCCGGAGTATCGCCGGTCTGGTCGCCGTCGGGAGCCTGGCCTCCGCGCTCGAGAAGATCGTCGTGGTCCGGGCTGGCGCTGTCGCTGTCGTCGTCGGAGAGCAGGGCGGCATACACCTCCTCGACGCTCAGACCCTCCCGGGGCACATCGCGGACATGGCCGTCAGGAAGGTCGAACCCGTTCCCGAGCACCAGACCGTTGACGACGACGTCGGCGGAGACGTTCCACAGTCGGGCGTCGCGCCGACCTCGTCGATGCACGTGGGAGAGCGCAGCGTGGAGCACCTCGTGCAGCATCACCCCGTCCAAGTGCTCATCGGTCAGCTGCCCGAGGAACTCGGGGTTGTAGAGGATGTCGTGTCCGTCGGTCGCCGCCGTCGGGATCTCCTCGGTCTCCACGAAGCGCGCGTGCATCGCCAGGGTGGCGAAGAACGGCGAGGCCCGTCGGAGCCGCATCATCGACGCGCTCAGGCGCCATTCGAGCGGCGTGGCCACTGAAGATCGCCTTTCGCTCCGGCACGGACGATGGCATTTGCGTCGTCGGCAAGAACCGAACGGACATCAGCAGCTGTCCGAGGGTGCACGGCCACGGCGAAGCGCTCGATCCAATCGATCGAGCGCACGTGACGGAGCCGGCTCAACGTTGTCGCGTCGAGATCGTCGGACAGCAGTCCGATGACGCGCAGAATGGCCGACTCGCTGCGAAGGAGCGAACGGGCGAACGCACCTGCCCGGCGAGGCCGGCTGGCACCGACCCAGGTTCCGTTCGACATGACCGCTCGGCGGACGCGCGGGTCCTGGTCCTCGGCAAGGTCTTCGAGGATGCCCAGCGGTGTCCTCGGGTTCGCCCCGACGGCGGCGCGAACGTCGCGATCGTGATCCGTGGCGAGCGGGCGCAGATCTTCGATGTGGCAGTTCGCGTGACGGGCGACGATCTCCCGGATGGTCCACGATGGATCGCCGGCGATCTCGTGCAGGAGTTCCGCGGTGGTCGAGGGGTGGGCGGCGACGAGTTGCCGGGCCGACGTGTTCAAGAACCGACGGAGGACGTCGACGTCGAGCACGCTGCCATACCGAAGCGCGTCGAGTTCACGGCGGACGCCGTCCGGAAGATTCGGATGCTCGAACGCTTCCTGCCGGACGCCATCGTCTCCGAGCAGATGGACGCACAGCAGGTCGACGCTGATGTCGGGTCGGCGAACGAGCGCCCGGCGAACTTTTTCGTCGGTCTCGGTGACGAAGGACGGGAAGGTGTCGGGCGCGGCCGAACCGTTGGCGGCGACTGCCGCGCGGACATCGTTGTCGCTGTCGAGGGCAAGCTCCCGGAGGTCGGCGTCGGTCGTGTTGGGATGAGCGGCAACGGACTGACGGACTCGCCAGTTCGGCGAGGTACGCAACACACCGAGCAGTGGCGCCGGGAACACCGGCGACCGGAGAGCAACAAGCGCCGCCCAGGTGTGCTCCTCGAACACCGCCCGGAATTCGTCGGGTTCGATGGAAGGGTCGGGCCGCTCACACCGGACGGAGTCGATCGCTCCTCGGCCGAGGAGCCGACCGATCGAGAGGGTGACCGGGTCATCAGCCCGACGTCCGATCAGCCCGGCGAGCACGTCGGCGTCGAGATCATCACGGGACGCGAGGGCCATGCGCACGTCGTCCGACGGGGATTGCGCGAGCCGAAGGGCGAGCCAGCGCGGAAGCCGGGGGTTCAAGGCGGCCGTGCTCTGCACGTCGGTGGCCGCGTCGCCGGCGAGCACCGCCAGAACCTCCTCGTCGGTGATTCGTGCCGCCACCTGGCGGCGGACAACTGGGTCGGGGTCCCCGACGAGACGTCCGAGGAGCATCGGCGGAGAGGACGGGTTGGCGGCCAGCCCGCTGCGCACCAGCACGTCGTCATCGGCCGTCAAACGGTCGATTTCTGCCGCCGTGAGCCGAGACATATCGACGGAACGCGCCGCGCCACGACGCAGGAGGGACTGCAGTGGGGTGGGTGCTGCGTTCGGTTCGAGGAGCCGGGCAATGGCGCCGCCGAGCAGCCACGCGGTGGTGGCGTCACCGGCGACATCGCCGACCGCCGCGATCCGCGTCTCCGCGGCGGCACGGACACGGGCATCGGTGTCGACCAGCAGCGCGAGCACCGCCCCAAGGGGGAGCGCCGGATTCGCTGCCGCGGCCGCCCGAACGTCGCGATCGGCGTCGACGGCGAGACCGGCGGCCTCGCCTGTCGAGAGCGACGGATTGCGGGCCACGTTCTCGCGGATGCGCCAGGATGAATCTCGTGCGCACGCCCCGCGGGTGCTTGCCGCGAGCTGGGCGAGGTGGGCGCAGCGTTCTCGGCCGAACACGGTCGCCGCGATGATGTCGAGATCCGCCGGCTCAAGCAATGCGTCATCAGTGCGCAGATGTTCCCATCGGCGGACATCCTCGTCCCGTGCCTTCGGGTTGGATCTCGCGACACGCCGGGTGTGCTCGTCGTCATCGCCGAGCAGATCACGGAGAACCACCGGGTTCGCCCACTGATTGCCGGCCAATTCCCGTCGGGCATCGGCGTCCGACGGGAGGCCGAGAGCGCTCACGACCCATTCCGGCAGCAACCCGGCGGCGAGGAGGTCGGCCAGCTCGTCCTCTCCGGCGACGGCGTTCGCCGCACCGCAAAGGACCGACTCGTCGAAGTGTCTGCGCGGGGTGAAGCTGACGTGGTGCTCGGCCGCCTCTGTGATCGCCTCCTCCCCCAACGCTACGAGGGCTTGCAGGATCTCCGGCGGGCACGCCGGATTGGCGGCCGCGGCGATCCGGTCATCGTCGTCCCCGTTGTTGACCGACCACCACAGAAGGCCGACCGAGGTCGTGACGGCCAGGGCGCGGTGACGACTCGTCGCAGAGAGCTCGTTCGGCCAGTCGGCGTCGGTCAGCGTCAACCAGTCGAGGACGGGGTTGGCGGCAAACTCGACCGAGAAGCGACGGGCGAGCGCGTCGAGGTCGCTCAGCGCGGTGTTGGGGTTCGACGCCACGGCCCGGCGGACGTCACGGTCGCGCGAGCGGGTGAGGCGATGCAGGACATGGGGTGGCGTTCGGGGATCCGAAGCCAACCTGAGGTCGGGAGATTGCCGTCCCGATGCTCCCGTGATCATTCCTCAGCGGCCTTCGGACCGTATCCGGTGAGGGCCGCGTAGGCGGCCGCGAACTCCTGGAACCGCGGCTCGGTGCGGGTGATCGTTGCGAGAACTCCGAGGTGACCGTTTGCGCGCATACGGTTCGCCACATCGTCGGAGTACAGCTGCACCCACTCGGGGGCGCTATTTGCCACCAGCCATCGGAACCCCGCTACCGCTTGGACCGGCGACTCGGCGCGAAGCGCGAGACCGAGCACGAGCGCATAGCGCGCCGAGGGCTCAGCTGGCCAACGATCGCCGTCACTCGGGGCGTCCGACAGGATCCGATCCATGACCGGCAACATGGCATAGACGTTGACGAAGGCATCGAACTCGGCCTGCGCAGCCTCGCCGACGGCGGCGCCGATGGGAAGGCCGGCGGCGAGCAGCGTGTTGGCCATCACCCACGAACGCGGGCTCGGCCAGCTCGGTCGCTTCGAGTCGAGCGCATGAAGAAGTTCCGGGCGGAAGGAGAGGAACGCCAGGATCTGCTCGCTCACACCGACGTCGTGGCCGTGCCGACGGAAGTCGTCGAGGTCCGGCTCGAGGTCGACGTGGAGAAATCGGTTGGCCAGCGGGGCCGGCATCTCGAACACGCTCGCCCGATCCTGCTTGCGGTTCCCGGCGGCCCACACGAACCAGCCCTCGGGCAGTACGTAGGAGCCGACGCGCCGGTCGAGCACGAGCTGCTGCGCCACTCCCTGCATCGTCGGTGCGGCCATGTTGAGCTCGTCGAGGAACAAGATGCCCCTTCCGTCGCGCGGAAGGAACTCCGGAGGGAACCAAGTGGAGATGCCTTCGACGGCGACGGGGAGGCCTCGGAGATCCGTCGGTGCAAGTTGCGACAATCGCACGTCGACGAAGCGCAGCCCGTGGCCGTCGGCCACCTGGGCGACGATGGAGCTCTTCCCGACGCCGGGGGGACCCCAGATCATGGTGGCATTGCGCACCGGGTGGGTGACGAGGGCATCGAGGTATGCCCGCAGCTCGCTGGGAATCACGTTGGTTGTACTCCGGTCCTTCACGTGCCCGCCGAAATGGTCAGGCCGTACGTGCATGACGATAGGGAGCGCCGGTTTGTCGCGAGGTGAACGACGTTCTCCCGCGATCCCGGTCCGGCGACCACGCACACCGCGGAGTGAACGACGTTCTCCCGCGAACCCGGTCCGGCGACCACCAGCACGGTGGTGAGCCACCGGGCGTCGTCGGCATCGTACGGTGGACGGGTGGCCGAATTCGACAAGTACAGCCCGCACGCGGCGGACGACGACGACGATGCGGCAATGTCCGCCGTCCACGAACACCACCATGGCCATTCCCACGGTGCGTTTGCCGGGCCGCCGGCGAGCCGACATGTGCGGCGGATGCTCGCATGCATCGTCGTGCCGCTGATCGTCGCCACGCTCGTGGCGATGATCGCAATGTGGCCGTCCGACAGCGGCCGGCGAAGTCGACTGGCCGGGCCGGCTCCGAGCCGAGATCTGATCGCCGCGAAGGTCAAGGCCGTCACCCCGGAGCCGTGCCGCAACGCCATCGAGGCCGAGAGCGGCGTGAGCTACTGCGACGTCGTCGAGATCGAGCTCTCCGACGGGACGCGGACGGAATTCGAGAACCCACCCGGAAACGGCATCCGCATCAGAACCGGGAACTCGATCTACGTCGACGGATTCCCGGTGGCGACCGCGTCGGGCGGGGAGCGAATGCAATACAGCTTCTACGACTTCAAACGTGAGCGGCCGCTGATCGTCCTGCTGATCGCGTTCGCCGCCGTCGCCGTGTTGGTCGGTCGCAGCCGTGGGCTGCGGGCGTTGATCGCGCTCGCGATCTCGCTCCTGGTGCTTGGCGTGTTCATGCTCCCGGCCATCGTCGATGGACGCCCTCCCCTGTTGGTCGCGCTCGTCGGCTCGTCAGCCGTCATGTTCCTTGCCCTGTATCTGTCACACGGTGTCAACGTGCGTACGACGTCGGCCGTGGTCGGCACGATTGCGTCTCTGGCCATCACCGGAGTGTTGGCATCGATCGCGGTTTCCGCCGCGCGATTCACGGGGCTCGGTGGTGAGGAGACCGGGTACCTTCGAGCGACGTCCGATGCCATCGACCTCCGCGGTCTGCTGCTCGCCGGCATCATCATCGGCGCTCTCGGCGTGCTCGACGACGTCACGATCACCCAGTCGTCGGCCGTCTGGGAGCTGCATCGGGCGAATCCGCGACTCGGCTTTCTCGGGTTGTACAACGCAGCATTGCGGATCGGCCGTGACCACATCGCGTCAGCGGTGAACACGCTCGTGCTCGCCTACGCCGGTGCCAGTCTTCCTCTGCTGCTGCTCTTCACCCAGGTCGGGACACCGTTCGGGGAACTGTTCAACGGCGAGCCGGTCGCGACGGAAATCGTCCGGATGCTCGCCGGCAGCATCGGCCTCATGGCATCGGTCCCGATCACCACGGCGCTCACCGCGCTCGTTGTGGCGCAGGATCGTCCGTCATGATCGTCGACCGATTCGCTGCCCTGTCGGTGATGGACGCGTCCGAACAAGCTCGTCGCGCTGAAGAGGCCGACTACAGCGGCCTATGGACCACCGAGAATCGCCACGATCCCTTCCTGGCGATCACGCGAGCGGCCGACGCAACGAGCCGGATCACCCTCGGTACCGGTGTGGCGATCGCATTCGCGCGGACCCCGATGACGGTCGCCTATCCCGCCTACGCACTGGCTGAGCTCACCGGCGGCCGGTTCATCCTCGGACTCGGCTCGCAGGTGCGCGCCCACGTGACCAGTCGGTTCTCGATGCCGTGGTCGTCACCGGCCGAGCGCATGCACGAGTTCGTCATCGCGCTCCGGGCAATCTTCTCCGCGTGGCAGGAGGGCACACCCCTCAACCACCGAGGTGAGCACTACCGCCACACCCTCATGAACGAGAACTTCGCGCCGGCGCGCCACGACCACGGACCGCCGCCGATCTACCTCGCCGGAGTCGGGCCGAAGATGACGGCCGTGGCCGGCGAACTGGCCGACGGCTTCATCGCTCACCCGTTCACCACGCCGGGCTACCTCGCCGAGGTGACGCGACCGACCCTCGATCGGTCGGGGCGTCGGCCGACCACCGCGCTCAGCGCCTTTGCCGTCATCGCCACGACCAGCGCTGAACTCGACACGGGCGAAGCAGCGGTGCGCCGCCGCATCGGCTTCTACGCCGCCACCCCGGCCTATCGGCCGGTCCTCGAACACCTCGGACTCGCCGACCTCCAGCCCCGCGCCGACGCACTCGCGAGAGCTCAGCGATGGGATGACCTCGCCGCCCTCGTGCCGCAGGAACTCGTCGACGAGATGACCGTCATGGGCGAGCCGGCGGATGTCGCCACGCAGCTCCACCAGCGCTTCGGCCGACTCGTCGATCGCATCGGCCTCAACCTCCAATCGCCGACCGACGGCACCCTCGTGAGCGAGACCGTGGCCCGCCTCAAGGCGTTGGCGTAGGAGCCGCTCACCGCCGTAGACCGGCTCTCGAGGGCCCGATGATTGTGCACTCAGTCGCCCCGGGGGCGACCAGGGCTCCAACCATCGGGGAGGCGACCCGAGTTATCTGTACGTATCACGCTTCGGCCAGATGTACACTTTCACATGGACGTTGCCGTTACCGAACTCCGAGCCCACCTCAGCCGGTGGATCGACGCCGCACGCGAAGGCAACGACGTCGTCATCACCGATCGAGGAACTCCGGTGGCCCGCATCGTCGGCCTCGACTCGACACCGCTCATCGACCGTCTCACCGCCGACGGCGTGATCAGTCGTCCCATCAGCTCAACCCGGCCCGTCGCGGGTGACCGGAACCGTCCAACGCCGAGCCGCCCGGTTGCCGACATCGTCAGTGATCAGCGTCGCTGAACGTGGCCCTCGTCTATTTCGATTCGAGCGCGCTCGTCAAGCTCGTGCTCGACGAGGTCGGGTCCGACATCGCCGCCTCGCTGTGGAATGCCTGCGATGTCGCACTGTCGAGTCGAGTGGCGTATCCCGAGGTGTGCGCAGCACTCGCCGCGGCCGGCCGCAACCACGACGTGACCGAGTCGGAGGCGACTGCCGCTGCCGCTGACTGGGAGCTGTTCTGGGCTTCGATGCGCCCGGTCGAGTTGTCAGCCGATGTTGAGCGGGCCGCCGGGTCGCTCGCGACGACTCATCGGCTTCGCGGGGCGGACGCCGTTCATCTCGCCAGCGCGCTCGCACTCGGCTCCACAGACCTCACGGTCGCCGTGTGGGATCACCGACTCCACGCCGGCGCCGCTGCGGTCGGCCTCGGTGTCGCTCCAGCCACCCTCGGGTGACTGCGTCGACCAGTCCGCGAGTTTGCAGTCTCCGTTGCTCCCGGAGCAACGCAGGCTGCGAGCTCTCCCCTACGACCACGACGGCCGCGTCGCCCCCTCGGCGAGTCAGCGGTCGGCCCACTTCGGGGTCGGCAGTGGCGTCGGGGCAAGCAGGGCATCGAGGGCCGACGCGGGATCCGCACCGACGCGCACCAGCTCGCCGTGATGCGCCTTGATGAACCCGGCAGCAACGGCCCGGCGCGTCTGCTCGATGAGCGGGTCCCAGTAGCCCTTCGTGTTGCAGAGAACGAGGGGCTTTCGCTGAATGCCGAGTTGGGTCCACGTGAGCATTTCGGTGAGCTCCTCCCACGTTCCGAATCCTCCGGGAAGGGCGAGGAAGGCATCGGCCAACTCCCCCATCCGCGCCTTGCGGGTGTGCATCGAGTCGACCACCTCGAGCGTCGTGATGCCCATGTGGCCGACCTCTGCCTGGAGGAGTTCCTTCGTGATGACCCCGTGTACGGTTCCACCCGCGTCGAGCACCGCGTCGGCCACGGCGCCCATCAGCCCGACCTTGCCCCCGCCGTAGACCAGCTCGATCCCCCGCTCGACCAGCAAGGTGCCGACGGTGACGGCGTCGTGCAGAAAGGCGGAATCGGTGCCGGAGGACGAGCCGCAGTAGACGGCGATACGCGAAATGGCTGAGGGCATCGGAGGGTCAACGGTAGCCGTGCGACGTCGCCAACCCTCAGTGGCGCCGGCGGCGTAGCGGGTTCGCCTCGGGCCCGATGAGTCGCGGATCGAGCGTGCCGGTGCGCAGGAATAGCCGACGACGCGCCGGCGATTCGAGCCGCATCCGGCGGACGAAGTACACCGCCCCGAGGAGTCCGACGACTTCGAGCGCGACCAGGAGCCAGACCGGACGGTCGAGGGTCGGCAGGCGGTGGTGGGCACCGCGGAGCACCGGCCACCAGAAGACGTCTTTCGTGAGCCAGGCGCCGTCGAGCACCAGGTGCCCGAACATGCCGATCGGAATCGCCAGCAGCCGCTTTCGCCGCGCCCGACGTCCGACCGTGGCCCCCATCACGCCGAAGAGGACAGCAACGACAACGACAACGCTGTGCAGCCACGCCATGCGACGCGCCACGATGCCGTCGACGATGTCGGGAAGCAGCGCTCCGAGGGCAACCAACCGGTAGTCGAGCGACCCATCACGGAAGATGGCGAAGACGGCGAGCACCGTGGGTACGACGAACCAGAGCAGCATCGCAGGATCTCAGTGAACGATGGCGGCAAGCGCCGTCGGCATGGTGAACCAGAGGAGCACGGCAGGATCTCAGTGAACGATGACCGCGAGCGCCGTCGGCATGACGGACCAGAGCAACATCTCAGCAAACCACGACGAGACCCAGAAACAAGACAGGATCAGCGGACGAGGATGGCGGCGCACTCTTCGCATGTGACCAACGCGTCGGCGCTCAATGCACGGATCCGGTCGAGCTCGACCGAGGCGAGCTGCAAGCGGCACGAACCGCAGATCCCGCCGATGAGGCGGGCGACACCGATGCCGTTGTTCTTCGCCCGGATCGCCTCGTAGCGGGCGAGCAGGCCGGCCTCGACCGCGGCAGCTGCCCCCGCGCGGGCCGCGCCGGTGGCGTGAGCCTGTGTCTCTATGGCCGCGCGAGCAGCGACCTCGGCTTCGCGGCCTTCGGCGAGGCGAGCCAGCAGTGACTCTCGGTCGGCGGCGTTACGAGCGAGCTGGGCGTCGATCGGCTCGCGTTCCATCAGCACTGCGAGCTCGAGGTCCTCAAGCTCGTTGCGACGGCGGCGAAGTGACACCAGGTCTGCTTCGAGCGCCTGGAGCTCGCGTGTCGCCGTGACCACGCCACCGAACAGCGCCCGATCGGCCGAGGTGATCTTGGCGTCGACATCGTGCAGCTGCGTCTCGAAGGCTGCCTGCCGCTGGCTGAGCGTGGCTTCCTGCGCCCGGACGGGCATTTCGTTTCGATCCAGGTCGGCAACCGCCTCTTCCAGGGCGACGACGGCATCGTGCTCGGGGAGATGCGAACGACGGTGGTGCAGCTGGGCGAGGGTCGTGTCGTGGCTTTGGACATCGAGCAGGGAAGCGAAGGGCATCACTGCTGCACCGTAGTTGGTGCCACGGCCTCGACCGGCGGGGCCACAACGACCGGGGGAGCAACCGGCACCGCGTCGGGCTCGCGGCCGGGCACGGTGCTGCCCGCCTGAACGGGCTGCTGGGCGGTCGGCGTGTCCGAAGCAATGGTGGTCGCCGTCGCCGTCGTCCGCTTCTTGCGTTTCGCCAGAGTGGCACCGCTGAGCCGGTCCTGGCACCGTGTTCCCCTGGTCAGCGTCGCCCGGGGGAGCGCCGGGCCGGCCGAACCGGGAAGGCGGATGCCGACATCGGGAAGTGTGGACCCTCGCCGGGAGACGGTCACGGAAAATCCTCTGCCGGTCACGCCATCGAGCGGACCCTGTCCGATGGCCTCGGGCGTCGACCCCGCAGGCACGGCGACCGGGACTTCGACCGGTGACTCGACCGGTGACTCGACCGGTACGTCAGTGGAAGTTGGCGCGACGCGCTTCTTCCGCGGCTTCACGGACCGCTTCTTGGTGGCCTTCGTCGACCTGGGCTCGTCCACGATCGCCAGGCATTCCGCCTTGCCGAACACGGTGTAGTCGGGCTCGCCAAATGGCAACTCGGGTTCGAAACGGAGCACCGACTCGGCGTACTTCTGCCAGATCTGCGCAGGATAGGTGCCGCCGAACACCCGGATCCCACCCACATCGCTCATCGAGATCTTCGCCTTCGGCGAGCCCATCCACACCGCGGTCGCGAGCTGAGGCGTGAAGCCGACGAACCATGCGTCCTCGTAGTTGTTGGTGGTGCCGGTCTTACCCGCCACCGGCCGACCACCGAGCTGCGCTGCCGTTCCGGTTCCCCGCTTCACCACCTGAGTCATCGCGTCGGTAAGTACACGTATCGCATTGGCGTCGGCCACGCGTTCCTGGGAGACCTTCGCCCGGAACAGCACGACGTTCGCCCGGTTGCGAACCTCCTCGATCAGGTAGGGCTTGCGCTTCACGCCTCCCGAGGCGATCGTCGCGTAGGCGCCGGCCATCTCGATCGGGTGCACTTCTTCGACGCCCAGCGCCATGGCCGGAACCGGATCGATCGTCGTGGTGATGCCAAGACGACGCGCCGTCGCCACGATGTTGCGATAGCCGACGATGTAGGCCAGGCGAGCGAACGCGCAGTTGCTGGAGGCCACGAGTTGATCGCTCAGGGAGGCGACCTTGCCGGTCGCGTCTCCGGCGTTCTGCGGTTCGAACGGATCCGGGTCTCCGCCCGGATTGGGGATCGGACACGGTTCCTGCCCGCTGAGGTACGACAGCGGACTGATGCCCTGCTCCAACGCGGCCAGCAGGACGAACGGTTTCCACGACGACCCCGGCTGCCGCAGTCCCTGGGTCACGAGGTTGTACTTGTCGGTGTCGAACCCACGGCCACCGACCATCGCCCGCACCGCACCAGTCGGAACGTCGACCGACGCAACGGCGGCGGTGAAGTCGGGTTCGTCGGCGGGCAACACCTCACGCACTGCATCCTCCGCCGCGCGTTGGGCCAGCGGGTCGAACGTCGTCGTGATGCGGAGCCCACCGTTGAACACGGCCTCGTAGCGCTCTCTGGCCGTCTCCCCGAGCCGCCTGTCGTTCAGCAACTCCTGTTTGACGGTCTCGATGAAGTAGGTGTCGGGCTTCGCCAACCGATCGGCCGGACGCGGCATGGGGCTGCGCTTGAGCTGTACGGCTTCTTCCGCGGTGATCTGTCGGACCACCACCATGCGGTCGAGGACGACACTGCGCCGAGCACGAGAGCGGTCACGGAAGCGGGACGGGTCGTAGCCGACCGGGTTGCGGATCATGCCGGCAAGGAATGCCGACTCGCCAACGGTGAGCTTCTCGACGGGGAGTTGGAAGTAGCGCTCCGCCGCGGCCTGCACACCGTAGGCACCCTGGCCGAAGTACACCTGGTTGAGGTAGCGCTCGAGGATCTGGTCTTTCGTGAACTTCTTCTCGAGCTGGAGTGCCAGGGACACTTCGCGAACCTTGCGACTCAGCTCCTGCTTCGAGGTGAGCAGCGACAGCTTGACCAGCTGCTGGGTGATCGTCGACCCTCCCTGGGCGACACCACCGGCATCGACGTTGGCACCGATCGCGCCGAGGGTGCGGAACAGGTTCACGCCCTTGTGCTGGTAGAAGGACGAGTCCTCGACCGCCAGGATGGCGTTCACCAGGGACTTGGGAACCCGGGAGAGCGGCACGGCGCTTCGGTTCTGCTCGGCGTGGAGCACGGCGATCACCCGATTGTTGCGATCGAGGACGAGGGAGCGCTGATCGAGCGGGCGGAGTTCGTCGACGTCGGGGCCGACGTAGCGCACGCCCCGCGCCGCCACCGAGAACTGCGACCCGATGAGGACGAATGCCAGTGCCAGCGAAACGGCGCCGATCGCTCCCCCGGCACCGAGCACGAGGATTCGGGCCACGCCACGGGCGGCACGGGCCGGGAGCGATCGGATTCCCCTCCGCCGGACCATCACGTCATGTTACGGCGTGGTCATTCCCGTCGGGGTACAACACACCCGGGTTGGCCAGGCCTTCGGGATCGATCGCCCGTTTGATCGAACGCATCACCTCGACGTCGGGTCTGCCGCGATCACGAACCAGCCATCCACGCTTCACGCGTCCGATTCCGTGCTCGGCCGACACCACTCCCCCGCAGTCGAGAACGCGCTCGAGCACACACGTCTCGACCGCCTCGAACCGGTCGACGGACGCGGCGACATTCACGTGGAGGTTGCCGTCGCCGAGATGACCGAAGACGACGGTTCGGGCGACCGGCGCGGCCGCCCCGATGGCTTCGTCGAGGCCGTCCACGAACTCGCCAAGTCGAAGGAGCGGGATGCTGACATCCAGCTTCACGACCGGCCCGAAGCTCGACGCGATCTCGCCCTGCGCGTCGCGCAACCGCCACCACTCGTCACGGGTCGAGCTACCCGTGGCGACGGCGGGCTCCCCGACGGTGGCAGCGGCGGATGCGTCGACCGCGGCCGCCAGTTCGTCAAAGGCGACGGGGCCGACCGCCTCCACCAACATCGCCCACGGCGCAGTCCACGGCTTTGGTGTTGCCCATGCTCGATGGGCGCAGAGCGCGGCGATGTCGTGGCCGCGCATCAGCTCGCACGCCACCATGGCCGACACGCCCCGAAGGTGACGCAGCACAACGAGCGCGTCGCCAACGGACGCCACGCCGAGCGCAGCGGTGACCCTCGGAGACAGCGCCGGACGAAGCTGCAGCCGCGCCGAGGTGATGACGCCGAGCGTTCCCTCGCTCCCGCACATCAGCTGGGCCAGGTTCAGCCCGGTGTTGTCCTTCGCCAGCCCATGCATCCGGCGGATCACGCTCCCGCCGGGAAGGACGGCTTCGATGCCGACCAGTTGGGCTCGGGTCATGCCGTAGTGGAGCACGCCATTCCCACCGGCGTTCGTCGCGATCGTGCCGCCGATCGTGGCGCGATCACGCGCCCCGAAGTCGATCCCGTAGAGCAGGCCGAGCGGAGCTACGGCGCCGGCGAGCTCCGTGAGCGTCACCCCGGCGCCCACGGTGACTTGCATGGCCTCGCGGTCGACCTCGCCGATCGAGCGCATCCGCCGCGTCGACACGACGACCTCGCCACCGACGGGCACGCCTCCACCGACGAGTCCGGTGTTGCCGCCCTGCGGGACCCACGCCACGTGGAACCGCCGACAAACGTCGATCACCGCGGCCGTCTCGGCCGCGTCCGACGGGAGGACGACTACGCGAGGCGTGCCGGACCATCGCCCCGTCCAGTCGACGGCGTAGTCGGCGAACCGACCCGGATCGGTGATGACGCCGTCGCCTCCAACGATCGCCCGAAGCGCCGCGACGAGGTCGGGTCCGTGGTCGACGGCGGTCACACGCCGACGTTAGGGGCTGCGCCGACCTCGACCGAACGGTGAACCGTCGGTCGAGCCGACCGAGCCGCCCAGCTACCGTCGTCGCCATGGTTTTCGCCCTGCTCGCCTCGTCCCCCGTCCCGTGGGGACCCGCCGGTCTTGCGAACGTCGTGGCGTCGATCCCGAGTCCGTCGAGCGGATCACTTCACCTCGGTCCGCTGAGGCTCAACGCCTACGGCATGTGCATCGCGGTCGGCATGATGGTCGCGGTCTGGGTCACCGACCGGCGTTGGCAGGCGCGGGGCGGCCACCCGTCCGACATGGCGGCGATTGCCACGTGGGCGCTTCCCGCCGGTGTCGTCGGATCTCGGATCTACCACGTGGCCACGGACTGGAAGAGCTACCGCGGTCGCTGGATCGAGACGCTCTGGCTATGGCAGGGCGGGCTCGGGATCTGGGGCGGCATCGCGCTCGGCACCCTCGGTGGAGTGATGGTCGCCCGGCGGCGGCACCTCGACCCCTTGCCGCTGATGGACGCGGCCGCCGTGGGCATCCCACTCGCCCAGGCGATCGGCCGCTGGGGCAACTGGTTCAACGTCGAGCTCTTCGGTCGGCCGTCGTCGCTGCCATGGGCACTGGAGGTGCCGCCCGGCAAACGTCCGGCCGGGTACCTCGACGCCGCAACATTCCACCCGACGTTTCTCTACGAATCGATCTGGTGCGTGCTCGTCGCCGGTCTCGTCCTCGTCGTCCAGAAGCGGTTCGGACACCGGATGAAGCCGGGCCGGCTCTTCGCGGTCTACGTCGCGGGGTACACGTTCGGCCGCCTCTTCATCGAGCGGATCCGCATCGACAAGTCGACCCGGCTCTTCGGCCTGCGTTTCAACGAATGGGTCGCCGGAACCGTGTTCCTCCTCGCCGTGGCCGTCATCGCGACGGGCCTGCGGGCCAAGGCGTCAGATGGTGGCGAAGCCGGCCCAGTAGCCGACGGGCCCGTTCTCCGGGACGAACTCCACACGTGACCGAAGTTCGCAGGTGACGCCGGTCGGGTCGGGGTTGCCTTCCGCAGTGACGGCACCGATCGACACCGCCCACCCGGGCCCGTTGCGAGAGGGATAGGAGTCGGCCGAGAAGCTCCACCCGTTGTCCGACGAGGGCGAGTCGGCCGACGTGGTCCCGTCGTCGTTCCAGCGGAGCTCGACCGGACCCGAGGTGAAGCTCCCGGCTGGCGTCGTCCCGTCCAGGAGGATCGACACGGGCGCGGCCGGCCGCGTTCCGGCGAACGTGAACCCGCACACCACGCCGCGATAGGTGAGGTCGGTCACCCGCATCCGCAGGACCAGAGTCGGTGCGCCGATCACCACGGCCGTCTCTTTCAGCGGACGCGGGTCCGCTCCCGGCGTGTCGAAGACCACGGAGATCTCCTGCGACGCCTCCGGGCCGCCGGCAGCTGTAGCACCGGCCGTGGTGTCATCGCTCCCGTTCGCTGCCTCCGTCGACGGCGCGGCCGCGGACCCACCGGCGGCCGAGGCGTCAGTTCCCGGACCGCTCGATGAGGACGGGGAGCACGCCGTGCCGACCAGACCGAACGCAAGCGCGCCGACGACGAGCAGCGCCCTCGATGCGCTCCGTGAGGGCCTCACGAACCGACCGTCGCGTCGCCCGGGGCGACGTCGGGACCGAGCAGGTCGGCGTCACGCGGATAGCTGAGGAGCACTCGCGCTTCGTCGGGCGTGACCCACCGGACTTCATCGACCTCGTCGTTCGGTTCGAAGGTCCCGGAGACCACGGTCCCTCGCCACCAGTGCACGATCTTGGGGCGACCCTTGCGATCGACGTAGGTGATGTCGCTCAGTCGTTCGCCGAGGACCGCGACGAGACCGGTCTCCTCGAGCACTTCACGTCGGGCGCACTCCTCGATGGTCTCTCCCGGATCGAGTTTCCCTTTCGGGAACGACCAGTCGTCGTAGCGAGGGCGGTGCACGACGAGGACGGTGCGTCCTGCGGGGGTGTGGCGCTCGAGCAGCGCTCCGGCGGCGATGACGAAGGCGGGTTCGGTCATGACGGCACGTGAACGGCGAGGGGAACGGGGTCGGGAGCGACGGACGGCGCCGGTGACGACGCCGACATTCTCGCGATGGCACCGACGGCCAGGACGACGACGACCATGCCGGCCAGTTGCGCGGCGTTCACGCGTTCGTGGAGGAACACCCACGCCCAGACGACGGCGAAGCCCGGCTGGGCGAGCTGCATCAAGGAGATCGTCGAGACCGGCACCGCGCGCTGCGCCCACGCGATCAGACCATGGCTGATCAGCCCGGAGGTCACGCACATGACGGTGATGAGCACCCACCCCTTGGCGGAGACGTCGCCGAGCTTGCCCGTCGAAACGGCGAAGGGGAGGACGACGACCGCGGCGACCGCGCTCATCCCGGCCATGAAGGGTCCGACGCCGAGAGAGTGCCGGACCGACTTCGTCGCGAACAGATAGCTCGACCACATCACGACGGCACCGACGCAGGCCGCGTCACCGACCCACGAGTGAGAGCCGACCACATCGCGGTCGGCCAGGAACAGGATCAGCGCAACACCGGTCAGCGCGGCTCCGCCGGCAGCAATGACGGCGGGTTTCACCCGTTCCCCGAGGCGCCACGCAGCGAAGGGAACGACGAGGAGGGGGGCCAGCGTGCCGATGAACTCGGCATTGGCGATGCGGGTCTTGGTCACGCCGGTGAAGAACAGCGTCAGGTTCAGGCCGAAGAACAACCCGGCCGGTGCCGACTTCTTCAGAGCGGCGATGGTGAAGCGCTGTTTGGTGACGAGCAGGATCGATTGCCAGAGCACCGCCCCGATGAAGAGACGCCAGAAGGCGACCACTGCGCCGGGCGACCCCGTGGAGCGCACCATGGTTGAGCCGGCCGAGAGGGCAACGATGGCGAAGCCGATCCCGACGATCCCGCCGACCCGATCGTTCACGCGCGCTGCCGGAACGGGAACGGTTGCGCTGCTCACTGGCTCCAGGCTAGTGGCGGTACCCGTATTCACGGTGTCGATTCGGCCGGCCCGGCGCCGCTCGTTCTCGGCCGGTTCGTCACGGACCACGCCGAGGTGCTGAGATCAGGAGGTGACCACGCGACCGATACGCATCGCCAACTGCAGTGGCTTCTACGGAGACCGCCTCAGCGCCGCGCGGGAAATGGTGGAAGGCGGACCGATCGACGTGCTGACCGGCGACTGGCTGGCTGAGCTGACCATGCTGATCCTGGCCAAGTCGAGGGCGTCCGGCGGCGGTGGGTATGCCCGCACGTTCGTGACCCAGATGGAACAGGTCCTCGGCACCTGTCTGGAACGGGGCATCAAGGTCGTCACCAATGCCGGGGGTCTCGACCCAGCCGGCTGTGCCGACGCGGTCCGGACCGTGGCTGAACGCCTCGGCCTCACGCCGAAGGTCGCCTGGGTCAGCGGAGACGACGTCCTCCCTCGGCTGGACGAGCTCCGGGCGGCGGGTCATGAACTGACCCACCTCGACACGGGCGCGCCGTTCGGTGACCGGTCGGCCATCACCGCAAACGCCTACCTCGGGGGATGGGGCATCACGGAGGCGTTGCGTCTGGGCGCCGACGTGGTGATCACCGGCCGGGTCACCGACGCCGCTGTCGTCGTCGGTCCGGCGGCGTGGCATCACGGCTGGTCGCGAACTGACTGGGACGCGCTCGCCGGGGCCGTCGTGGCCGGGCACGTGATCGAGTGCGGGTGTCAGGCGACCGGCGGGAACTACTCGTTCTTCACCGAGATCGCGGATCTGCGCAACCCGGGCTTCCCCATCGCCGAGGTCGCCGCCGACGGGTCAACGGTGATCACCAAACACGAGGGAACCGCGGGCCGCGTCGACATCGGTACGGTCACCGCCCAGCTGCTCTATGAAGTGCAGGGCAGTCGCTACCTCAACCCTGATGTCACCACTCGCTTCGACACCATCACCCTCGTCGACGATGGCCCTGACCGGGTACTGATCACCGGAGTCAAGGGCGAAGCGCCGCCGACCACGGCAAAGGTCTGCATCAACGTCGACGGCGGGTACCGGAACTCGATGACCTTCTGTCTCACCGGGCTCGACATCGAGGCGAAGGCCAAGCTGGTCGAGGACGTGTTCTGGCCGAACCAAAGGGGGGGCCGGGAGTCGTTCGCCGATACCGCGACCCGGCTCGTGCGCAGTGACAAGGCCGATCCCCGGACCAACGATGAAGCCGTTGCCTACCTGACCCTGATCGCCAAGGACCCCGATGAGCGAAAGGTCGGCCGGGCGTTCGCGAACGTCGGGATCGAGCTCGCTCTCGCGAGCTACCCCGGCATGTTCGGCATGGGCGGCCCCAGCGGGGCCCAGTCCTACGGTGTCTACTGGCCGACGCTGATCCCGGCCGATCTGCTCCACCACGAGGTCCACGTCGATGGCCGCACCGTCGTCGTGGACGCGGCCGTCGAAGGCGCGATGGACCCGCCCCGCGAGCAGACGCAGGAATCGACTCCGGCCGTCGCCGTGACGTCGGAGCCCACGACCCGCCTGCCGCTGGGACGCCTCGTCGGCGCCCGCTCGGGGGACAAGGGCGGCAACGCCAACGTGGGGGTGTGGGCCCGCGACGACGAGACGTTCGCATGGCTATGCGCCTTCCTCACGGCCGAACGGGTCCGGTCGTTGATGCCGGAGGCCGCGTCCCTCCCGATCCGCCGGGTCGAGCTCGCGAACATACGCGCGCTTAATTTTATCGTCGAGGGACTCCTCGGCGAAGGAGTCGCGTCCAGCGTCCGTCTCGACGCGCAGGCGAAGAGCCTCGGCGAGTTCCTCCGGGCGAAGGTCGTCGACGTACCGACGCGCCTGCTGCCGGTGTAAGCCCTCACGTACCGGCGTACGCCCTACACGTAGTCGATGTGGGCGTCGACATTCGCCGCGTGGGTCGGCGCCTCCGGCTTCGACGCCCGCCGGATCATCGTCGCGGCCAGAACCGTGAGCAGGATGCCGAGAAGGACGTTGGAGAGGCGGGGATCGATACCGACGAAGACCCGGGCGGAAACGAGCGAGCACGCGCCGCCGACGCAGCCGACGAGGAGCCCGTGCCGCACATCGGCGTTGTCATTGCGAACGTTGCGCCAGGTGGCGAACGCCGCCGTCGGGATGATGGCGGCAAGTGACGTCCCCTTCGCCAGCGCATTCGGGATCGAGGCGAGCAGAACCATGCCCGGAACCATCACGAACCCACCGCCGACACCGAGGAGCCCGGAGAGGACGCCCGTGAGGACACCGAGCGCGAAGAGCCCGACATCGGTGGCTAATCCAAGGTGCATGGCGTCCTTGTCGACGGGGCCGAACACCAGCCGCAGGGCAGCAACGACGAGCAGCGCAGCGAAGCAGAACTGGATGGTCCGGATCGGGAGGCGTTCCAGCAGCCGGGTCCCGATCTCCGCGCCGATGACTCCCCCGCCGACGAGGAGCACGACGACGAACAGATCCACGTAGCCGTCGAAGGCGTACCCGACCGCAGCAGCGGCCGAGATCGGGATGACCGCAGCGAGCGATGTGCCATTGGCGCGGCGCTGCCCCATACCGAGGAGCCCGGTCAGCGCCGGCACGATGAGAAACCCACCGCCGACCCCGAAGAGACCCGAGAGGGTTCCCGCCCCGACGCCGATGCCCACGGCCAACGCCCGGGACCGGGCCGACAGGGGCGGTGCCGTCATCGCATTCCCTTCGGCACACAACCGGATGCGGAGTTGGGAAACGGCACGGGCGAACCCTACCGTCGAGGTCTATGACCCACCCAGCCGCCGAACGACCCGTGGTCGATCTGCTCGATCCGGCGCTCTACCAGCGAGATCCGCACGACGTGTGGACGTGGATGCGCGCCAACGAGCCGGTGTATCACGACGAGCGCAACGGCCTGTGGGGCATCACCCGCCACAGCGACGCGGTATATGTCGAACGGCGGGCGGAGCGTTTCCCGAGCATGCATGCCTACCGGGCGGTGTCGGCGCCGACGGAGATGAACATGATCGCCCAGGACGATCCCGGCCACAAGCGTCAGCGCATGCTCGTGCAGCGGTTCTTCGCCCCCGGGGTGCTTGCCCGTCGCGAGGAGGAACTCCGCACGACCGTCCGCAGCCTGCTCGACGCGGTCCTCGGCGCACCGGG
>JANOJN010000240.1:0-39529 GCA_031418775.1 Acidimicrobiia bacterium
AGCGACTTCAGGATCCGGCGCTTCTGGACCGCAAAGTCGAGGAACGAGATCAGCAGGCCGGCTGTCGCGACATTCCTCGCGAGGTGCAGGCACGAGCCGCCGATGATGGAGATGGTTTCGCGCAGTTCGCTGTGCCGGGCGACAAGTCGTGAGGTCACGGTGCTCATTGGGCCCCACGCAACGCCGGCGAGCACGCCGACGCGGGCGATCTCCTTCGTGGCCTCCCACAGACCCTGCTTGGAGAAGATCCGCTTGATTCCCTTCCCGGGATTGATTCTCTCCGTCGTCGGCTTGAGCTTGTGCAGCGTCACGGCCAATCCGGTCTGGGCAAAGTTCGTGACCAGGGCGGTGAGTAGAAGAAGACCCGTGAGGGGCAAGACGGCGAGTACCCCGCTCTGCAGCGAATCGCCGAGGAGCTTCACCGCAGAGCTGACATCGGGACGAACCGTCAGATGGTCAACGCCGACCATGGTTTCGCGGAGCGCCTTTGCGCTCAGTGCGAACGTCGCGGAGACCGCATACGTCGCCACGAAGACCTGCAGCCAAGTCACGAGGTCGGTCGAGCGGGCGATCTGCCCCTTCTTGCGGGCGTCGCGCTTCTTCTTCGGTGTGGGGGCTTCGGTCTTGTCGGACGCCATGGTCTCGGTTGTACGTCAGGTCCCGCTGATCATCCGGCCGGCGCGAACGACATCGCGAACGAGGTTGTCCATCGCCGGTGGAAGCAGCGGGAGCGCGAGGCCAGTGAGCAGAAGGGCCAGCAGCGCCTTGAGGGGCATTCCGAGCTGGAGGGCATTGAGCTGCGGCGCGGCGCGGGTCAGGAGACCGAGCGCGACCTCGGCGAGGAACATCGCGGCGAGGACCGGAGCGGCGATCTCGCACGCGGCCACGATGAACAGACCGAGATGGGCGGTGATCATCTCGGCGTTCGCCGACGTGAGCCGGTCGAGCGGAACCGCCTCGAACGATCGAAGGAAGCCCCGGACCAACACGAGGTGGCCCCCGGACACGAACAGGATGGTGGTTCCGACGATCTGATACGTGCGCCCGAAGACGCTCGCGCCGGCTCCGGACATCGGGTCATAGACCTGGGCCATCGTGAATCCGGCGAAGAGATCGATCAGGTTGCCGGCCGCCTGGATCGCGCTGAGGAGCAACAGGGCGAAGAAACCGAGCGAAAGACCGACGAGGACCTGCGTCACCACTGCTGCGATGAGCCCGAACGTGTCGAGACGCACCTCCGCGACGTTCAGGCGCGGGCCAGCGGCGATCGTCAACGCTCCGGCCAGTCCGACCTTGACCGTGACCGGGATGAGTCGGGTTCCGAACGGCGGCGCAACGACGAGCCAGGCCACGCAACGCGACATCGCGAGCAGGTACGCCACGAGGGTCGGCAGGGCTACTTCAACGCGCATGACCCGAGATGGTGTTCGTGAGGAGGAGCGGGAACGCGAAGCGGCGCTAGTTGAGAAGCGACGGGATCATGGCAAAGAGCGCTTCTGAGTAGGTCACAAGTTCGTGGAGCATCCATGTTCCCGCCATCACGATGACGAGAGCCACGCCAATCAGCTTCGGCACGAAGGCGAGGGTCGCGTCTTGCAACTGAGTGACGGACTGGATGAGCGACGTGGCGAATCCGATCGCCATGGCCGTGATCAAAATAGGCGCGCTTACTTTAGCGGTAACCATCAGCATCTGCACGACGATGGTGACGACCTGCGAATCGGAGAGGGCGAGGATTCCAGTCAATTGAAACTCTCAATCAGGGAACGAACGACGACGGACCAGCCGTCGAGAAGGACGAACAGCAGCAGCTTGAACGGGAGCGAGATCACCACAGGTGGCAGCATCATCATTCCCATCGACATCAGACTCGAGCTGACGACGAGGTCGATCACCAGGAAGGGAATGAAGATCACGAAACCGATGATGAAGGCGATGCGCAACTCAGAAAGGATGAAGGCCGGAATCAGGGTCGCGTTGCTGACATCGTTCGGCGTGGCCGGCTTTTCCTCTTTCGAGACGGCCATCATCATCTTGAGCTCGCGCGTTCCGGTCTGCTTGAGCATGAACACGCGAAGCGGCTGCAGCGCAGCCCGATAGGCATCGGTCTGGCTTATCTCGTTCTTCAGGAGCGGCTGCAGGGCATCCGCATTGATCTTCTCGATCGTCGGTCGCATAACGAACAGGCTGAGGAACAGGGCGAGCCCGACGATCACCTGGTTGGGCGGGATGGATTGGAGGCCGAGGGCGTTGCGCACGAGTGACAGGACGATGGCGATTCGGGTGAAGCTCGTCAACAGGATCAAGACCGACGGCGCGAGCGAGAGCAGCGTCAGGAGAATGATGATGAGGACGCTCTGGCTGGGATTGGCCCCGTCGCCCACCGTGATCGACACCCGGTTGGAGTCGTCAACCGGCTGGAAGGGCTGTTCGAACACGAGAATTCCGGGATCGACCGTTGTCGGCGGCTGACCGGATGTTCCGGCATCGGTCGGGGTTGCCGCCGTGCGCTGTCCGGTCCGGTTCGTGACATTTCCGGTGTCCAGACCGGTCGGTGCCGCGATGGTCACCGGGGTCGCCGGCGTTGCCGTCGCCGTCGGTGCGGCGGCCGCGGTCCCGCCGGGGGTGACCGTCGTCGGCGCGCCAGCGGCGGGCGCGGCAGTCGTTGGCGCCAAGGCGGCAGGCGCGACAGCAGCTGGCGCCACGGTGGTCGGGGCCGGTGTCTGCGCGGAGGCCACGCCTCCGAAAGCGATCACCACGGTGAACACTGCCAGGGCGAACGCAACGAGTCGGGCAGGAGCGATGAGTCGGATCATGGTTTGCGCAGCGTCCGGTCTCGCAGCGCGTCGACAAGCGAACGTCGGCCCGCACCAGGCGCCAGCATCGTCAGGCCGGAGTCGTCGACCGGCGCAGTCTCGACAGGTTGTTCGCCGAGCAGGGAGACCTGATGGTCGGTGACGCCGAGAACGAACGTCCGACCTCCGGTCTCGATCACGGCGACCGAAGCGTTGCGGCCGAGTGGTTGACGGGCGACGACTCGAATGGAACCTCGGGCAGCCCCAGCACCGGCACTGCCTACGCGACGGGTAAGGCGCGCGGTCAACAGAAGCAAGGCGACGACGACCGCAACCGCAAGGACCAGTCGTAGGAGGACGACGGCCAGCGATGCATCGCTCACGCCATCACCGCCGAAGCCGTTCTGACGGCTGGTAGCCGATCACTTCGCTGACGCGAACACCGAACTCCTCGTCCACGACGACGACCTCGCCACGGGCAATGAGCGTGCCGTTCACCAGAACGTCGACCGGACTGCCGGCGATCCGATCGAGCTCGACAACAGAGCCGATCGTCAGGCTCAAGATCTCGGCGACCGTCAGACGTGCTCGTCCCAGCTCAACCGTGACACCCATCTCGACGTCGGCAAGCATCGACACCGGCCGCTGCACGTCCACCGTTGTTCCCTCGGGCAGTTGCTCGAACACCGGCGTCAGCGCATCCGACTGGGCGTCGAGGTCGGTCGCAGTGGCGATGACGAGCGTCGCGATGTGCACGTCCCCGTCCATGAGCCTGACGCCGAGGAGCGAACCACCGAGCGATACCGTCGCGTCATCCGCGGCTCCCTCCGTGAGCGGACCGAGAGAGGCATTCGAATCGATCAACGCCGCGATCATCGACGCGGAGCCGGCGAAACCCTGTTCGAGAGCCTCTTCGAGAGAATCGGCGGGAGGGGGCCCGACGATGAGGTTCCGGGCGAACGGCGACGTCATGGCCAGGGCGAGTCGGGCCTCGCTGCCGAGCCATGCGACGACGACACGAGCGGTGTCCGGCAGTGTCGGAGTCTCCTCAGCCACTGCGGTCCACGCCGTGCCGCCCGGAAGCGATGCGGCCACTTCCTCGCCGACGCGACGGGCGAAGTCGAGTGCAGTGGAGGTCAATGTCGAGGAGCTCATGGCTTGTCCTTCTTGGTGATCCGGTCGTCGACGACGACACAGGCGAGTCGGCGGCCGCGTCGGCCTGGCTTCACGTGGAATCGAGCCACGTCGCCGATCGTGATGAACAACGGTGCGTCGACCGGGTGCGACAGGGGCACGATGTCCCCCGGTTGCAGGTCCACGATGTCGGCGGCGACCAGGTCGACTTCGTTGAACCGCACGGAGAGGGGCACGCTGGTGTTGTCGATGCCGGCCCGGAGCGCCCGTTCGACCGCGTCGTGGTCGATGTCGTTACGGCCGGTTCTGGTGAAGGTCCCCGCGGCGTCCTCGAGAACGGTCTGGATCTGTGCGAACGGGATGCACAGTGAGAGGTTGCCGGCGTTGCCGGCAACATGGATGTCGAAGGAGAGCACCACGACGGTGTCGTTCAGCGCGGCGATCTGCGTGAATTGCGGATTCGACTCCTGATGGGTGAGTCGCGGCTCGACGACGACCAGGGACTCGAAGGCGCTCGCCAACTCACGGAGCATGCGAGCGATCAGGCCCTGGGCAAGACCCAGCTCGATGTCGGTGAGCGGGCGGTTCGGAAGCTGGCCGTTCCCGGTGCCGCCGAGCAATCGGTCGATCACGGTCATCATGACCGGCAGCGGAACGTGAAGAAGGGCGAGTCCGGGCAACGGCTCGAGCGAGACCATCGCCAGGTACGTCGGATTCGGGATGTCTCGAACGTGCTCGTCGTAGGTCAGCTGGCCGACCCCGGCGAACGACACGTGCGACGATGTGCGCACGGTCGTCGACAACACGGTGGAGAACTGCCGCGCGAAGGTCTCGCCGATGAGCTGTAGCGCTCGGGCGTGGTCGCGGTTGAACTTGCTCGGCCGTTTGAAGTCGTAGGGAACGACTTTTTGGACCTTCGTGTTCGACGTCACGGAGATCTGATCGGCCGCCCGGTGGGCGATATGACCTACTCCGCCGGATTTCTCTGATTCGGGAGACCCGGGAGGTAGGTCACCGGGATCAGCAGATGGTCACTGCATGACGAACTGATGGAAGTAGACGTCTTCGATCTTGCCGTGCGATATCTTGCGCAGTCGCTTCACCAGCGCTTCCTTGGCGAGATTTCGACCTTCACCGGAGAGTTCCTCCATGGTGTGCTGACCGAGTTCGTCGATGGCGATGTCGAGCGCCTGGGCATACCCCTTCGTGGGGTCCCCGTCGGCGGATTTCGGGGCTTCGTGTCCGCCGGCGCCGGGCGCTTCGTATTCGAGCTGGAAACCGATGCCGACCTTGAGGACGTGCCCATCGGCGAGGTTCATCGTAATGGCGTCGAGGGTGACGACCTCGCCCATCGGGATCGTGGTCGTGGTGTTGACGATCTTGATGATCGTCTTTGTCTCGCCACCTCCCCCCATGACCTTCCCACCGGCGAAGAACAGCACGAGCGCGCCGACTCCACCGAGCACCAACTTCTTCTTGCTTTTCGGTGCCTGCTCCTCGCCTTCTGCGGCGGGGGCGGCCTTTGGTTTCTTCGCCATGTCGATCGTTTCCTTGTTGGTGCTTGGTGTTCGGGGTGGAGGTCGGGCGCGGTTAGGCGACCGGCTTGATGGGGGCGGAGATGACGATCTCACCAGAGGGGTCGTCGCCGGCCCGTTCATCGTTGGCTTGCGCGACAGCAGCGGCCTGAACCGCAGCCAGCGCATCGGGCGAGTCGATGCCCGGGTTGCTCACCGCTGCTTCGATGACGATTTCGACACGCCGGTTCTTCGCCCGACCCTTCGTCGTGTCGTTAGGTGCGACGGGTTTCTGTTCGGCGAATCCGGAGGCGGTTCCGTGCGCCGGGTCAAGGCCGTGCAGGGCGATGAGGGATCGAAGAACTGAGGAGGCCCGAGCTGTCGAGAGCTCCCAGTTCGAGGGGAAGGTCCCCGATATCGGGACGTTGTCGGTGTGACCCTCAACGGTGATGTGGTTCGGCAGGACGACAAGTTGGCGCGAAATGCGGTCGAGGACCTTCTGGCCCTCTGGCCGGATCGTCGCCGAACCCGGTTCGAAGAGCACGATGTCGCTGTCGATGGTGATCACGAGGCCGCGAGTCGTCAGCGCGACGCGCACCTGTGAATCCGTGATCAGCGGGGAACCGTTGATCTCCTTGAGCGCCCGGTCGAGGGCGGCTTTGGTGCTCTCGAGTTTCTTCTGCTCCTGTTTCCACGCAGCGGCGCGCCCGTTGAGGGTGGAGACCGCCGTCTTCGCGGCAATCTCGGCGGGGGTGAGACCCGTCGGCGAAGCTCCACCGTCGAGCACGCCAAGACCGCCGTCGAGCAGCGCCAGCTTGTCCGGTCCGCCACCGAAGCCGACCGCAAGGCTTTGCCGGAGCTTCTTGTATTTGTCGAGGTCCGTCTGTCCCATGGCGAACAGCACGATGAACAACACCATGAGCAGAGTGATCATGTCGGCATAGGTGATCAGCCAACGCTCATGGTTGACGTGCTCCTCGTGCTCTTCGTGCTTGTGACGACGCTTCGACATGACTAGGCCGCCTTGGCGGATTCCTCGGGACGCTCGTCGTCGTTCAGGAAGGAGAGGAGCTTCTGCTCGACAATGCGGGGGTTGGCGCCGGCCTGCACCGAGAGCACTCCCTCGAGGACGAGCTCCATATGGTGGGCCGTCACCGCTCCGACACGGGTGAGCTTGCTGCCGATTGGCAGCCACATGAGGTTGGCGGACATCACGCCCCACAGCGTCGCCACGAACGCGCCAGCGATGAGGTGGCCGAGCTTGCTGGGATCGGAGAGGTTCTCGAGCACGTGGACGAGACCGAGAACAGTTCCGATGATGCCCAGCGTGGGAGCGAAGCCGCCCATGTCGGCAAAGAACTTCGCTCCCGCCTTGTCCTGGGTCTTGCGCGATTTGATCTGGGCTTCGAGGATCTCTCGGAGCTCTTCGGGATCAGTGCCGTCGACGGCCAGCTCGATGCCCTTCTTGAGGAAGGGATCGTCGATGGTCTTGGCCGCCTCTTCGAGCGCGAGCAGTCCGTCGCGTCGGGCCAGCTCGGCAAACCCGACGATGGTCTTCACGGTGTCTTCGGGAGAGTGCGACTTCGTCAGAAGTGCAGACTTCACCGACTTCAGGCCACTGATGGTGTCCCGCTTGAGACCACATGCCATCGCCACACCGAATGTTCCGAAGAACACGAGGATCATCGGCGGAATGAGAAACATCGCCATGGGGTCGCCGCCTTCCATGATCATCGAGATCATCACGGCCGCGAACGCCAGGATGATCCCCGCGAGGGTAAAGGGATCCACGGCTAGTTCTCCTCAGCCGGGCTGACGAGCTGCAGGCGGGTGCGGCCCGCTGTCCGACCGGAGAATTCGTCGGTTGCCGCGATGATCGACGCCTGGTAACCACGCACGAGCTCGATCACGCGATCAACGCTCTCGGCGATGACGAATTTCGTACCGTCGATCAGGGTGATGACGGTGTCGGGGTTGGCCTCGACTTTTTCGATGAGGTTGCAGTTGAGTGCAAACTCGTGACCGTTCAGTCGCGAGACGATAATCATGAATGGGCCTTCCTTGGTCCAGTGAAACAATCCGTGTAGGAGAACCCGAGGGTCTCACCCTGTCTCATCGGCCGGAGGGACCGATACCTGCGGACTCCTTCGAGCCGCAACACCAGCGCGACGCGGGCGCGGGCGAGGTGAGCGAGCTCACGGCCGATCACGGATCAACCGGAGCTCGCGCTACCTCTCCACCGATAGAGCGGTTACCGCTTCAGGTTGACGAGTTCCTGCAGCAGTTCGTCGGCGGTCGTGATGACTCGGGAGTTGGCCTGGAAGCCGCGCTGGGCCGAGATCAACGAGGTGAACTCCTGGGCCAGGTCGACGTTGGACATCTCGAGCGTGCCACCGGCGATCGAGCCGCGCCCACCGGTGCCGGAGACGCCGATCTGGGCAAGACCGGAGTTCGGGGTCGGCCGATAGAACGAGCCACCGACCTTCTCCAGACCCGAGGGGTTCGAGAACGATGCCATGGCGATCTGCCCGATCACGCGGTTGCGGCCGTTCGAGAAGATGCCCGTCACCGTGCCGTCGGCTCCGATGCCGAAGGTCTGCAGCGCACCCGTGGTCGCACCGTCCTGAGAGATCGCCGCAGCCGTTGACTTCCCAGCGAACTGGCGCAACCCATCGGCCGATGCCGAGCCGAGATCGATCGTCACCGGTCCCGAATACGTGCCGAAGGTCGGCGGAATGGTGATCGTCGGCGGTGTGGTCGGCGCCGTGATCTTCCCGGTCGCCGGGTCGAAGGTGACCGTGAAGGCCGCTCCGAGGACGTCGGGGGTGGTGTCGACGTCGGCGCCATCGGGGGTGTACGGCTGCACCGCCCAGGTGTTCGCGGCGGTCATCTTCATCCCGAACGTGAGGTCGAGCGATTTTCCGAGTTGGTCGTACACCGTGATGGTGGTGAGGACCTCCGGACCGGGCAGCGTGGTCGGAACGGTGGCGTCGAGGTTGCCACCGAAGCTCACCTTGGAAGTCACCTGGGGGCTGATGGCCTGACCGAGCGGCATGACGAGGTCGCTGACTCCGGCGTTGGTGTTCACGACGCCGTTGGTGTCGGCGGTCCAGCCCTGGATGATGCCGCCGTCGGGTGAGACCATTCGCCCGAAGGCGTCGAAGGAAAGCGCGCCGGCTCGGGTGAAGAGCGTCTGCCCGTCACTTCTCGCGAGCAGGAAGCCGTCACCTTGGATCGAGATGTCGGTCGAGTTGCCGGTCAGCTGGGAAGCACCCTGGCGGAACGAGGTGACAACACCGCCGATCTTGACGCCGAGACCGACCTGCGACGGGTTGGTGCCGCCGAGACCACTTGAGCCCGCCGTCGGAACACCGGCGCTGGAGAGCTTCTGGCTGAGCATGTCCTGGAACACGACGGAGCTCGATTTGTAGCCGACGGTGTTGACGTTGGCAATGTTGTTGCCAATCACGTCCATCATCGTCTGATGGCTACGGAGTCCGGAAACACCGGAGAACATGGAACGAAGCATGTGGATCCTTTCGTAGGGGTACTGCTGGAAAAGTTGGTGGGAAGACTTGGACGACGGACGCACCCGACGGTGCCCCCGATGGACGAGGGACGGAGCGCCGCCTAGGCAGCAGTGACGACCGGAGCCGCAGCGGGAGCCGGAGAGGATCCCGCGGCGGGCGCAGCGGCCGGAGCCGATGACGAGAGGGTGGCGCGGACTTCGAGCACCGAGCCGAGCGGCACCTCGGTGCGGCCGATCATCAGGATCGGGTTGCCGCCGTTCATGCGAGCCGAGGTCACGACACCATCCACGACGTTGGTGCCGTTGTCGTAGGAGATGGTCTTGCCTACGAGCTCGGCTGCCGTTCGACGGTTCGCATCGAGGACCGTCGCCTCCGAGAGCTTGGAGAGCTCCTCGAGTTTCTCGGTCATGGTGAGCTGTGCCGTCTGCGAGATGAACTGGGTGCCGTCCATCGGGCTCAGCGGATTCTGATACTTGAGCTGCGCGACGAGCAGCTTCAAGAACGCGTCCTTGCCCATGCGATCGTTCGGCACGGTCGTCGGCTTGGCCACGGCGGCGCGTTGGGTGGAACCGGCGGTGGCGGCAGAGGAAGCAGCAGAGGAAGCGCCAGAGGAAGCGGCGGTGGTGATCATGAACGAGGACCTTTCGTTTCACGGCGGGACCGTCGTGAGGGGCTGGATGGGTTCGAGTGGAGGTTCGCTACAGCGGACCGTGTACGCAGGGGGACCACGGCGCGCACCTCAGAGCTGTAGGTCGAGTCGGTCACGATGGAGTCCGTTCGCTGACCTCGTTGCGTCACGAGCGGTCCGGTCGCCGTTGCCCACCGAGCGCAGCGACGACAGGGCGTCACCGCGGTCGCCCGCTCCGAAGTACGCGCGCGAGCTCCGGGACTGATCGCCCCGGCCGCTCGACTGGTCGAACATGTTCGCGAACGCCCCGGACTGTTCACGATGCGAGTCGGGTCGATCGAACGACTGACTCCACGCGTCAGGGCGATCAGCGGCCTGGCCGAAGCGGCCGTCCGAGAGACCGCTCTGGATGTCGATCCGGCCGGCCGAGAAGCCCGCCGCGACGAGAGAGGACCGTAGCTCGGCGATCGACGAGCGCAGCAGGTCTTTCGTCTCGCCTCGTTCGGCGACCATCGCTACATGTACGGCCCCGCCCTCGATCGTCACCTCGACGGCGACGGCACCGAGGTCACCGGGGTGCATCTCCAGTCGCATGTGCTGCGGGCCATCCGCAGCCTGGGCGCGCTGTGCGGCCCGCACGATGTGTTGATACGCATCACCCGTTCGGACACCTTCGACGACCGGGAACGTCGATCCGCCCACGCCCGCAGAGCGCTCGGCCGGGGATCCCGGACCGGGTGTGCCGGACACCGCGACTGGGGGCGCTGCGTCGTCCTCATCGCTCGACGCCGAGAACTCTTCTCGAACAACACGGATCGGCCGGTCGGCCGTGACCGACTGCATCGTGTCCGACGCCATTGCGTCGGTGCCGAGGTTCGGGGTCCGAGAACTCTGCGGGGACGTCCCCGTCGATGCGGTCGGCGCCGGCGTGTCCTTCACGATGGACATCGGGCTCGCATCGCCATCCGCCGAGGTCACGACAGGCGCATCATCGTCGACGGACCGGGGGACCAACCGCGAGCTGGGCGGCACTGAGGGGGTGACCGTCGGCGGACCGGCGGGACCCGCCGCGGGAGTCGGGACCGTCTCCGGCTTCACCGGACGGGCAGGGGACGCTGCCACGGAAGGCAAGCCGTCCTGCGGACCGATGGCGGAAGCGGGACCGTCACGGGGCGGAACGACATCGACCAGTACCTCCATCGATGCGTCCAGCGGGGCCTCTACGAGCGCGTCGGCGACATCTGGGGACGGCAACGACGAGCGCCGACCGAGGGATAGCGGGCGATCGAGGGCGACGAGACCGACCATCGGGGCGAGCGACTCGCGCCCGGCCACCCTCGAGCCGGTGAGGGTCGTCTCGGTCGCCGCTTCCACGCTGTTCGAAGCGGCCGCTTCACTTCGCATCGCCAAGGTCCTGTCGACGCCCTGATCGGCACCGGCGGGGACGCCGATGGTGCCAATCGGGTCGGCGGCGATCGCGCCGAGCGCTTCGCGGGTGGGTGGTGACGGCGTTGTCGAAGGCGGCAGGTTGACCGGTGACGGATTCTCGACGTCGGCGCCACTCGGGTTCGCGTCCGACGTCTCGCCGACCGTCGGCGGCAGCGCGACGAGCGGCGCGAGACCGACGGACGTCACCGAGGTCGTGTCTCCGACGGCTGCCGAGACGACGGACGTGTTCGCTGCGTCGACCGGATCCGCTCGGGGACGCAACGGCGCCAGTGCCACCGGTGCCACCGGTGCCATCATCGCCGCCAGCAGCACGGCGAAGTCGCTCGGAGCGACGTCCTCACTCCGATCGTCCGACGACTCCTCGGAACCCGTTGCGGACAGTGTCGTCCCGTCCACCGGCGCTGACGCGTTGTCTGACGTCGTCGCGGGCGTCGCCAGGTAGGCCGCACTGCTGGCCGAGAGGAGTGTTGGTGTCATGAAGACCTCACTTTGCGGGGGTGAGCGGAAGAAGGGTTCGGGCGATCGGACTCGGTGCCGATGCGGTGGCTGCCGTCGATGTCGACGGAGCGGTAGCTGCTGCGGACGCAAGGGCGGCCGCGGGCGCCGGTGGTTGGACCGGGATCACGTCGGGGGCGTCCGGAAGGCCGAGGGCGTCGCGGTTCACGTCGTTGAGGGTCTGGCGGAACTCCGGTGAGATCAGCTGTGCCGCCGTGGCGTTCTGCAGGATCTTGAGCACACCCTTGGCGACCGGACCCGGCGCCGACGCAACGATTGCCGCCACGTCGGCCGGCGATGCCTGCTCGAGAAGTCCCGACTCCAACCAACTCGTCGTGTTGGAACCACCGACGCTCGTGATCTGCATCTGGGTGTTGGGGCCCCACGCGCCCTTGGCGGGCGAGACCGGCTTGCCTTCCGGGAGGGTGAACCCAGGTACACCGCTCGCCGTTGCCGGGACCATCGATGGGGAGGGAACAGTCGAAAGTGGAGCCGGTGTGGAGGTCGCGGTCACCGTGGAGGCCGCTGCGGGTGAAGCGGGGGTCGAAAGGAACGAGGCCGCGGCCGCCGCACTTGGCCCGGGCAGCGAGGCAAGGGCGGCGATCGCGGCTGCCGGACCCGCCTGGCGGTTCGTCGTCGGGAGCAGGCCCGTCGATCGCGCGGTACCGGCGTTGCCGACGGCACCGTCGCTGAACAGCGCCGACGATCGGCGTATCAGCGCCGGCTGATCGGAAAGACGCTGGGTGCCCGACGCCGCAGCAACAGTTGCATCGCCATAGGCGCTGTCGGCGAGGTCGGCCATGATCTTGCGGACATAGCCCTGCGTCTCGCGATACGGAGGAATCCCTCCGAACTTCTCGACCGCTCCAGGCCCGGCGTTGTACGCGGCGAGCGCCAGCGGAACCGAGCCGAAGCGACGGAGGTGTTGGCTGAGGAGACGGGCGCTTCCGTCGACGGCCTCGGCCGGATCGAAAGGGTTCACCCCGAGCGCCTTGGCGGTGCCCGGCATCAGCTGCATCAGTCCCTGCGCACCGGCCGGGCTGACAGCGTTCGCGTCGAACCCCGACTCCTGCTTGGCCACGGCCTCCAGCAGTTCAGCCGACACCCCGTAGCGGGCCTCGGCCGCCGAGAACAGTGCGAGGTAGCCCATATTGGATCCGGCCGTGTTCCCAGCTGTTGTCGCCGTTGCGGAAGATGGGGCAGCGCCGGCGTCGGAGGCGAGGATCCGTCGGATGGCGACCGGCTCACGGCGGATCTGCTGCAGTTTCACCACATCACCGGTCCGCGGAGCGACAACCATCTGGCCGTTCCCGGCATAGATCCCGATGTGATCGACCGGCGTTCCGAACGCCACCAGATCCCCGGGGACCGCATCGCGGAGGTTCGCCACCGGTTGGCCTACCTGCGCCTGATCCCGGGATACCCGGGGAAGATCGATGCCGAGCTTGGCGTAGACGAACTGCACCAGCCCGGAGCAGTCGAAGCCGGACGGGTCCTCTCCGCCCCACACATAGGGGACGCCGATGTGTTCCGAGGCGAGGTCGACGATCCGCTGACCGGCGCCCGAGAGCGGCGTCGGGTCTGTTCCATCGTTCTGATCACCGACCGTCGTGACGGCACCACGCGTGGCGACGGGCGACGGTTCATGCGCCTGCAGAAGTTGTTCGAGCACATCGGCAACCGCCGTCGAGGCGTCGCCGGACCCGCTCGCCGTGGAGGACGAGACAAGACGGTCGACGAGTTGTCCGAACGACGAGTCCGAACCGCTGGACCCCGTCTGGCCGCGTGACGCCGAGGCTAGCGCGGTGGCGGCCGCGCCCGACATGGGAGGTCGCGCCCCGAAGCGGGCCTCGATGGAGGCGATCCGATCGGTGATGCTCGAGATGGGGTTGCTTGCTGCATTCATCGGGGCTCCGCGGAGACGTTGGGAGATGAGTGGAGATGACGACGGGCGATCGTGCGCTCGTCGGCGTCGAGGACGTCTTCGAGGAGTACGGCCGCGGCGGACGCTTCGTTGTGCCGATCACGGAGTCGGACGAGGGCCGACACGCGTTGGGCGGCGAATGACCAGTCGACCTTTCGATCGGCAACGACCTGTTGCGAGGTCACCACGTCGGCTCGAGCATCGATGACGGACTCCGCGAGGCGTTCGCCGTGGAGGCGATCGGCGAGGAACGCACCCGTACTGGTGACGGAGGGGCCTGTCGTGGTCTGTAGGCGATAACGATCGAGCAACGCATCAGCGCGATCAGCAGCACGGCGGGCGTCGGCCCGGGCGAGCGAGAGACGACCAAGCTCGACGTCTTCCTGCACATGACGAACGCGTAGGACGGTCGCGAGCCGGAAGGGGTTGCGCTTCACGGGCCCACCCCGACAAGTTGGGCGAGCTCGCCCCAGCTGCGCTCGGCGGAAACGGTTTCGTGCAGATCCTGCGAGAGGAACAACTTCGTCGCCGCTTCGAGCTGGACGGCCCGGTCGACGAGGGGGTTCGACCCGGGCACGTAGGCACCGATCTCGATCAGGTCCTTGGCGTCGCGGTGCGCGGCCATGATCCTTCGGAGTTCTGTGGCCGCCATGCGCTGTTCGGTCGACGTGATCGCCGGAGCGACACGGGAGATCGACTCGAGCGCATCGACGGTGGGGAACTGACCGGCCGTGGCGAGCTTGCGCGAGAGCACGACGTGACCGTCGAGAATCGACCGCGCCGCGTCGGCAATCGGCTCATTCATGTCGTCCCCGTCGACGAGCACGGTGTACAGACCGGTGATGCTCCCCCGTTCACCTGACCCGGCGCGCTCCAGCAACTGGGCCAGCAGCGAGAACGTCGACGGTGGATACCCTCGGGTGGCCGGCGGCTCGCCAGCGGAGAGTCCGACCTCCCGCTGGGCCATGGCGAATCGGGTGAGGCTGTCCATCAGCAGGAGCACGTCGTCCCCGTCATCACGGAACGACTCGGCGATTCGCGTCGCCGTGAGCGCAGCCCGCAGGCGAACGAGCGGCGGTTCGTCGGAGGTCGCGACGATGACGACCGAGCGGGCGAGACCTTCCGGTCCCAGATCACGTGCGATGAACTCCTGCACCTCGCGTCCACGTTCCCCGACGAGCGCGAGCACGGAGACATCGGCTTCCGTCCCGCGGATCATCATCGACAGCAGGCTCGACTTACCGACGCCCGACCCGGCGAAGATGCCGATGCGCTGGCCTCGTCCGCAGGGTACGAGCGTGTCCATCACCCGGACGCCGAGCGAGAGCTGCTCGCTCACCGGTCGGCGGCGCAACGGATGCGGGGCAGAGCCGGTGACCCCAACGCGTTCGAGTCCCGACGGAAGGGGGCGTCCATCGATCGGGCGGCCCAGCCCATCGAGAACCCGCCCGAGCAGCTGTCGACCGGTGAAGATGGTCGGGGCCCCTCCGGTGGCCACCGCCGGCGCACCGATGCGCACGCCGCGAAGGCTGCCAAAAGGCATGCACGTCGCCGACCGATCGTGCACGGCGACGACCTCGCAACCGACCGAGCCGATTGGACCTTCCACGGACACTGCGTCACCGATGGCGACATCGAGGCCGACCACGTCGACCTGTATGCCGAGCAGGCGGCTGACCCGTCCGACCCGGCGAGGGCCGGCAGCGCGGCGGATCTCGGAAAGCAGATCCGGTGAGAGGAGCGATGCGGTTGTCACGACCGGATCTCCGCTTCACCGGTGTCGAGGTCGCTTCCCATCACGGCGCGGACTCGGGCGATGGCATCGGCGAGGCGGTTCTCGATCTGGGCCGACGGAAGATCGATGACGCAGTCCCCGGACTCGACCGAGTAGTCCGCGACGATCGAAAGGTCCTGATGCAGGCGGGCCAGTTCAAGAGTTCCGAGGTCGTCGAGATCGGACGGATGCAGGCGAGCCGTGCAAGCGATCCGAGGTGGGACAAGTGCAAGTGCGGAGCGCAGTGCTTCCTCGCCGGTTCGCGGGTGTTCGCGGAGGTCACGCCCGACTATTGCGAGGGCGATGTCGAAGGCCGCGTGGATCAGGACATCGGTCGCGTTCGAAAACTCGCGCCGGACGTCGGCGATGGCAACGTCGGCGGCACCCCGCAGCGCTTCGCCGACGAGGGCCATCCGACGATCGCTCGCGGCATGCTCGGCGACCGTGCTCGCCCGGCCGATCGACATGCCCTGCTCGAGTCCGACCTCGTAGCCGGCGGTGAAGGCCAGCTCCGGTGTCGCCATACCCCGACGATCCTTCGACGGATCGACGAACTGCTCGTCGAATCGAGCGACGGACACGCTGCCCCGGAGGGGGCGACCGGACATCCGTCGAGTCGGGTCGGGTACGCCGCGACGGCGCTCGAGATCAGAGGACGAATTCATCGGCACCTCTCGACAGGACAAGTTGTCCGGCTTCCTCAAGCGCCCGGATGACCCGGACGATGGCGCCCTGCGCCTCTTCCACGGTCTTGATCCGGATGGGACCGAGCATGTCGATCTCCTCCTTGAGATTCTGCGCCGCCCGTTCGGACATGTTTCGCCCGATCTTGTCGCGCACGTCGGCCTTGACCCCTTTGAGGGCCACGGCGAGTTCTTTGCCGTCGACCTGGCGGAGCACGAGCTGGATCGAACGGTCGTCGAGACCACCGATGTCTTCGAACACGAACATGCGCTGGCGAATCTCATCAGCCAGTTCCGGACTCGTGCGCTCGAGCCCTTCGAGGATCAGGCGTTCCATGGCGCGGTCCGAGCGGTTCAAGATGTCGACGAGGTTCTGCACTCCGCCGAGCGAGCTCAGTTCGTTCGGCTGCATCACCGAGGAGAACTTGCGCTCGAGCTGATGCTCTACCTGTTCGACGACGTCGGGAGAGGTGCGGTCCATCACCGCAAGGCGCGTTGCGACGTCGCGCTGGAGGTCCTCACTGAGACCACTCATGACAAGAGCAGCGAGCTCAGCGCTCATGTGCGCGAGGACGAGGGTGATCGTCTGGGGATGCTCGTCCTGGATGAAGGAGAGGATCTGCCGCGGATCGGCCTGGCGGAGGAACTGGAAGGGGACCTTCCCCATCGAGGCGATGACGGCTTCGATGATGTCGTGCGCATTCTCTTTGCCGAGGCCGCTTTCGAGGATGGACTTCGCGACTTCGATGCCGCCGGTGGTGGTGGCGGCCGGTCGCGACGTCACCTGGGTACGGAACTCCTCGACAACTCCCTCGGCGGTTGATTCGCTGACTGTCGAAAGCCGGGCGATTTCGGAAGTCAGGTCCGCAACTTCGGCCTGCGACAGCATCTGGAGCATCCGTGACGAGTCGCGCTTGCTCATCTGCATGAGCAGCAGCGCCGCCTTCTGTGCACCGGCAAGTTCGCGGGCCATCTCACGACCTCCGGTCGGCGAGCCACTCGCGCAACGTGTTCGCCACGTCGCCCGGCTGCTGGTCGATCAAGGCAGCGATGTCCGGACGGGGACTCGCGGTCAGCGGAAGCGGCAGACCCACCCCGGCTACTGCGGGCGGATCGTCCTCATCGTCTTGGAGGTCGGCCAGCGACGGAAGGGCGAGCGACGACGAGCGGGGCAGGCTGTCGAGCGGGATGGCCGAGATGATTCGACTGTTGGCCTTCTTCGCAGCCCGGTAGGCCATGAAGACGGACATGAGGGCAAGGAAGCCGAGCAGTCCGCTCTTGATGAGATCGAACATCGCTTTCTTCTGTTCCCCCGCCGTGACCATGGCAAGTTCCGTTGCCATCGCGTCCGTCGACGAGGTGTCGAACGAAAGCTGACCGAGCTCGAGGGTGTCGCCACGACCGGTCTGGAGACCGGAGGCAGCCGAGACCAGCTTGCGGAGGCTGGCGGCGTCGGCCGGCTTGAGCTTCTTCGACGAGTCGAGCAGCACGGCGATCGACATCCGGTTGACGGTGCCAGGAAGCGCGTCGGTCTTCTCGACGACCTTGCCGAGTACGAAGTCCGATTGGCTGTCCTGCTTGGTGTAGCTCGAGGCGTTGGGCGGAACGGCTGCCGGCGTGCCATCGGGACCGAGCACCCCCGTGGCCGAGCCGCTCGCACCGGTGAAGGTTTCCTTCGACGTCTTCTCGGCAAGGGCTGTGCGTGTCTTGGGGTCGGCGAAGCTCTCCGTAGTGGTCGACTTCTTGTCGAAGTCGAGTTCGGCCTTCACCCGCACGACCGCGTGCCCATCGCCAGTCACCTTCTGCACCATCTGCTGGAGCGACATCGCCAGCGAGTCCTCGAACGCCTTGGTCTGCTCGACGCGGACGCTCGACGACGCAGCAGCGTCCTGGCCCGGCGCGGCAAGGACGTTGCCGGCGGAGTCGGCGACCGTGACGTCTTCCGGGGCGAGGCCCTCGATCGACGATGCCACGAGGTGCACGATTGCCTGGACCTGGCCCGAGCGGAGCTTCGTATCTCCCATGGTGCGGACCAGAACCGACGCGCTCGGTTTGGTGGCGTCGCCGCTGAAGAGGTCCTCCTGCGGGATCACCAGGTGCACCGAGACAGCTGCGACGCCGTCGATCGCTCTGATCGTCTTGGACAGCTCGCCCTCGAGGGCGCGTTGGTAGTCCACCTTCTGACGGAACTCGCTCGTCGTCAGGCCTTGCTTGTCGAGGAGTGCGTACCCCGGTGAGCTGTCTGCTGGCAGACCTTCGGCCGAGAGATCGATACGTGTCCGATAGACCGCGTCCTGAGGCACCTGAATGGAGGTACCGCCGGCACCGAGGCGGTACGAGACACCTTGGGAATCGAGCCGTTGGGTGACAGCAGCGGCGTCGGCCGGCGCGAGGTTGGCGTAGAGAGTCGAATACGGTGCTCCCCCCGACCACCGGGAGAGCACGAGAGCGCCGGCCGCCACGGCCACGCCCGCGAGGACGAGCATGGTCTTCTGGCCGCGTGTGAACCCGTCGAGAGTCCGCCGGGCGCGTTCGCTCGCGACCCCGAAATCAAATGCCGCCATGTTCCTAGATCCCCAGTACCGGTGTAGTTGAGAAGACGCAAACAGCCGTCACGGGTCAGACCGTCATCCGCATGATGTCGTTGAACGCCTCGACTGCGCGGTTACGCACGGCAACAGTGAGCTCCGTTGCCAGCGATGCTTCGGTCGCCGCGATCATGTACTCGTGCGGGTCCGAGAGCTGGCCGATCGCGGCTTTGTTGGCAAGTTGATCGGCGTTGTTCTGGGTTGCACTCACGTTGTTCAGCGCTGAGGTCACGAGGTCGCCGAATCCGTCACCTGTTCCGCTCCCAGACGATGCGGCGCGTTCCGGTCGCAGCGATGTTGCGCCGGTGGCGACCGTGGAGATCGGAGGAATGCTCATGGTCACTTGCCGATCGTGAGGGCTTGTTGATAGGCGTCGCGGACACGTTCGACGGCGGCGACGTTGGCCTGGTAGCCGCGTTGGGCGATCAGGAGTGAGGTCATCTGCTCGTTCATGTCGATGTCGGGCCGACGGACGAAACCGTTCTCGTCCGCCAGAGGGTTGGTCGGATCGCTGACCACGACACCGGTCGGATCCCCGAATCGCACGGCTGTCACCATCACGCCACCCGCGGCATTTGCCGTCGCCTGCACGTAGCGCGCTTGATACGCAGCCTCATTCATCGGCCGAACGGTGTTGAGGTTGGACAGGTTGTCGCTCACCGAGTCGAGCCACGAGCGAAACGCCCGCAGACCGCTGGCCGAGACGCCGAGCGCCGCGAACATGGTCATCGCGAGACCCACCCAGCTGTCGCCAACACGTCAAAGAAGATCGACGGAGTCATCCCTGGCCTCGGATCGCTGTTCGGAGGAGGCGGTACTTCGCGTTGAGCGCCTCGACCGACAGTTGGTAGCGAAGTGCAGTGTCCGTCGCCAGAATCGTCTCGTCATCGAGGTTGACGTTGTTGCCGTTCACACCGGTCGCATCGGTGGATCGACTCTGGGCGATCTGGGACCCGGACGGGTCACCGCTGGAGATCGCTTGCTGCAGGCTCGATTCGAAGTCGACGCGCTTGGCGAGATAGTAGGGAGTCTCGAGGTTGGCGAGGTTGTCGGTCAGGGCCCGCTGACGCTGCGCGAGGCCGGCGAGTGATTGACGCAAGACGGTGATCGTCTGGTCGTTCATGGCATGGCCGCCATAGGGGCCAGCGAACGACACGAAGTCGGCAACAGACGGCGCACGGAACCTGCTCGCTTTCGAAACGGTACGAGTCGCTGCCGATCCTTGGCAGCTCGAGGTGCACTCCGTGCAAGCACACCGATCGTCGTCTCAGGTTCGAAGTTGCGCCCTCCCGGGACGAATCATCAGGAGTAATGAGCCTTGACGCAGCACCACCAACCGGAGTCCTAGAACCGTTGGTCGATGAACATCGGGATCGACGACGGTGACGTCGGTCTGGCCCTGCTGTTCACGTCGACCATGTGCAGCGCGACGAGGGCGGCGGCGCGGTCGAGCCGGCGCGCCAGCACAGCGATTCGCGCCACCAACTCGTCCGGCACCGGTTCGTCAGGAGCTTCCGCGGCAAGGGCCGGCGGAGGCTCGTGTTCGATCACCACACCGATCAGTCCGCTCTCCAGCTCGGTCAGCCCTTCCTCGAGCGAGGCCACATACTCCGGCCAGGTCGGGGGTGTCGGCACGTCGATGATCAACCAGCCTGGGCGGCGCCGGCGGCGACGAGTACAGCAGCTTCGTGCCATGCCGATCGAAGTGGTTCGACGATGCGCAGGCACACGGCGAGCCGAGCCGCGTCCTTGGTGGTGTTGGCGGCGATGAGCTCGCCGTAGAGGTAGGTGTAGAGCGCGCTCAGACCCTGCGCCCCACTCCACGTGCGGGTGTCGAGCGATGATTGCAGTTCCAGCACAATGTCTTGAGCGTGCAGAAGCAGGGTGTTCGCCTCCGAGAAGGTCGCGGTCGTGATCGCCAACTCCGCCCCGGTGATGTCGCGGACAAGGCGGTCGTAGAGCATGGTGAGAAGACGGGCGGGAGAGGCGGTTTCGATGGCATCCTGCACGTATCGCGCGCGGTGGAGTTGGGTGTTCATCCGTGAGACCCTTCAGAGGAGGTGGAGGTGCCACTGCGCGCAACGGCGTACATCCATGTCGCCGAAGATGGTGGTGCGCAGAAGCATGAGGAAAGGAGTTGAAGCGTTAGCGGGTGTTGGACTGGAGTCTGTTGAGCTCGCCGGCAAGCCGGTTGCTCTGGGTCTGTATACGGCCGAGTGAAACTTCGAGGTTGGTGAACATGCGACGGAGCGATGCTTCACGCAGTGCCAAGCGGTTGTCCCAGTTCGAGATCTGGGTGGTGAGGTTCTTCGAGAGCTCCTGACCGCCGGCAATCGTTGTAGTTAGGAGGCCGGACACCGAGTCGGTCGCAGCTTTGCCGATGGTCTCGACGCGGGCCGCGAAACCGGTTGTTGCGTTCGTGAACGCTGCCTGCACCCCGGCAGGATCGGCTTGATAGGCGGCGATGAACTTCGCCTGATCGAAGTTGATGTTCGCCTCTTTGCCGAGCGTGATGCCCAGAGCGGCAGCACCACCACCGATCGTTCCGAACGCGTCGTAGACCTGACGCTGCAACGCCCTCGAGGTGCTGTCGCCGAGGAGCGGGCCACCCTTTTTCGTGGTCGTGTCGTATCGGGATTGGCTCGTGATGTAGTTGAGCGCGCCGTTCACGGACTCCACGAGGGTTTGCACCTTCGTGGCGAGCGCACTCGCATCGCTCGTGACGTTGATCGTCACATCCGTGGTGGGAGCAGCCTTGAGAAGAGCGACGGTGACACCCGGTAGAACCTCGGCCTTGTTCTCCGACGAGGTCACGACATAGGCCGCGGGGCCGGACCCGACGGTGAGCTGGGCGTCGACGGCAGCGCTGAGCGTCTGCATGCCGCCGAAGGCGACATCGAAGATCGTTGTGTCGGCGGTGATCCGGCCTCTCTCGCCGGTAGCTGTCGCGGCGAGCTGAAGGCGATAGGTGCCCGGGCTCACCTGCACCGTCGTCGCCCGGAATCCGGCCGCCGCGGTGTTGATGGCATCGGTCACCGTCGTGAGTTCCCCGTTGCCGAGGTCGACGTTCACCGCTTTCGCCGTGCCCACCCGGAGGCCACCGGACAGAGTGGCGTTGATCGACCCGGCCGTCGGTGCAGCGAGGCTCACGACGGTGCCCGATGACAGATCGGTGATCGTCGTCGATTGGGCCCCGACGGTGACGATCGCGTCGATCCCCGAAGACGCGGCACCGCTCACGCTGAGCCCGAGAGACGCGAGCGCCGTCCCACCGGTGATGGCGAGTTGTGCGGCGCTGCCTTCGCGGGTCGTCGCCAACTCGAGGCGCCCGTCGTTGGTGAAGCCTGCCCGAAGCGACCCTCCGGAGGTCGCGGTCACCATGTCGGTGAGGGCTGAGCGTGAATAGGTGCCGGCGGTGAGCGTGATGGTCTGCGTCGTCGACGTTGATCCGTCGGTGGCGATCTCGATCGTGGCACCAGCTCCGACGGTGACGCTGTTGCCGAGGGTCGTGCTCGTTGCTTTCGCTCCCGCGGACGATTGGGTGACGGTGATGGTGTGCGAACCGAGCGCGAGATCGTTCGACGAGGTCAGGGTCGACACGCCGAGCGCCGAAGCGGCAGAGACGAGGTAGTGCGAATTCGGTGTGGCAACGACCGCGGTCGTGCTCGACACCGAGTTGCTGGAGACCAACGAGTGTGTTGTGGCCAGACGATCGACGCGAAACGTGAGGTTGCCCGCGGGAGCGGTGCTCGACGTCGTTGCCGAAGCGATCGTCACGTCGCTCGATGTCGCCCGGGTGGCCTGCCAACCGGCGGCAGAGCGGAGCGCGGCGCCCCCGTCCTTCATTGCCAGCATGCGACTGTTGAGCTGCTGGTAGATACCGACGAGGGAGTCGTTCGCCGTCCTCTTCGCCGTGAGGCGGTTCTGCGACAGGCGCTCCACGTTCATCAACTGCGTGATGGTGTTCGTCGTGTTGAGCCCGCTGATGAGGCCATCGACACTGCTGGGCATCTCGTCGGTCCTCTCCGTGCGGTGAGCCTCGTGTACGAACGCGTCGATGGTCGGATCCTGCGGACCGAAAACAGCGACGAGAGAATCGGAAACGTGATGGTGACCGGGCGCAAGCTAACCGGTCACCATCACGCCTCCATCGCCTGACCCCTCCCGGCCAAACGACTTTCTGCACCGTCCGTTCCCGCCTGATATGACCTCTGGCGTGGACGAACGGAGGTGAGGTCGACGCCGAAGCATCGACCTCACCCGTTCAAGAAGTGAGGGCTCCAGGGGGAGCTGAAGACGACGCCGAAGCGCCACCCTCACCCGATCATTGGAGCTTGCTCAGCCTCGGAGAAGCTGGAGAACGCCCTGCTGCGACTGGTTGGCCTGAGCCAACATCGCGGTGCCGGCCTGGGTCAGGATCTGCGTGCGGCTGTAGGCCGTCATCTCCATCGCCATGTCGGTGTCACGGATACGTGACTCCGACGCCGACAGGTTCTCAACGGTGACGTTGAGGTTGGCAATCGTGTGCTCGAAGCGGTTCTGGACCGCACCGAGTGAGGCTCGCTGGCTCGAAACGGTCGTGATCGCCGTGTCGAGCGTCGAGATGGCCGCAGTGCTACCGGCGGCAACATCGGCGCCGACCGAACCCGCACCGCTACCGGCAACTGCACCGGCGGTGAGGTTGAGGGCGGTACCGGCAGCGGCAGTGCCACCCGTGACGTTGATCGACGCGTTGAGGCCCGTTCCGGTCGTCGACAGCTTGACCTTGTAGGCGCCAGCGCCCGCACCAACGAGTTCCGCCTTGAGGTCCTGGGAGAGACCGGCGGACTGGATGCCGGCGGAGAGAGCGGCCTGGAGGGCGTCACGCCCGCCAGCCGTGGTGGTGTCGTAGGTACCGGCCGCAACCGTGAAGGACGTCGCGACGCTGGTGGCACCGGTGGCACCGGTGTTGTACGTCAGGGCGACCGTGGCGGCGGCAAGAACGACCGGGCCACCAGCGAGGGTTCCGGAAGCACTTGTTGCGGCCGTGCCGGTGAGGCCGAGGCCGGCCGCGGACATCGAGGCGATGTTCACGGTGACCTTGTCAGTTGCTGCCGTTCCGGCGCCCACCTGGAAGGTGAAGCCGGCGACTGATCCGTCGAGCAGATTCTTCCCACCGAACGCCGTCGACGCCGAAATGCGGTTGACTTCGTTGACGATCTGATCGACTTCGGTGCTGGCTGCGGTGCGGGCGGCAGCGTCATTGCCGCCGGTGTTCGCGGCCTGAACGGAGAGGTCACGGGCACGCTGCAGGAGCGAGTGGACCTCGGTCAGGGCACCTTCTGCCGTTTGCACGACGGAGATGCCATCCTGAGCGTTGCGAACGGCGACCTTGAGGCCACCGATCTGTGAGCGCATGCCCTCGCTGATGCTGAGGCCAGCGGCGTCGTCAGCAGCGCGGTTGATGCGGAATCCGCTCGACAGCTTCTCCAGGCTCTTCGCCATCTGTCCGTCAGAGACGTTCAGGTTGCGGTAGGCGTTGGCTGCTGCGGTGTTCTGATTGATACGAAGACCCACGGGAATCCTCCTTGATTCGTGATTTGGTCAAAGGACTTCGGAAGCTCAATCCGTGAGCTTTCCGAACGCCACGTTTCGGTGGTCGATCCATCCGATCGGCCGGCCGCACCGAGATGTGCGCACTTCGCCGCGGAATGGTCCGATCGGCCTACCCCAAGTTGGGACCCGACGTTCGGAACTAGCGGCGCGACGGTGCGGCGAGTTCGCCGACGTCGGATCGGAGCCGCTCGGCCCACTTCACGGCGTTGATCCAGGTCGAGGCGAGCATGGCGATGTTGGCGGCCGGGCCGGAACCGGCCGGGGAGATGGCGTCGACGATGTGACACGCCGTCGACAAACGGTTCTCTTCGCAGCACAAGACCGCGTCGAGCACTTCACCGAGAAGACCGGTCTGGCGGGTGATGGCGTTGACCACTTCAGAAGTGAGCGGGAGCGAGGCCAGGGCATCCTCGGTGGGCATTCCGGCGAACGCGCCGACCAGCGACAGCAGTCCCACCGTGAACGCCGGCTCGGGACGCACACCGAGCTCAGCGGCAACATGTTCACACTGTCGGGCGCGGACCAACGAGGTCAGCGTGAGCTCGGCCGGAACCGAGGTGACAGAGTTGAGCGTGACCGCGAGCGCCAGTTGGCGCACGTTGCGAAGCCCCAGCATGACAAGCGCCGAGCGCGTCGTGTCGATCCGCTTGGGGAGACTGAACAGTCCCGAGTTGACCAACGAGAGCATGCGAAGGACGAGGGACGGGTCGCGGGTGATGACCCGCTCGACGTCTTCGAACGAGCTGTTCGGCTTCTCCAGCTCGGCGAGGAGCTGCATCGCGGCCAGCCGGTCGACAGAACCGCCGAGCCCATGGGCCACCGGTTGGCGAAAGAAGGCACCGCCCCGAAGGTCGAAGTCACCGCGGGCGGAGGCGGCATCGTCGGTGGAATCGACGCCCACGGCTACGGACAGCATCCCCCGGCGCGAGGCTTCGAGTGCGGCCGCGTGAAAGCTGTTGACGTGTCGGGTTGCGAACCGTAGGGAAAGCGCGTCCAGCTCGGCGATCCCGAGGCTTGCCAGAACGCCAAAAGGATCGACGGATGCGCCGTCCTCGGCGCGTTTGTCGGAGAGGTCGAGGGCCACGCGGAATCCCATCCTGCGGGTTCTGTCCACGAGTTCCGACGCGCCGGTCTTGGCCAGTTCGAAGGGAGTAAGTGCGAGGATCGTCCGCTTCGGGGGCAACGCGTTGTGGAGGCCGTGCCCGAGCGCGTCCACCGTGACCGGGATCCAGGAGTCTTTTCCGGCGATCAGCTCTTCGAGGTTCGCCGCAACGATCGCCGCAAGCAGACGACGACAGGCCAGGTCACGGTCGCCGAACGGGTTCGCGTCGTCGATGCCATCGGAGACGAACAGACGATATGCGGCGGTCTGCTCGTTTCGCCCCATGAGTGGTTGTCGTCCGAGGAAGACGGAATCGTTCACATCCGCATCGATCGGCAGTCTCGGCGCGAACTTGCGGAGTGTCGGCTCCCACGAGTGAAGAATCGTTCAGGTCGGCGGCTCCGCATCCAGGCGTCCACCGTGCGACAACGTGCTACTCCTCTGACGCTGCGGGCTCGCTGGGCGGCGCACTGAACGAACGGAGCTGCTCGAGTGCGTCGGCGCTCGGGGAGGATGCGTCCTTGTTGGCCGCTTCGAGCTGGGCGATGACTTCTTCGCGGTAGACGGCGACCGATCTCGGCGCCTGGATACCCAGACGAACGTTGTCGCCTCGGACCTCCAGCACGGTCACGACGATGTCGGGACCGATCATGATGCTTTGGTTGGTGCTGCGGGTCAGGACGAGCATCCGTGCTCCTTAACGAGGTGTGGTGCGAAGAACGTCGAGTGGTCACGCTACCGGAGCAGGTTCGCCAGAACTCGGATCATCGCGGAGGGTCGCGGGAATCGCCGCCGGGGTCGGGTGACGACCTCGTCAGCTCAGGCCTGCCCGGACCCCTGGCGGCCGAACAGGGGCTGACGAGTGCTCCATCCCTCGTTCAGCACCGCCTGAATGGCCCGGCCGGAGCTCCGGTTGATCACGAGGGGACCGAGGAGGTTCGCGGTCGCGTCCTCGGCCTTGTCGCGGATCGAGACGATCACCAGCAGGCACGCGTCGTCGGCGTTGTTCAACCCGAGCCAATCAGCGGTCTCATCGTCGATCTCGGCGACGTAGTCGGGAAAGAACACGTCGGGATTGACGACCAGGAACTCGGTCTTGTCGTCAAGGCCGCGCAGGAGGGAGAACGGGCCGTCCAAAGCGCCCCACGACTCGAGCACGAATCGACGGGAGGAGGCGAAGCCCGGGAGACCATGATCGAAGAAAAGCTCCCCGGACGTGGGGGAATCGGGCGTCATCTTGTCGGCAGCTTGCATGGTTGCGTTCATAGCGGAACGGACACGAGGCGACGGGTCGCCGTTGGGCCGTAGACCTTTCTAGCGGAGGAAGTCCATCAAGGACGGTCGGATGACTCGGGCCGCGGCGGCGAGCGACGCCTGGTAGGCGAGTTCCTGCAACTTGAGATCAGTCGCAGTCTTCGCGATATCGATGCTCTCGATCTCGTTCAGCGAGCTCAGGCGATTATCTCGACTGAGACCGTTTCGGCCCTGCAATGTCTCGAGTTGATTCGTTCGTGCACCTACGGTCGCGAGACCGGTTTGAATCCGGTTCAGTGCCGTGTCGATGTCGTTGATGCTCGTCGGTGAGATCGCCCCGACGTTGCCGCGGATGTTCGCAGCGAGGTCCGTGAGCACCTTGAAGGCGTTGTTGGCGGCCGGGCCGTACACATCAGGACCGGTGACGTTGACCTGCACGACTCCTCCCTCGGCCACCGGACGCAGCACGACACCGGTGTCACCCAGATAGTTGCCCGTGGCGTCGTACGCGACGTTCGGTTGACCGACTCCGGGGAGCGCATTGCCGGAGAACAGCGGCCGGCCGAGACGAGACGAGTTGGCCAGGGCAAGGAGCTGGTTGCGAAGACCGTCGACTTCGACGGCGAGAGCCTCGCGATCGTTCGGCCCGAGCGCATCGTTGATCGCCGATGTGCCGAGGTCCCGAGCTCGCCGCAGAACCTGGGCGCTGCTCTGCAGGGCATTGTCCGATTCGGCGAGCCAGCCGGCACCATCGTTGGCGTTGCGGTCGAACTGCTCATGACGGGTGATGCTGGCACGAAGGCTCAGCGCCGACGAGGTCCCACCCGGAGAGTCCGAGGGGCGTGAAATCTCGCGCCCGGAGGACATCTTGTCCTGGAGCGCCTGGAGCGAGGAGATGCCGCGCTGGAGGTTGGCCTGCACGCCGAGGGACGAGCTTCGCTGGGTGACCCGGAAGGATGCCGACATGATGGCTCCTTACCGGCCGACCAGGCCGGTGCTGCGGATCAACGTGTCGAGCATCGAATCGACCGCCGTGATGAAACGGGCCGATGCGTCGTACGCGTGCTGGATAGCGATCAAATTCGTCATCTCTTCATCAATGTTCACACCCGAGGTTGCCTCACGGGCCGAGTCGACCTGCTCGGTCACGAGGCTCTGGGTTGCCACCTGTCGGTTCACCGTTCGACTCTCGATCCCCAGGTGCAGGACCATGGCGTTGTACGCCGAGCCCGGTCCCGTCAGATCGGCAATCTGCCCGGCGACCGATCCATCGCGCAGTCCCGTCGGGGTTGCGGCGGCTGCGACCTTCGTCGGGTCATTGGCGATGATCGGGTTCACGGCAATGCCACCAGGGCCCATCTGGAAGAACGGAAGGCCGGGCGTCCCGGCGAGATCGAAACCGGTGGCGTGCACGGTGTTCACGTCGGATGCGAGTTGGAGTTGCACGGCCGTCAGCTGGGCCCGATACGCCGGGATGGTCGAGTTCACGGCACCCTGCAGCGACGAGAGCTTGCCGCCGGCCGCGACATTGACGCCGAGTCGATCCCACACGACCGCGGTCGTGCCCGGTGTCGTGGTGACGTCGACCCGCAGAGCTTCCGGCCGGTTGCCCCGGACCAGCGCGGTCGTGCCGAGGTAGACGTCCACGACCCCGTTCGCCTGGGGTCGAACCGTGACGCCTGCGAGATCGGCGAGATTGCGGATCATCACATCGCGCTGATCCATGAGATCGCCAGCCGGCATGTCGGCATTCACGGCGGCCAGAACGCGATTGTTCAAGTCCGCGACGGCAGCGGCGGCGGAGTTGATGTCGGAGACCGTCGCCTCGAGTTCGCGGCCGGTGTTCTGCGAGAGCGCGGCGAGCGACCCGTCGAGTTGGGCGAAGTCGGCGGCCAGGGTCTTGCCGAGCTCGACGAGTTGCTGGCGGGCCGAGAGATCGTCAGGGCGGTTGGCCACGTCATCCCACGCCGCCATGAAGCGGTTGATCTGTGAGGCGAGTCCCGTGTCGCTCGGTTCGTTGACCGCCATCTCGATCTGGCTGAGCACTGCCTGGGACTGCTTCAACGCACCGTCGGTGCCGTGCTCCTGCAGGGCCCGCATCTCGACGAACTGATCGTGCAGGCGGTACGCCGTGCCCGCCCGCACGCCGGTGCCGGCATCATTGGACCGGGCGAAGATGTTGGCGGTCGTCGGGTTGGTGATCGGCGAAAGGTCGACGCGCTGTCGGCTGTAGCCGGGCGTGTTGACGTTCGCGAGGTTGTGACCGGTCACGTCGAGGGCGCGTCGGTGCGCCTGCAACCCCGAAAGGCCGATGCTCAGTCCGCCGAAGTCACTCATGCTGCCCCGCCTTTCCTTTCGGTCCGTGGCATTTCGATCACAGCGACTGATCGACCAGGAAGGCCGTCTCGCCGCTGCGCGAGGTGGCTGAGCGCTCTTGGGCTGCGCGCTCGAGAAGGTCACGTGTCGCCGCCGAACCACGGGCGACAAGTTGTTTGTTGTTGTTCGCCTGCGCGCTTATCTCATCGGCAATCGTCAGGAAGGCAGCACGGTGTTGGCCGAAGACGTGATCCCACGGTTCGGGCGCGTACTCGGCGAGCTCGCGGAGGCTCGGGTTGCGTCCGAGGCCGAGCTTCGGAGCTTCGGCCTCCACCAAGGTGGCGCGGACCAGTTCACATCGACGGATCTCCCCGAGGACTGCCTCGATCTCGCGGGTTGCCGCGGCGAGCCACCGGGTCCGGCCGGCGGCGAGGAGGAGGTGCTCCTCCTCCAACTTGAAGAGCAGCATCTCGAGTAGCGATTGCTCACGCATGAGGGCGGAGCTGATGTCGGAAAGGCTCACAGACAAGTCCTGGGGATGGGGAGGTACTCGGATGTTTCGAATGCCCTATCGGCAGCCGCGACCCCGACATGCGCTGTCGGTGGTGTTCCTTTGGGGAGGAATTCTTGAGGAACATCGCAGGTACGCCTCGGAACGGACGATCGCTTCCTACGAGTCGCAGAACGGTTCGACAGGACACAACCCTGACGGATCGGGGCGAGTCTCTCCATCCATCGCACGACGGCATGCCTTCCGACCGAAACAGCGGCCCGGCCGGGGAACCCCGCCTTGCCACCAATCGAGGATCGCACTGTCCATGTCAGCATCGACGTTGTCACGAGCCCAACTTCTGCCCACCCAACCACTGGTTGCGTCGGCGGTCCTGCACGAGCTGGCCAGAAACGACGACGCGGACCTCACGCCGCTGGCCGAGATCGATCCGTCACTCACCGTCGCGGTGATGGCCGCGGCAAACGCGCCGCATCTTCGACAGGCTCGGCGGGTCAGCAACGTCCGCCAGGCGATGGTGTTGCTGGGTGTGAACGCGGTGGAGGCGATCGCCACATGCCGCACTGCGGCGCTCGTGCTCGGTCCGGACGATGTCGGGTTCCCGCCGGGCTTCTGGGCACGCTCCATCACCACTGCGTCCGCGGCCTCCGTGCTCGCTCATCGTCTCGGCAGCAACGTCGACGAGGCCTTCACGTGCGGCATGGTGCACGACATCGGTGATCTGCTCCTGTTCCGCGACGACCCCGAACTGCACGCCGCCGTCCAGACCCGACGACTGAAGAACGGTCGACCGCTCCTCGAGACCGAGAAGGCGCTCTTCGGCCGCACCCACACCGACGTCGGAGCCAATCACCTCGACCGGCTGTTCTTCCCGGAACGCATCGTTCGCGCCGTCCGATCGCACCATGCACCCGCCGAAGCGCTCACCGACTCGCTTTCGCGGGCGGTGTGGGGTGGACATCGCTTCGGAGCCATCGTGGCCGGCGGAAGTGCATCGTCCGGACCCGACGACATCTCCACCCCACGCGGCATCCTCAAGGCGATCGGACTCGGAAGCGAAAGCCCGGATCGGATCCTTGCGGAAGCGGAACGCCGAGTGAGTTCCGTCATGGAGATCGCAGGACGCAACCAGCCATGAGCCCCGTCCATCGGCGCTGCGCCGCTCCGCTGCGCTCCACTGCTCGCAACACCAGCGACCCCACCACACCGACAGGGCAGCCATGAGTTCTACGACCCAACTCCGCACCGGACCAGGCGTCGGTCAGCGCAGCGCCGAACCCCGCTCGGCCGCCCGCAGCCTGGCCGAACTCGACGCCCGGCAGGGAGACCTTCTGCTCGCGCTGCAAGACCCGGCCTCGGTCCATGCCGAGATGCTCACCGCCCTAATGGTGTCGAACAGCCTCCTCGAGCTGTCGAAGCTGGCGACGGCGCGGCTCAACCTCGCCGAGTTCTCGCGCGCTGCGCTCACCACAGTGATGCAGTGCACACCGGTGACCGCGTGCGCCCTGTACTTCTCCGCCCCAGACGTACCACCGGTCCACGAGTCGTTTGGTGACTGGGTCGAGCCCGTGCTCGACGGGTCGGGCATCGCCCTGATCGAGGCCTCCGCCGACCAGGTGTGCAGCCCCGTGTTCGGCGCTGACCGCAGTGCGCCTATCGGGTACTTCGGAGTCACGGGGGCGCCCAAGGGCCTCGTCGATGCCGGGCTCGTCGATCGGGCATCCGAACAGATCTCCTCGATGCTCGGCCTGCTGATCGAGGCCGAGCGACTCCGCCGTGCCGCTGCTGCAGCACAGGCGATGGAACTGGTCAGCGCACTTGGCGACGAGTACGGCGAGGTCGATCTGTTCGAACTGGCATCGACCTTCGCCTCGCTTCCCGGAGCGGAGGCCGCACGCATACTCGTCGAGATCTCCCGCTTCGGCGGACCGATCATGGTCGAGTCGGGGAACACCGACGAGGAGATCATCCATTCCGAACGGGTCGACGAAATCGACCGCAACGCCAAGATGACACTGCACGTGTGGTGGACAGGAGGTGTTGCACCCAGCGACAACCGCCTCGGCGCCATCGCCGATCGTCTCGTGGTCTCCCTCGCCCGAGCCGAGCAGACAGCGAAACTTCGTTCCGAAGTCGAGACGGACGAACTCACCGGAATCGGAAACCGTCGCCGCGGCTCACGTGCACTGGCCCAGGCCGCAGCTCGAGCGCAGCGTTCCGGCGAGGAGTTTGCCATCTTCATGATGGACCTCGACAAGTTCAAGTCGGTCAACGACGAGTTCGGACACGAAATGGGCGACTCCGTCCTCCGTTTGTTCGCGGAGGCGATCGAAGCAGTCGTGCGAGGCTACGACGTGGCCGCGAGATGGGGCGGCGAGGAGTTCCTCCTCGTCTGTCCGGGCACCGGACGCTCGGGGTCGGAGGCACTGGCCAAGCGCCTGCTCGAGAAGACGCCTGACATGTGTTCGAAGGCCCTGCCCGAGGGTCGGCTGCAGACGGTCTCGATCGGTATCGCCGTGTGCGAGAACCAGTCTTGCGATCCGCAGGCGCTCCTTCGGTCAGCGGACGAAGCCATGTATCAGGCGAAGACGACCGGCCGGAACAAGTTCATCGTCGCCGAACCCGCACGTCGGCCGAAGTAACAGCCTTTCTGACATCCGCTCTCCAACCCAGGCGAAAGACGGTGGAGCACCACCGCACGATGTTGCTCGGACGGGCGGGCTTGCGGGTCGTTCGCTCGGACGGGCGCCGCAGCATCTCCCAGACGATCGGAAAGGGCCCCTCTGTCGGCTCAGCTCAAGCCGAGGCCACGAGCACACCGTCGACCACGTGGACTCCGACGATGCAGTCGCGGACCGCGAAGCAGATAACGTTGTCCGCCCTCCGGACGTCAGCTTCGGTGAGATCGACCGGAATGACGACGGGGAGCGTGAGCATGTTCTCGCCCCCCACTGCCGTCTTCGCCGCGCCGCCGAGCACGTTGGTGAGCTCGAGCAGTGCGTCGGCGATCTGCGCAGAGGTGACGTCGGCTTCGGTCAATCCGAACATGGCTGCGCCGAAGTGCACCGTGACCGCGGTGTTCGCCCGAACCACCACGGTGGCGTTGTGCGTCCCGGTGATCCCGATCGCCGACGCGAGGGTGAACTCGCCCGGCTCGGGCCGGACCTCGACCGCATCACCATCGAGCATTGCTTCGATCGCCGATGTGACCGCCCGACCGAGGGAGTCACGACTCAGGGAAAGGGCTTCGATCATGACCGGGGAGTTTGCGCCAGGGGCCCGGAGACTGCCGATCGGTTGGGGTTCGACGGACCGGCAGCACGTTCGACCGACATGCATGCCTGCACGGTGGCGCCAGGTCCACATGTGCAAGCGGGCGAGCGTTGGGGCAACGCCGCCGGCAGGTGGGTCGCGGGTCGCGAAGTCGGTTCCGGGGGTTCGACTCGGCGGGGCGAGAAGCTCGCGGCCACCCGAGCCACCGGGGCGACAAACGAGACCGTGCGACCGGCGGTTCGCCGCGTCCACCCACGGTCGACGCTCTCGCCGTCGCCGAGGAACAGATGCCCGGCCGGACGCAATACCTCGCCACGGATCCGCTCGAGGATCGTTCGTTTCGCTTCGGGGTCGAACAACATCAGGACATCTCGGAGAAACACGATGTCGCACTTCGGGATGGCCGGCCACGACCCGGTCAGATCGAGGACTCGGACGTCGAGGATCTGACGGAGCTGACGAGAGGCAACCCATTCCGTTCCGTCTTGCTGGAAATGCCGCAACAGGTGACGGACGGGCAGACCCCGGCTCACCTCTCGCTGGGTGAAGCGACCCGCTTTCGTCCGCTCGACTTCGCCCGCGGAGAGTTCGGTGGCAACGATGCGGAAGCGACCGTTCCTGACCAGCTCGGGAAATGCCTCGGTGACCGCGATGGCAACGCTGTAGGGCTCCTGTCCGTTCGAATCCGCTGCGCACCAGATCGTGAGTGCTGCGGACGCCCCTCGTGCCACGAGGATCTCCGGGATCACGGACTCGACGAGCGCGCGGAACGGATGGATGTCACGGAAGAACGACGGCTCTGCAGCCGTGATGGTGTCGATTTCGACGAGAGCGGTGGTCGAAGTTGGTGGCTGGCTCATCGGTTGCCTCCTGCGTCGGGGTTCTGGTTGGCTGCCAGGCACGGGCAGACGGCGTGGGGAGGCGATCCCAGAGCCGGGACGCCCGAAACAGCGTTCATCGCCGACCGGCTTCAAGGTCGACCGGCAAGGTGATGCCGAGCAATCGCAGCTTCCCGATCAGCATGGGACCGTCAAAGGGCTTCATCACGTACTCGTCGGCACCGGCCAGCACCGCCCGCGCGATCTGCTTCTGGTCGACCTCGGCGCTGACCATCACGATGGGCAACGTCACCCACCGCTGTTCCTTCCGGATTGTCTGGATCAGCGTCAGGCCATCCATCACCGGCATGTGCCAGTCGACGACAACGAGTTCGATCGCTCCTTCGGCATGCATGAACGCCAGCGCGTGACCACCGTGTTCAGCCTCGAGGACATCGAACCCGACGTTTGCGAGGATCCGTTGCAGCGCACTGCGGCTCGCGCGGGAGTCATCGACAACCAGCGCGAGGGGTCGACCACCGCCGACGGTCGGGTTCATCCGAGCGCGGCCCTGGGGGACACCGTTCCCATGGTCTGCGCCGCCGGAGTCTTTGCGAGTCGGCTCCGGTAGTCCGACGTCGCGGCGACGGCGGCGTAGTACGCCGATCGACGGCGGAACGCAACGCCGGTGTCGTCGTTGATGGGCTTTTCCTCCGCCGTGATGGAACGAATCGCTTCGGCCATCAGCGTGAGGGCCTCCGACCGCATGTGGGAGATCCGGGACTCGGTCACACCCAGTTCTGCAGCGAGTTCGGCCATCGGTCGTTCCTCGAGGAAATAGCCGACGACCACATGGCGGAGTCGCTCGGGGAGATTGGCGACGGCGTCTCGAACGTACGCCGTCATCTCTCGCTGTTCGAGTTGCTCGGCGGGATCGAGATGGTCTCGGTGGATGGCAAGAACGTCAAGGGGCGTACGGTTTGCGTCGACCGGCGCTCCGTCGAAGCTCAAGACGGTCGCGCGGTGCAAATCAGCCTTCAGGCGGTGGATCTGATCGTTGTCAATTCCGGAAGATGTGCCAATTTCATCCACAGTCGGCACCCTCCCAAGCCGATTGGAGAGGTGCTCAGCGGCCAACTCGACTTGTCGTGCCTGCTGACGTACCCCGCGCGAGGCCCAATCGCGAGAGCGCAATTCATCCAGCAGAGCACCCTGGATTCGAACACGTGCGAACGTCGAGAACTTCGCTTCTCTTGTTTCATCGTAGGCCCGAACGGCCTGGAGAAGACCCAACATTCCTGCGGAGTAGAGGTCGTCGCGCTGGATGTAACTCGGAACTCTCCGAAGCAGATCGGTCACCATAAACTGCACGATCGGGAGGTGATCATTGAGCAGCTTTTGTTGGGCTGTGGTGAGGGATTCAGCCGTATTGCGGGGAGAGGTCATGCACAAGGTGTTCGGACTCTGATCGACAGGACCAAAGCAAAGCGGCAGATTCTTGAAGTAATACTGATGAACTCAAGATATTTCGCGCTCTTTTCCTTGACTATATTTGAGTATCTTCACCTCTACCAGAGAAAGCGGGGTGATACTTGAGGAACTAGAGATTGCGGGACGTAAGGCGGAGTTGTCAGACTCCACGCCATGGCCATCGACACCACCCGCAAACCGGCGACGGAGCACACCGCGAACGCGAACCGAGCGGCCGCAATCGCCGTCGACAGAGGGGACTACGGGAGGACGACCCGCGGCCTCATCGCTCAGATACCCGACGGTCGGATCACCTCACCGACCGGTCTCGTCGTCTGGGACATGGAGCGCTATGGCTTCCTCCGCTCCGACGAGGTGCCCGACACCGTTCACCCGAGCTTGTGGCGCCAGGCGCAGCTCAACAACGAACACGGTCTTTTCGAGGTCGCGCCCGGCATCTGGCAAGCGCGTGGCTACGACATCTCCAGTCTCACGTTCATCGCCGGGACGGAAGGCTGGATCGTCATCGACCCGCTCACCAGCGAGGACTGTGCCCGGGCGAGCCTGGAGCTGGTCAACGCGACCCTCGGGGCGCGCCCGGTCACTGCGGTCATCTACACCCACTCCCACGTCGACCACTTCGGCGGTGTCCGGGGCGTGACCTCCGATGACGACGTTGCCGCAGGCCGCTGCCGGGTGATCGCGCCGGTCGGCTTTCTCCACGAGGCGGTGTCCGAGAACCTGCTCGCCGGCCCAGCCATGCTGCGCCGGGCGAACTACCAGTTCGGTCCGTTCCTCCCCGCCGGACCGCGAGCGCACGTCGACTGCGGGCTCGGCAAGGCCGTACCCATCGCCCTGGGCGGTCTGATCGCCCCGACCGAGGACATCACCCATACCGGTCAGGAGTTGGTGGTCGACGGCATCCGGATCGTGTTCCAGCTGACGCCGGAGACCGAGGCGCCCGCGGAGATGAACTTCTTCTTCCCGGATCACGGTTGGCTCTGCATGGCCGAGAACTGCACCCACACTATGCACAACCTCGTGCCGATCCGCGGCGCCAAGGTTCGAGACGCGCTCGCCTGGTCGAAGTACATCGGTGAGGCAATCGATCTCTTCGGCGACAAGACCGAGTTGTTCTTCGCCTCCCACAATTGGCCTCGTTGGGGGCGAGACGACGTGCGGGCGTACCTCGTGCTCCAACGAGACCTCTACCGGTGGATGCACGACCAGACCCTTCGACTGGCCAACCGGGGCGCTACGCCGACGGAAATCGCTGCGGCCCTCGAACTGCCGCCAGAGTTCATGGCCCAGGGTCACACCCGTGGCTACTACGGCTCCCTCGTCCACAACGTGAAGGCCGTGTACCAGCGCTACCTGTCGTGGTACGACGCCAACCCGTCGCATCTCCATCCGCACGAGCCGACCGAAGCCGGCAAGCGATACGTGGAGTTCATGGGCGGGCCCGACGCGGTCGTCGAGAAGGCGCAGGTCTCGTTCGACGCCGGTGACTACCGATGGGTCTGCGAGGTGCTCAACCATGTCGTGTTCGGGTTCCCCGACCATGAAGACGCACGTCAACTCCAGTCCGACAGTTACGAACAGCTCGGATACCAGTCGGAGTCGACGACCTTCCGCAACGCGTACCTCATGGCCGCCCAGGAACTCCGGTCCGGTCCACCCGCGCCGCGCGAAAGCAGGGGCGGTTCGATGCTCGCAGCGTTGACCATCGAGCAGATCTTCGAGTTGCTCGGCGTCCGTCTGCAGGCCGAGAACGTCGGCGGCGTCCACAAGGAGGTCGCCTGGCACTTCACCGACGTCGACGAGCACTGGCGTCTCGAGCTGTCGAACCGAACCCTGAGCTGCTGGAAGGTCCGTTCATCTGCTCCCGATGCGTCGGTCACCACGACCCGACCCGACCTGCTGAACGTGATCCTCGGCCGAACCACCATGATCGACGCCGTCACCGAGGGCCGCATCGCCATCACCGGCGACCCCCAGGCCCTCATCACCATCTTCACCAACCTCGACGTCTTCCGAACCGGCTTCAACATCGTCGAGCCGTAAGCGTTGGGAGAGAGGTTGCCCCCATATCTGGGGGCTGAACACCTCCCAACGCCGCTCGGAGGTGTTCAGCCGCACTGTTGAGCGCGAACATGGCCGGATGATTCCGGTGATCGACATCTCCCGCAACGAGAAGACCGTCGCCCGGGAACTCGACGACGTGTGCACCCAGGTCGGGTTCTTCCAGATCACCGGCCACGGTGTGGACGACGGCCTGCTCGACCGAACGTGGTCGATGGTGCGGGCGTTCTTCGACATGCCGCTCGCCGAACGCCTCGAAGCCGTACGTCCTCGTCCCGACTACCCGTTCGGCTACGTCCCGGTCGCCGGCGAGACGCTGAGCAACTCACTCGGTGACGGAGGAGCGCCGGACCTCAAGGAGATCTTCAATGTCGGACCGATTCGGCGGACCTCCAGAACCCTCACCGATCCCGACGAGGAGCTCCTCTTCTCGCCAAACCTCTGGCCCCCATCGCTGCCTGCGCTGCAGCCCGTTCTCGAGGACTACTTCCTGGCGATGGAGGCGTTGTCTGCCCGCTTGCTTCGTCTCAGCGCGATCGGCCTCGGATTGGAACCGGACTTCTTCGCCACGCTCGTCGACCGCGGGACCAACGCCCTCCGAGCGCTCAACTATCCGAGCCAGGACTGCGAGGCGCTGCCCGGTCAACTCCGGGCAGGTGCACACACCGACTACGGAACCCTCACGATCCTTCGCCAGGACGCAGCTCCGGGAGGCCTCGAGGTGCTCGATCACCGATCGCAGTCATGGATGCCGGTGCCGAGCGTGGACGGTGCGTTCGTCATCAACGTGGGCGACATGTTGGCGCAGTGGACCAACGATCGATGGCGCTCGACGCTGCACCGCGTCGTGAATCCGGAGGTCGGCACGAACGCGCGCCGGCAGTCGATCGCGTTCTTCCACAACGCGAACTTCGATTGCGAGGTGTCGTGTCTCCCCACCTGCTCGTCGCCGACGAATCCACCCCGGTACGCTGCCGTGAAAGCTGGGCCGCATCTCGTCTCCAAGTTCCGACGAACCGGTTAAACGCGAAGGCCAACTCTGGTCACGGCGAGGTACGCATGAGCACGACTCATCGAGAAGAGCCGACCGAGCGAGAAGAGTCGGCGAACGTCCCCGGTTGGTCGTCGTGGCAACTTCCCTCGCGACGCCTGCACGGCGCGAAGCGACGCCGCCACCACCGCACCGTCGAGTACGCCGCCGTGCTGGTCTTCGCGCTGTGGCTCATCTGGTTCACGTTCCGCGCAAATGGACTCTCGCTGCGCGTCGCCCATCCGATGTGGCTGGTCGCTGCCTTCGCGCTCGAGATCGGCTCAATGGCGAGCTTTGCGCGCGTGCAGCGGATCACCTTGAAGGCCGGGGGCATCCGGATCCCGCTGTTGGAGGCTCTGCGGATCACGTATGCGAGCAATGCCGTCTCCGTTACTCTGCCCGTCGCGGGTTCGGCTGCTGCGACGGCCCACACCGCTTCGGAGTACAGCCACCGCGGCGCCGACTCCGGGCTGATCGCGTGGACCCTGATGATTACCGGGGTCGTCTCGACCGTTGCATTCGCGTTGCTGATCGCTTTGGGGGCGGTGCTTTCGGGGAATGGGATCGCTGCGTTGGCAGGCGTGGGGTTGACGCTGCTCGGCACTATTCCGATGCTCCTCGTCCTGGTCGCGGTGCGGCGCCCGGCCGGCCGCGACAGCGTTGCCCGGTTGCTCAACGGCCCCACGCGCTTCGTCTTTCGGCTGTTCCGTCGGCCGGGAAACCCCCAAGGATGGTCGAGGGATCTCGTCGACCGCCTCGGTTCCTACCACCTCGGCCGTATCGACGCCGCTCTCGTGATGATCTTTGCGCTGAGCAACTGGTTGCTCGACGCCGCATGTCTGTGCGCAACAGTTGCGGGCTTCGGCCAGCCTGTGCCGTGGCGATTCATGTTCGCCATCTACGCCGCCGGCATCGGAGCGGCCGCTGTCGGCTTCACTCCGGCCGGTGTGGGCATCGTCGAAGCAGCGATCGCGTCGGCATTGGCTGCCGGCGGGATCTCCGAGTTACACGCGCTGCCGACCGCGCTGGCCTATCGGGCGATCAGTTGCTGGTTCGTCTTGGCCGTGGGGTGGGTCCTTTTCACGCGGAGCCGACGCCATCTGCGCCAGCCCCACAGCCACGCGCCCTGACAGAGAAATCATTTCGAGCGGGACGTCGGCGATCGGCGCATAGCGTCGTGATCGTGCGTCCACTTGCTCTTGTCACCGGCGGTACCCGGGGAATCGGGAAGGCCACGGCGTTCGCCCTCGCGGAACAGGGCTGGGACCTGGTGCTCTCCTACCGGTCCGACACCGCAGCAGCTGCGGCGACCGAGCAGGCTTGCGAAGCGCGGGGCGCCACGGTTCGCACGATCCGCGCCGACGTCAGCAACGAGAACGACGTGTTGACGATGTTCGGAGCGATCGACGAACTCGGTCCGTTGCGAGCACTGGTGAACAACGCCGGGATCGTCGGGCCGAAGACGCGCGTCGACGCGCTCACCCTCGAGCGGATCCAGACGATGTTCGCCGTGAATGTGTTCGGCACGATCCTGTGCTCCCGCGAAGCGGTCCGACGGATGTCG
>JANOJN010000241.1:0-2997 GCA_031418775.1 Acidimicrobiia bacterium
CGCCGAAGACTCCGGCCAGGGCCGCCCCCACAATGACGCACAACAGCGCGACAACACCGGCGAGGACTGCGGCAGTCGGTGCGTCGATGGTCATGCCAGCCCGCTCGAGGAGGGCCGCCAGCCGCTCGCCACGCCCCCGACGCTGGAAATAAGAACGCGTGGCCCCGATGATTTGCTGGCTGAACCCGGAAACCTCGTTCCGTCGGCGCATCCCCATCTCGACGGCGAGGCGGCGCTTCGGTGGCCGTGGCCAGGCCGCAACGCCGACGGCGAGCAAAATCGCCAGGAACCCGGCGCCGAGGCCGGTGTACAGCCACGGATCGCCGTTCGTGGCTGTGCCGATCCGGGTTCTGACCGTCACTGGTGGCGGGACAGGCGCTGGCCCCTCCACGGGAGAACGTTGAACGGATGCCGGCGTGGCCGGGAAAGACACGGGTTGCACCGTCTGCCAGCTTCGCCCGCCGACTTGCAGGCTCAGCGTCACATCGGTGGCTCCTCTGGCACCGGACGTCCAGCGAAGCCGGTACTGCCGCAGCACCGAGTTGGCTACCCCATCGAACACGCCCTTCAGGGCGGTCGGGTCGACTGCCGGCGCGACGACGCCGCCGGCGTTCGTGGCCAGGAGTGTGAGAGTCGCGTTGTCGCTCTCACTCGTGGCCAACGCGATTGCGTAGAGCGAGACGCTGGCCGAACTCATCGCTCGGGATGCGTCGGCGAGCGTCGACTTGCTGGCGGTGTCCCCGCCGTCGCTCAGCACGACGATCACTCGGCGCGCCCCGGAGGGCACGGGGCCGCCGCCGAAGAGCTTCGAACCGGTGATCAACGCGTCGTGGAGTGCCGTCTGGCCCCGCACCTGTAGCGCGGCGAGAGCAGCGCTGGTCTTGGCGCGATCGGTCGTGAAGGGGCTATTGACCTTCGCGACGCTGCCGAATCCGACGACTGCCAGACGGGTGTCAGCGGGCATCGCCTCCACGAACGATGCCGCGGCTCGGCGCGCGGCGACGATGGCCTTGCCCTTCATGCTCCCGGACGTGTCGATGACGAGGACGACATCGAGATTGCCGCTGGGCAGGGGTTCAACGACGGCTTTGCGCACCTGGCCTGCTTCGAGGACCGAGAACGTGCCCTGGCGGATCGCGTCTGTGGTCAGCTCCCGCGGGGGCACGACGATGGCACGTGCTTGGGGGTAGTTGGTGACATCGACTCCCTGCACCTGTAGCGGAGCCGCCGGATCGATCGCCATCGCCGGTGCGGCCAGCGCCAAAGCGGCCAGGACGCCCGTCACGAGACGTGCGAAGAGCCTCATCGTGGAAAGACGCGACGGATGGTTTCAGGTTCGCTCCGAAACGCATCAGCCCCGAGCTCGAACCCGGACTTGCGAATCTTCGCCTCGAACGTCGGCCGGATGCCAGTCGGCGCAATCGAGCCCCGTTGCCTCCCGTTCGGATCGAGGCCGGCGGTGTAGTCAAAGGTGAACAGCTCATTGAGCTGGATCGTCGCTCCCTCCATGCCCGTGACGTCGCTGACGCCAACAACACGGCGTGTCCCGTCGCTCAGGCGTTCGATGTGGACGATCAGATCGATAGCGGAGGCAACCTGCTCGCGGACCGCCTGGAGGGGGATGTCCATCCCGCCCATCAGCACCATGGTCTCGATGCGAGAGAGTGCGTCGCGGGGCGAGTTGGCGTGCAATGTGGTCAGCGAGCCCTCGTGACCGGTGTTCATAGCCTGGAGCATGTCGATTGCCTCGGGGCCACGGACCTCGCCTACCAGGATTCGGTCAGGACGCATGCGAAGCGCGTTGCGGACCAGGTCTCGGATTGCGACCAAACCTTTGCCCTCGATGTTCGCGGGGCGGCTCTCGAGGCGAATCCGGTGTCGTTGCTGGAGCTGGAGCTCGACGGCGTCCTCGATCGAGATGATCCTCTCATCTTCGGGAATGAAGGACGACAACACGTTCAGCAAGGTGGTCTTGCCGGTGCCGGTCCCGCCGCTCACGACCATCGTGACTTTGCCCTTCACGCACGCTTCGAGGAACTCGGCGAGCTGTTGCGTCATCGTGCCGATGTCGACGAGATCGGTACTGGTGAGGGCGCGACGCGAGAACTTGCGTACGGTGAGCACGGGTCCGTCGACGGCAAGCGGCGCGATGATGGCGTTGACGCGTGACCCGTCGGGCAGACGAGCATCGACCATCGGTGACGCCTCGTCGATGCGCCGCCCGACTTGTGACGCGATCCGCTCGATGAGGCGCCGGAGGTGCTCGGCCGAGTAGAAGCGGTTGCCGGTGTCGACGAGTTTGCCATGCCGTTCGACGTAGATCGATTCGGTCGAGTTGACCATGACTTCCGTGACGGACGGATCGTCGAGGAACTCCTGGATCGGACCGTAGCCGAGCACGTCCTCGGTTACGGACTGCACAAGACGCTGACGCTCCTCGTCAGAGAAAGCCACGTCGTTCTCGGCGATGATGCCGCTCAGCTCGGTGACAACGATGGCCCGGAGCTGGTCCGATGAAAGAGATGCGTCGTAGAGGCGGTTCCCGATCCGGGCGAACAGTGCCTCCTGGGCATTGCGCCGGAGCTGCGCAACCGGGTCAGCTCGAGAGGCGACCACGATCGAGCGCACGACCGCGCTGGAATCGCCGATCGCCGCTCCCGCCGTTGCACCCGGCTTGGCATTTTCGAGCTTGTCCTTGAGGCTCATCGCAGGAAGTCCCTCCATGACTTTGCGGCGGCGGGCTTGCCTCCGTCTTCGAGCAGACGCAATCCGAGTGTGGTGAGTCCCCGGGCAGCCGAACTCCGGGCATCGTGCTCGACAACAGGAACACCGATGTTCACCGACGTGGGGACTGCCCGCGAACTGGGCACCTCGGCGGCGATCGACAAGCCGATCGTCTCGCTGATGTCCTTCGCCGAGAGACCAACCTTGGCGTCAGAGCGGTTCAGTACCAGGTGACGGGTGGCACGAATGCCGAGCTGATCCATGATCGCAGCC
>JANOJN010000242.1:0-1719 GCA_031418775.1 Acidimicrobiia bacterium
GGCGAGTTCGCCCGCCGCGACGTGGGCGAAGAACCGCTTCGCCGACGACGGTGGACCGTAGAGCAGAACTCCCTCGGCATCGACGGCGCCGATGCGAAGCGCCGCCCGCCAAGGCTCGACGAGCGAGCGTTCGACGCGCCGGCGTTCTTCCGACATGCCGGCGACATCACCGAACCCGAGCAACGAGACAACGGCCGACGGCGAGAGCGTCGGGGCCGAGCGGAGCTCGGACCCGGCGAGGTCACCCCGCTGGACGCTACGGAGCGCGGAGCCGAGCACAACAGCCGCACGGTGGTCACCGCTCAGGTCTGCCGCCATGGCCGCGAGGCCCAGCAACGACGCATCACGGGGCATCGACGTGAGGAGGATCCGGGCATGCCCCAAGGCCCCGCCGGGCTGGCCGGCGCCGAGGAGGACCTCGGCGAGCTGGCGCCGGGCGTCCGCGTTCGCCGGATCCGCCGCCACTGCGGCCTCGAGTTGCGTCAGGTCACGGTCATCGAGCACACGTTCACCCTAGCAACCACTGTGCGTGACTGATAGATGGTTCAGTGGAAACAGGTCGCGCTACCCAGCAGCCTCGGGCCAGAGGCCCTCATCGCACCGAATCCCCCGAACGTTCCGGTCGGGAACGTGCCACCTGGACGATCTCGACGGAACCGTCGTGCACCAGCACTCCGCGGCCGGGGCCGCCCCGCACCTGCAGGCGACGCGGCAGCGGGGCCTGCCACAGTTCGCCGTCCACGTCAGGATTAGGCCGGAGCGCGAGACCGTGACGAGACCGACGCGCCGCCGCCGACCAGTGTCCGTAGGCGGCACGGAGCAGATCGGCGCGGCCGGCGACCACCACGCGCAGATCGTTCCCGTCGTCGGCGAGCAACCGCGCGAGCACTCCTTGGGGGTCTTCGACGCGTTCGACATCGTCGATGACCACCAGAACCTGGCCGTGGCAACGGCGAACCTCTCGCACCTCCTCGACGAACGCCGCCGGGTCCGAGCCCCTGCGCAAGGTTGCCAGCGCGACGTCGGGCCGGCAGTGCGCCATTGCGGCGCCAATCGTCGCGAGCGCGGTCGAACGGCCACTGCGGGCCGGCCCGCAGATGAGGAACGGCTCACCCGCACGGAGCACGAGACGGACCACGCGAAGGGTGTTTCCGCCGACGCCGAAGGGGACCACCCACGCGCCCTCGTCGACGGATCCAGGCGCCCAGCGAACGACGTGAGCCTCGGCGAGGACTTCCGCGAGCGAAACCTCTTCGGCCAGCACCTCGATGCCCGGGGCACGCCGCTCGGCCGGCAGAGAGGCCACGGCCGCGGTGACGTCGAGCTCGGAGGTGCGCCACACCTGCACTTCGACGCCCGGCCGCCCGGCGATCAACGCCCGACCCGGAACGCCGGCCGCAAGAGGCGAGAACCGCACCCCGGAAACCGCCGCCTCGGCCGGGTCGGCCGGGCACAGCACGAGCCGGGTCGTAATCGAGGGGGTGATTGCGTTCGAGAGCGACGTCGCCCGATCGGTCCCGATGACGAATCGAAGCCCGAGCCCGGCGCCCTCGACGACGAGCCGTGTGAGGGCGTCTCCGAGAGCGAGCATCGCCGCGTCACCGCCCGGAGTGCGCAACATCGACCAGCCATCGATCACGACCACCACCAAGGGGAACGAAGCAGCCGACGACCCGGCGTCACGACGTGCCGCCAGTTCTGCTCCGAGCTCCGAGATCA
>JANOJN010000243.1:0-9711 GCA_031418775.1 Acidimicrobiia bacterium
AGGGAAAGGCCACGTTCCTGGAGAAGGATGACGTGAACCACGTCGCCAAGCTGCGGGGTGAGGGGCGCGACTCCAAAGGTCAGGGGAATGCATCGGTCACGGTCACGATGCGCCTCACGGCTGTCAGCCCTGAGTCGACCAAGGTGAACATCCACAATGACCTGTCGATCTCGGGCAAGGTCGCGCAGTTCGCGCGCGCCAGTGTGCTGACGGAGGTCAGCGAGAAGCTGCTGTCGCAGTTCGTCGAATGCCTTCACCACGACGTCCTGAGCGAACCGGAGGAGACCCTCGCTGCGGTGGCCACGGCTTCGGCTGAGGCCGCCGCTGGCGTCGGCGCGACAAGTGCTGCTGCTGCGGGCATCGGTGCGTCGGCCACAACGTCGGGTACCGCAACGTCCTCCTCGGAGCCGACGGAACCGGTGAAGCCGACGGTCCGCAAGATCGAATACAAGGCAGCAGAACCGGTCGACCTGTTGGAGACGGCAGGCACGCCGATTCTCAAGCGGGTCGCGCCGGTTGCTCTCGTCCTGCTGGTGCTGTTCCTGCTGTTCCGCCGTCGAAAGTAAGCAAACGTACTTCCGCGCATCGTGACTGCCTCGGCGGAAGCGCCAACTTCGATCCGTCGGCCCTTCACCTGGCTCCTGGTCGCCAAGTTCTGCGTGAACATGGCGCTTCGCCTCGCCTATCCGTTCAACACCGACATCGCCCGGGGCCTCGGCGTGTCCCTCGATTCCGTGGGGCGTGTTCAGGGACTCGGCGAGCTGACCGGCTTGGCGAACATCGGTATCGGCCGTCAACTCGACCGAGGGCACACTCGGCGCTGGATCGTGGTGGGCGTCGGCATGGCAGGAGTCGGGGCTCTGCTGCTCGGCGCCGGATCGACCCTGTGGGTCTTCGGCATCTGTTCGGCGCTCGTCGCCTGTGGCACGGCCATCATGACGACATCCGCGCAGACCTGGATCGGCGTCCGGGTCCCCTATGCCCAGCGCGGACGCGCCATCGGCCTCTACGAAGCCTCGTGGGCGCTTTCGCTTCTCATCGGTGCACCGATCGCCGGGTACCTGATCGACCGCGGTTCTTGGTGGTGGCCGTTCCTCGGCATCGGGGCGCTGACGATTGCCGTAATCCCGATGCTGGCCCGGTCCCTTGTCGCGCACGAGACGCGCCCGATGGAGAAGCCGTTGCGCACCGGGACCCCGCCACCACGCATCCACTGGAACCGACGGGTGCTCGCGGCCGTCGCAACGTCGACGCTGCTTACCCTCGGGGCCGTGGTGGTGTTCGCGTCGTACGGCGCGTGGTTGAAGGACCGCCATGGCTTCTCCACCGCGTCAGTCAGCGCGCTTACCATTGGTTTGGGCGTCGTCGAATTGCTGGGAAGCGGCTCTACTGCGGCATTCGCCGACCGACTCGGCAAGCGACGATCCGTGGCGTTGGGCGCCGTTCTCATGGCCCTCGCATCCCTCGTTGTCGTATCCTCCCGAAGCTCGGCGCTACTCGCCTCTTCCGGAGTGGTGCTGTTGTTCGGTTCGTTCGAGTTCGCCTATGTCTCCCAGCTCTCGATCAACTCCGAAGTCGGCGGCTCCTCCCGCGGACGCTTCATGGCGATCAACGGCGCAATCGTGACCGTGTCCCGAGCGGTCGGAGCAGCCCTCGGCACCTGGTTGTACGTGAACTCCGGCATGGCGACAGTCGCCGTGCTCTCGTTCGGCTGCGCGGTCGCGGCAGCTGCCGCGATCACCTCGACGTTCGAGCGATCGGCGAAACTGACAGCGTGACGACCGGACCTCACGACCCGACGCTCGGGCCGACCAGCGAACAGGATCTCCTCGTCGTCACCCAACTCCTCGGGCGGGTCCCGAAGGCTGCCTTCGATGTCGTCGTCCGCCGTCGGGACGGGGTTCCCGTGGTAACCCGCAATGCGCCGTTCGAGCGCGACGGCACACCGATGCCGACGAGATACTGGCTCCTTGCTTCGGCCCGGGCCAACGACGCCATCGGCAGGCTCGAAGCCGGCGGCGGGGTCCGCGCCGTCGAGGCCGACGTCGCCGCCGAAGACATCGCGGCCGCCCACGCGGCATACGCCCGTGATCGCGCCGCCGCCATCCCGTCCGACTGGGCCGGGCCGCGTCCGAGCGGCGGTGTCGGCGGCACGCGTCAGGGAACGAAGTGTCTCCACGCCCACTACGCATACTTCCTTGCCGGTGGTCCCGACCCGGTCGGCCGGTGGGTATGGGACCGGCTCGCGCCGAAGGACCGCGACGAACCGATTCGCCGGACCGGGCAAGAATCGGAGTCGTCATGAACGCCGCCGCCATCGACATCGGATCGAACTCGACCCGTTTGCTCATCCTCGGACACTCGGGCGACGAACTCGTTCGCGAGGTCGCCGTCACGAAGCTCGGCACCGGCGTCAATGCCACCGGCGTCCTCGCTGCCGATGCCATGGAGCGGACGCTCGCCAGCCTCCGTTCCTACGCCACCGCTCTCGAGCTCCATGGGGTGAGCGCCGAACGAGTACGGGTCACCACCACCTCGGCGTCGCGGGACGCGTCGAACCGCGACGAGTTCTTCGAGCTGGTTGAAGCCGCAGTCGGCAGACGCCCCGAACTCCTCAGTGGGGCGGAAGAAGCCGAGCTGTCGTTCCGGGGAGCGACGTCATGGCTGGCACCGCGGGCGAACGAGTGGGGTGAGCCGCTCCACGACGTCGTCGTCGACATCGGCGGCGGGTCGACAGAGCTGGCGGTGGGGCGTCCCGGTGAACATCCCGTCGGGGTGTGGTCGATCGATGCCGGCTGTGTCCGATTCACCGAGCAGTGGCTTCACGGGAATCCCCCCAGAGCGGAGGAGCTCTCCAACGCCGTGGCGGTGATGCATTCACACCTCGACGATGCCGAACGGGAGATTCCGGAGCTCAAGTCGGCGGACCGTCTCATCGGCGTCGCCGGTTCCATTGTCACCGTGGCCGCCGTCGAGATCGGTCTGTCCACCTACGATCGCGAGCGGCTCCACCGATTCGAGCTCTCCCGCGCCGCAGCCGAAGACGTCTTCCGGACGCTGGCCACAGAGAACCGCCGTGATCGAGCGCACAATCCAGGTCTGGCACCGGATCGCGTCGACACCATTGTCGCCGGTGCGCTGATCCTCGTGACCGTCATGCGCCATTTGAAGCATGACCTCTGCCTGGTCTCGGAGGCGGACAGCCTTGATGCCTCGGCCCGGTCCATGCTGCGCTGAGTGTTTGGGAGACTGGACGGCGTGAATGCGTCGACACCCGTGCAGATCGGCGCGCTGACGCTGTCCCATCCGGTCGTGCTCGCCCCGATGGCCGGCGTGACGAACGCCCCGTTCCGCCAGCTCTGCCGGCGCTATGGCGGTGCGCTCTACGTATCGGAAATGGTCATGGCCCGGGCGGTCCTCGAACAGACGCCGCGCACGATGCGGATGGTCCACTTCGGTGCCGATGAGACCCCCCGTTCGCTACAGCTCTACGGCACGGAGCCGCACTCACTCGGTGAGGCCGTTCGACGGCTTGTGGCCGCCGGGGACGTGGATCACATCGACATGAACTTCGGCTGCCCGGCGCCGAAGGTCACGCGCAACGGTGGGGGCTCGGCCGTGCCGGTGAAGCGCGCGCTCTTTCGTTCGATCGTTCGGGCTGCGGTTCAGGCGGCTCGCGCGGAGTCCGGTGGGCGGGTGCCCGTTACCATCAAGTTCCGAAAAGGCATCCGCGACGACCTGCTCACGTTCCTCGACGCCGGTCGGATCGGCGAGGAGGAAGGTGTCGCCGCCGTCTCCCTCCACGCCCGAACGGCTGAGCAGCTCTACTCCGGCGACGCCGACTGGTCCGCCATCGCCGAGCTGAAGCAGACGGTGACGACCATTCCCGTGCTCGGCAACGGCGACATCTGGGAAGCCGAGGATGCTCTGCGCATGATGGCCGAGACCGGCTGCGATGGTGTGGTGGTCGGGCGTGGGTGCCTCGGCCGTCCCTGGCTGTTCGGTGATCTCGCGGCGGCCTTCGACGGCAAGGACATCCCTCCGCCCCCGCGACTGGGCGAGGTCATCGTCACCATGCGCGAGCACGCGGCGTTGCTCGTCGAACACTTCGACGGACTTCCGCTCTCGCGGCGTCGGGCACAAGACCTCGGACCGGTCGAGGCCGCAGCGGCCCGGGCCATCGGTAACGGCAAGGGCATCCGCGACTTCCGCAAGCATGCCGGCTGGTACATGACGGGGTACACCGTCGGTCCCGATGTCCGCCGTCGCCTCGGGATGGTCTCGTCGCTTCCTGAGCTCGACGACGTGCTGGCCGAACTCGATCCCACGCTCGAGCTCGTTGAGGGTGGGCGCCGATTCAAACGTGGACATACGAATGGTCCGAAGCCGGTGCATCTGCCCTACGGCTACCTCGACGACCGCGACGATCCGACACCACCGTCACTCGACGCCGAGATCGCCGGCGGCTCCGGTGGTTGAGCAGACCAGTCTGGTCCTCGCCTCGGGCTCACCTCGCCGACGCGAGTTGCTGGCCACGCTCGGACTCAGCTTCCGTGTCGACGCCGCAGACATCGACGAGACCGAGTTCGTCGGGGAGGATCCGACCTCCTATGTGGTCCGACTCGCCCGGGCGAAGGCCGAGCACGTCGCGGCGCGTCACGAACACGGCACCATCGTGATCGGTGCCGACACCACAGTCGAGCTCGACGGGTTCATTCTGGGAAAGCCCACCGACCCGGTCCACGCCGGCAGCATGCTGGCCGCGCTCAGCGGAAGAACCCACCGGGTGCATACCGGAATGGCCGTCGTGCTGGCGGGCACGCCCGCGGACACCTGGGTGAACCTGTCCACGACCGAGGTCACGTTCCGGGCGCTCGACGACGCGGCGATCGAGCGCTACCTCGCCACCGGCGAGCCCATGGACAAGGCCGGGTCCTACGCCATCCAGGGGATCGGCGGCGCACTGGTCGCTCGGGTCAGCGGCAACGTGCAGAACGTGGTCGGCCTGCCGCTGGCCGACCTGCTGGCGAACCCGCTGGTCGACGCGCTGGCCCGTGCGGTCGATGTGACACCGGTCATCTGAGCTGGGTCTCGGCGCGCGCCGGGCGCGAGAATGGATGTTCTTGAACGCCGCTGACGCCGAAAGGCAACCCAAGGGTCAGAGACCTGAGCACACGGTGAAACCGGTGGTTGAAGGGTCGATCGGGGCGGCGTGGGCGTCACCGGCGTTCCGGCGGCTCTACATCGGATCGACCCTCTCGATGGTCGGTACCTGGCTGCAGAACGTCGTCGTGGCGCCGTTCGCCCTGGACCTGACCCGTAGTGCAGCCAACCCGAAGGGCTCGGCGTCGTTCGTCGGGCTGCTCACGGTCGCTCAGCTTGGTCCCCTGCTGCTGCTCTCGATTCCGGGCGGCGTCCTGGCCAACCGGGTCGACCGCAAGAAGCTGATGATCGGCGCGCAGAGTGTGCAATCCCTCGCCGCGTTCGGGCTCGCGTTCGTGGCGTGGAAGGCGAAGTCGCCCCTGGCCTTGTTCCTGGCGATCCTGGTGATCGGCACCGCGAACGCCATCTCCCAGCCGACGACGTCCTCTGTCCTCCCTGAACTCGTCGAACCGAAGAACATCGGTGGAGCGATATCGCTCAACTCGGCGACCATGAACGGATCGCGGTCGGTGGCCCCGATCATCGTGCTCGCGCTGACCGCCGCGGGCTTCGCCGTGCCGGGCTTTTTCTTCCTCAACGCTCTTTCGTACTTCGCGATGATCGTTGCCCTGTGGAAGCTGCCGATGCGACGCCGGATCGAACATCGCGGATCGTCGGGCAAAGCGGCATTCCTCGACGGCATCCGCGAGGCGCGAGCGAACCCGGTGGTCGGGACGCTGCTCGTCTACCTCTTCTCGCTGTCGCTCATCTCACTGCCGTTCATCGGACAGTTCGCGACCATCGTCGAACGATCCTTCGGCACGACCAGTAAGCGGACGTATCTCATCCTGTTCTCCACGTGGGGCTTCGGCGCGGCGCTCGGAGCGTTGAGCATCGGCACGGTGCTCGCTCGTCGCGACAAGCGTCGGTTGGTGTCGGAGTTCTTCGTCGGATTCGCGGTGGCGCTCGCCGCCTGGTCGTTCGCCGGTTCACCGGCGGTTGCCATGCCGGTCGCCTTCGCTCTGGGGTTTGCGTACTTCGGATCGACGACGGCCATGTCGTCGGTGCTGCAGGCCCACCTCGACGTCCGCCGACGGGCTCCGGTGATGGCGCTGTGGTTCATGGCGTTCGGCGGCACCGTCCCGTTCGGCGCGATGTGGGGTGGTTGGGCGATGGACCACTGGTCGGTGAGGGGCACGCTCCTCGTCGGCGCAGCCTGGCTCGCCATTCTCTCGGTTGCGGCGCGCGACCTGCCGGGACGAAGCGATGCCTGGCGCTCCCGGAGGGTGGACGTTGCGGCCGACGACGACTTCTCCGTCGGCGCCGGGAGCTCGATGTCCACGAGTAACGCCCTCGAGTTGTAACTGCCTCGGGTTCGGGGGTCGCTCCGGATGATGCGAGCCTGTCCCGTGGTGACGGCAGGACGGGGTCAGTGATAGTCGGAAAGCGGCGGACACGAGCAGACGACGTTGCGGTCGCCGAAGGCACCGTCGATGCGTGAGACGGGCGGCCAGTACTTGTCCTTGCGCAGCGTCGGGAGCGGGTAGGCAGCAACCTCGCGAGGGTACGCGCGGTTCCACGAGTCGCTGAGCACGTCCTCAGCCGGGTGTGGAGCGTGGACAAGCGGGTTGTCGTCGGCCGGCCATTCCCCGGACACGACCCGGTCGACCTCGCCCCGGATCGCGATCATGGCGTCACAGAAGCGATCCAGCTCGGCGAGCGATTCACTCTCCGTCGGTTCGACCATGAGCGTGCCGGCGACCGGGAACGACATGGTGGGTGCATGGAATCCGTAGTCCATGAGTCGTTTGGCGACGTCGTCGACGGTGATCCCCGTCGACTGCGTCAGGGGGCGGAGATCGAGGATGCACTCGTGGGCCACGCGTCCGTACCGGCCGGTGTAGAGGACCGGGTAGTAGCCCTGGAGCCGATGGGCGATGTAGTTCGCCGAGAGAATCGCCATCGCTGTGGCCATCCGAAGCCCCTCCGGTCCCATCATCGTGATGTACGTCCATGGGATCGGCAGGATTCCGGCCGATCCGTACGGCGCAGAAGTAAGCGCACCTATGGATGCTTCGGAAGCGTGACCAGCGACCGATGACGTGCCCTCGATCGCGCCGTGGCCGGGAAGGAACGGCGCGAGGTGGGTCTTGACACATACCGGTCCGACTCCGGGTCCTCCGCCGCCGTGGGGGATGCAGAACGTCTTGTGGAGATTGAGGTGGCTGACGTCCGCGCCGAACTTCCCCGGCTTGGCCAGACCGACCAGCGCGTTGAGATTGGCCCCGTCGAGGTACACCTGACCGCCCGCACCGTGGACAAGAGCACAGATGTCGACGATTGCCGTCTCGAACACACCGTGGGTGCTGGGGTAGGTGATCATCAGCGCGCTTAGTTGCGGGCCGTGTTCAGCTATCCTCGCGCGGAGGTCTTCCAGGTCCACGTTGCCACTGTCGTCGCAGGCGACCACCACGACGGTCATGCCGCACATCGCCGCGCTGGCGGCGTTCGTGCCGTGGGCCGATGACGGGATCAGACAAACAGTCCGAGCACTCTCGCCGCGGGAGCGGTGGTACGCCCGTATGGCGAGGAGGCCCGCATACTCGCCCTGCGATCCGGCGTTCGGCTGTAGCGAGACCGCGTCGTAGCCGGTGATTTCCACGAGCATCCGCTCGAGTTCGTCGATCAGCCCGCGGTACCCGGCAGTTTGGGTGGCCGGTGCGAACGGATGCACGTCGGCGAACTCTGGCCACGTGACGGGGATCATCTCCGTCGTGGCATTGAGCTTCATGGTGCACGAGCCGAGGGGGATCATCGTCCGGTCGAGGGCGAGGTCGCGATCCGCGAGGCGGCGCAGGTAGCGGAGCATCTCCGTTTCGGTGCGGTAGCGGCGGAACACGGGATGGGTGAGGATCTCGCCGGTCCTCCGATCCTCGTCGGGCATACCGCTGGAGACCCCTTCGAGACGCAACTCGCTGGGCGAGGCGGGGCAACCCAGTGACGACAGCACCGCCGCGAGGTGATCGTCGGTGGTTGTTTCGTCGCACGTGACGGCGATGTGGTCGGCATCGACCAAGCGGACGTTCACGCCTCGTGTCAGGGCGTCGGCCAAGACGGTCTCCGCCCGGGAGGGCACCCTGAGGGTGACAGTGTCGAACCAGGTCGAGTTCTCCGTGTCGAGTCCCACGCTCCTGGCTCCGGCAGCAACGACTGAGGCGCCGTCGTGGGTGTGCCGGGCGATCCGGCGAAGGCCCTCCGGTCCGTGCCAGCACGCATACATGCCGGACATCACGGCGAGGAGGACCTGGGCGGTGCAGATGTTGCTCGTCGCCTTGTCGCGGCGGATGTGCTGCTCGCGCGTCTGCAGGGCGAGGCGCATCGCCGTCCGTCCGGCCGCGTCGACGGATACCCCGACCAGGCGTCCCGGCAGCCCCCGCTTGTCGGCATCGCGCACGGCCATGAACCCGGCGTGCGGCCCGCCGAAGCCGAGCGGCACGCCGAATCGCTGGGCCGATCCAACGACGACGTCTGCCCCCCAGCTCCCGGGCGGCGTCAGGACGGTGCAGGCAAGGAGGTCCGTGGCTACGCACACGAGTCCCTTGGCTGCGTGCACGGCGTCGACCAGCGAGCCGCGGGCGTGACGGTCACCGAGCGATCCACCGGTGTCTGGCCAGGCGAGAAGGCAGCCGAACGAGCCCTCCGCGACCTGCGCGGCGAGGGTGTGGGCAGGAGCGACGACAAGTTCCACGCCGAGCGGTTCGGCGCGAGTCCGAACGACGTCGATGACCTGCGGATGGCATCCGGAATCAAGCAGGAACCGGTCCGACTTCGACTTCGACTGGCGGTGGGCGAGCGCCATCGCTTCCGCGGCGGCCGTCGCCTCGTCGAGGAGCGAGGCGTTCGCCAGATCCATGCCGGTGAGATCGGCGACCATCGTCTGGAAGTTCAGGATCGCCTCGAGGCGCCCCTGGCTGATCTCGGGCTGGTACGGCGTGTAGGAGGTGTACCAGGCCGGGCTCTCCAACACGTTGCGGAGGACGACCGGTGGCACCACACAGTTGGCGTATCCCTGGCCGAGCATCGATGTGATCACGGTGTTGCCCGAGGCGATCTGGCGAAGCCGGTCGAGCGCCTCGGTCTCCGAGAGCGGCGCGGCCAAGCTCAGCGGTTCGCGGACGCGGATCGAGTCGGGAACGACCTCGTCGAGCAGAGCCTCGATCGTCGGCACTCCAAGAGCCGCGAGCATTTTGTCCATCTCGCTCGATGTCGGCCCGAGATGGCGATCGGAAAATGCCGACAGGTCCTGGGACGGAACGGATGGTGTGCGTTGCGGGACAGCGGACATGGGACTCCTCGTGGGCACAGGTGTGCGCGAATGGATTCCCCCGCTGTCCGTTGACCTGAGAGATTCGTCCGCCGGAACCGCAGCGGACTTTTCACCTTCGGTGCGTCCGCCCTGGCGGGACGGTCGGCTCTCCAGCGTTGCCGGTTCGAAGGTGTCCCTTCTTGCTGACGATGACGGTGCGGGTGCCTGAGAGGTTCCGGGGTGGTTGCTCCTACGGCGCCGGC
>JANOJN010000244.1:0-10701 GCA_031418775.1 Acidimicrobiia bacterium
TCATCAGACCGGTGCCACGCCGGAGGCCGCATATCTCGCCATCCTGCTCGGAGCGACCAGCGGCTTTCTCGTCTACAACTTCCACCCGGCATCCATCTTCATGGGCGACACCGGCAGTCTCTTTCTCGGTCTGAACCTGGCGGCGCTGACGCTGATCGCCGGGCAGTCCGGTGCACGGACCTCGGGAGCGGGGGTGGGGAGTTCCGTCAGGGCAGACGAGTCGAAGCGCCGGTCCGACGGGAAACGCGGGTTGGGTGTTCCAACCAGGTCGTAGCCTGTAGCGCGTGCTTTCCCTTCATGACACTGCTCTGGGCCGTCCGGTCGAGCTCGTTCCACGCGAGCCGGGGAAGTTTTCGTTCTATGCCTGCGGGCCGACCGTCTATGACCTCCCCCATATCGGCCATGGCCGGGCGATGCTCTCGTGGGACCTGATCCGCCGCACGCTCGAGTGGATGGGCCTCGAGGTCACCCACGTCAGCAACATCACCGACATCGACGACAAGATCATCGATCGTGCCGCCGAGCTGAAGATCTCCGCACGCGAGCTCACGAAGAAGTACGAGGCCGAGTGGTGGAAGGCGTCGGACGCACTCGGCGCGCTCCGTCCCCATCGTGCGCCACGCGCCACCGAGTTCGTCGATCGGATGGTGGAGCTGATCGGCGCCCTCATCGACAAGGGTGTCGCCTACGACACCCCGAATACCGTCTACTTCTCTCCGTCGTCGGTTGCCGACTACGGCTTGTTGGCGCGTCAGACGATCGAGTCGCTCCAGGCCGGCGCCCGGGTGGAGTCCGATCCGCACAAGCGCAACCCGGTCGACTTCGCTCTGTGGAAGAAGGCCAGCGGCCCGGTTGACGTTCCTCAGTACCCGTCGCCATGGGGCGCCGGACGTCCCGGATGGCACACCGAGTGTGTCGTGATGAGCCTTGACATTCTCGGCGAGGGTTTCGACCTCCACGGCGGCGGCCTCGATCTGATGTTCCCGCACCACGAGAACGAGCGGGCCCAGGCTGTGGCGATGGGCCACGTCTTCTGCCGGCACTGGGTGCACCACGGGTTCATCGAGATGGGGGGCGAGAAGATGTCGAAGAGCCTCGGCAACTTCACCTCCCTCACGGACCTGCTCCGCCGGGTCGATCCGCGTGCGTACCGCTTGCTGATCCTGCGCGGTCACTACCGTTCGCCCATCGAGGTCACCCCCGACCTGCTGTCCGATGCCGAGACGGCGCTCAGCCGCTTCGATGGCCTGGCCCGTCGCTGGGGCGAATCGCCGCAGACGACGATCGGACTGAAAAAGGCACTCGCGACGCTCGATGCCGACGCGATCACCCGTTTTCGGGCGAAGCTCGAACGCGATCTCGACACGCCGGGCGCGATGGCTGTGGTGTTCGAAACCCTGCGGGTGGCCAACTCTGCGTTCGATACGGAGAGCACCCACGCCGACGTCCTGGCGGCGACAGTGTTCGAGATGGCAGGTGCCCTCGGACTGTTCCCGGCGCCCTTGGAGGCCCCGGTCCCCTTCGAGATCGTCGATCTGCTCAAGGTCCTCGACGCCGCACGTGCGTCCAAGGATTGGTCGACGGCCGACGCCGCGCGGGCCAGGCTGCAGGCCGATGGTTGGGTCGTCGAGCAGACCAAGGCCGGGTCGACCGTCCGTCGGGCCTAGGTCCGCCTCGTCCGGGTCCGCTGACCTGGGAAGATGCTTGTTGGTTCAATTAGCTGTGACGGGCGACACGTGATGTGATCCCTGTTACGCTTCGTACCGAGGGGTTCCAACCTCTGATCCTGCAACACAAGATTTTCGAGTGCCTCGGAGCGCTCGGTTGGTGGCAACACCGCTGAGCACCGGTTCGTTCACGATCCAGCAGTGTCGGTGGCTTCGTCCCTCTCTCTCAACACCCAAGAGCTCATCCCGAGCTCCGCATCAAAAGGGGGCCGCCAACGATGGCAGCCGGAACAGTCAAGTGGTTCAACGCAGAGAAGGGCTTCGGCTTCATCTCGCAGTCAGACGGAGGGCAGGACGTATTCGTCCACCACTCCGCCATCCAGAAGCAGGGGTATCGCTCCCTTGCCGAAGGCGAGAAAGTGGAGTTCGAGGTGCAGCAGGGCCCGAAGGGTCTGCAAGCTTCCAACGTTCGTCCGGGCTGATCCGGAGGGCGTTCGGCCTCTAACGAAATCGCCGCGTCGATTGGGGTTTGGCCCCGGTCCGACGCACATCTTCTGAAACGAGCCAGCCTTCGGGCTGGCTCGTTTTGCGTTCGGGGGTGGGCAACGGCTCACCTCCCGCGAAACGGTGCGGAGGGGGGCCGACTACCGTGAACGTCCGCATGTCCGCCACGGTCGCCAAATCCTCGTCGACCAAACCGCCCAAAGAACCGATGCCGCCCGGCTTCTGGGTCCTCTGGAGTGCCGTGGTGATCGACATGATCGGCTTCGGCATCGCTGTACCTGTCCTCGGTCCGTACGCGAAGTCGTTGGGGGCCAACGGACTCTTCATCGGAGCCATCGGTTCGGCCTTCTCCGTAATGCAGTTCATCGTGGCCCGGCCGCTCGGGAAGCTGTCGGACCGCATCGGCCGCAAGCCGGTGCTGGTGGCGTCGATGCTCGGCACCGCGTTCGCGTCGCTCCTCACGGGCCTGGCCAATGTGTTGTGGCTGCTGTTGTTCGCCCGGGCACTCGACGGCGCCTCGGGCGCCACGATCGGCGTTGCCCAGGCGTCGGTTGCCGACATGGCACCACCTCGGCGACGGGCCGCGTTGATGGGGATGATGGGCGCGGCATTCGGGATCGGCTTCACCGTTGGGCCGGCGATCGGTGCCCTGCTCTCCTGGGCGGGTGGTCGGCGCGCACCGTTCTTCGGGGCCGCCGCAGTCGCCCTCGTGAACGCCATCGCCACCTGGATCCGGGTACCGGAAACGAAGGGGCTGGCGCTCGCCGAGGCCGCCGCCGCAGACCCTTCCGGAACCACCCAAGGCCTTGCCCGCAAGTGGAACGAGAACGGGTTGCGCGAGTTGCTGGTGATCGTGTTCTTGACGTTCTTCGCCTTCGCCGCATTCGAGCAGCTAGTGACCGTGTTCATGGACGATCGTCTGTCGTTCGGACAACGCGGGGCCGGCATCGTGTTCACCTTCGTCGGGCTGGTGCTGATGATCGTCCAGGGACTGCTCGTCGGGAAGGCGGTCGCTCGCTTCGGCGAGCTCTCGGTGTTGACCTTCGGCCTGCTGTCGGTGACCGCCGGGTTCTTCGTGTTGGCCGTCACTCATTCGTGGTGGATGCTCATCCCCCAGGTGTTGCTCACGGCTGCGGGGCAAGGCTTTGCGTCGCCGTCGCTCTCGGCCACGATCTCGGCGCGCATCGATCCGGCGGTCCGGGGCGAGCTGATGGGCACGCAGCAATCGTTCGGATCGCTGGCCCGGGTCCTCGGCCCTCTCGGAGGCGGACTGCTCTACGACCACGTCGATATCGCTGCGCCGTTCGTCGTCGGCGGCGCGTTGTATGCCCTCGCTGCTGTGCTGGTCGTGCGAGCCCGGTCGAGGACGACGGCTGTTCTCCCCCACACCGGCCGTGGCACTCCCGCCTCGGCCCACTGACCGCCCGTCGGGTACCCCGCCGCACCTGCCGCACATCGGCCTCGTTCTGCCGCACATCGAGCGAAATCAGCGATTTCACGTCGATTTCGGGGCGATCTGCGGTGTGGGAAGCCCGACGTGCGTCCCTGGAGTCGATCCGCCGCAGCGGAACTGCGGCGAAACGAAGACGAAAGTTGAGTGATTGCTCAGGTTCTCCTGCGTGCTTGCTACAGTTAGCACATTGCTCGCGCCGATACAGCGAGAGCGTTCGAATCCCTTCCCCGGAGGTGCCTGTCATGGCCGAGTTCTCTCTATCGCTCAACGATGACCAGATTGCGTTGCGCGACTGGATCCACCAGTTCGCCGTCGACGTAATGCGGCCCGCCGCCCACGAGTGGGACGAGCGGGAAGAGTTCCCGTGGCCGATCGTGCAAGAAGCCGCCAAGATCGGGCTCTACGGGATGGACTTCATCGCCCAGGCCATGCTCGGTGACCCGACCGGGCTCACGATGCCGGTTGCCGTCGAGGAGATGTTCTGGGGCGACGCCGGCATCGGCATGGCCATCATGGGTTCCGGTCTCGCCGCGGCCGGAATTGCCGGCAACGGAACGCCCGAGCAGCTCATGGAATGGGTTCCCCAGTGCTACGGCACCGCCGACGACGTGAAGCTCGGCGCGTTCTGCGTGTCGGAGCCCGATGCCGGTTCCGATGTGTCCTCACTTCGTACGCGCGCTGTGTATGACGAGAAGAAGAAGGAGTGGGTGCTCAACGGCACCAAGGCATGGATCACCAACGGTGGTATCGCCAACATCCATGTCGTCGTTGCAGCCGTCGACCCCGAACTCAAGGGTCGCGGTCAGGCGTCCTTCGTGATCCCGAAGGAGGCCAAGGGCCTGTCGATGGGACAGAAGTACAAGAAGCACGGCATCCGTGCGTCGCACACCGCTGAGGTCGTGCTCGACGATGTTCGTATTCCGGCCGAGTTCCTCCTTGGCGGAACCCAAAAGCTCGAAGAGAAGTTGGCCCGGGCCCGCGAAGCCGCGAAGCCGGGAGCGCATGCATCTTCGGGGAAACAGCCTGCTATGGCCACCTTCGAGGCAACCCGTCCGACGGTGGGAGCGCAAGCGCTCGGCATCGCGCGTGCGGCGTATGAGTACTCCCTTGACTATGCGAAGGAACGCAAAGCGTTCGGACGCCCGATCATCATGAACCAGGCGATTGCATTCAAGCTCGCCAACATGATCACCGAGATCGACGCGTCCCGTCTGTTGATCTGGCGTGCCGCGTGGCTGTCGCGCAACGGCGGCTTCAAGAACGGCGAAGGCTCGATGAGCAAGTGGAAGGCCTCGGAGACTGCGGTGCGCGTGACCGAGGACGCCATCCAGATTCTCGGCGGCTACGGCTACACCCGCGAGTACCCCGTAGAGCGCTGGCACCGCGATGCGAAGATCCACACAATCTTCGAAGGCACGTCGGAGATCCAGCAGCTCGTCATCGCACGAGCCATATCAGGCTTGAGGATTGAGTAGTTTTCGTCCGCCTGGTGTCGCGGTCTGGAGAGTTCGGGGTCTGGGTTGCTCTGAGAGCCACTGAGGCTGCGAACTCTCGATCGCTGCTGCCCCGCCAGCGCACCCGGCGACCGATTAGGCGTTGTTATCTGCTGCGGCGATTCGGCTGAGGGTGCATGGAGCGCGTGTTGACGGTTCCGGTCCGGCGCTGCGAGTCCTACAGGTCTTCTGACTTCGGGCTCTCCGTTCGGGCGGCCTGGGCATCGACCGTCTCTTCTTCATTCATGGGTGAACCATGGCCTGCCTCGCTGACACCTTGCTGACACCCGTTCGTCCGGCCGTCGGCGTCGCCGTCATCGTCGTGTCAGGGCCGTCGTGGATCCTTTAGGCGGTGGTCGATTCCGCCCACCACACTCCTGAAGGAGGAATGATGAGTCAAGACAAACGAGAAGGGTGCGACCCATGGCGAGTGTGAAGAGCGGGCGGTGGACGACTCAGATCGCGGGAGACTTCGTGGTCTTCATCATCGGAGCGCGGGTGAACTCCAAGTGGCAGCTGTTCCGATCGCTCGCCGATCTCGGCGGACGGCGGAGCTTGAACCATATGCTCAAGTACCTTTCGGCTCACCCCGAGAAGGGCCTGCTCGGACACGAACAGGCCGGCTTCACCTCCATCCAGTACTGGCGCTCGTTCGAACACCTCGAAGCCTTCGCCAAGGACCCCGACCCGCACATGGACGTGTGGCGCGATTACGTGAAGCGGCTCGGCAAGGGCGCCCGCTCGGGCATCTGGCACGAGACATACCTGGTTCGCGGCGGCGAATACGAGGCGATCTACACCAACGTGCCAGCCCGCGGGCTCGGCAAGGCCAGCGAACTTGTCCCCGTTGCCGAAGCCGTCGGCGCCCGCCAACGCCTCAAGAAGGCGGCCGCAACGTGACCGCTGACGTGGACGCATCGTTGCGAGATGCCTCACGTCGGCAGTGATGGCGCCAACTGCTCTGCAACGTCCTACGTGTCTTCTGACTTCGAGCTCTCGGCTCGGGCGGACCGGGCATCGACGCGGTCGGCTTCGGAGATGAAGTGATCGGCGTGTGCCATGTGGTCGTCCGCTTCTGCGAGCAGTGCGCGTGTGGTGCCCGCATCGCCCTTGGAAGCGGCGATGCGGGCGGCGGCGTCGAGAGCGAATACCTCGACGGGCCCATCAGATCGACTGCGAGCTTGACCCAGGATGGCCGCGACTCGACGTGGTCCGTCGGTGACCCCATCGGCTGCGTCCATCGCCGCAAGCAGGCATTCGCCGAGCAGGGCTAGTTCGCCTCCGCCTGCGTTGCGTTGCCACGTCACGGCGTTCTCCAACGCGGATCGCGCTTCAGCGGTGCGTCCGAGTCCTCGAAGGACCCTCCCGAGGTGGACGCGCGCGAGCGCGGCCATGCGGCTGTCGCCGATCGCTTCGGCCTTCTCGATCCCTCGTGAGAGTGTGGCGACGCCGGTTTCGATGTCTCCGGCAAGGCACTGCGCTCGCCCGAGACTGGTTGTCTGGTAAGCCTCGGCTCAGGCGTACGAGCGGTATCGGCAGGCTTCGGTCGTGCGCCGGAGGTGCGCAACGGCGTCGTCGAATCGTCGTTGAAGCCGGGCCAGTTCACCGAGCATGGCATCTCCGCGCACGTGGAGCCACGGGTCGTCGACGACGCGCAGGTAAGCGGTCACCGCTTCGGTCTTCTCGGTTGCTCGTTGACCATCACCCAACGAGGTCGCGGCTCTCGCCGCGAACAGTCCGTTGGCCGCCTTGTCCCACGGGAGGTCGAGTTCGTCCATCAGGACGGCGGCGCGCTCGGTGAGTTCGAGCCCGAGCTCGAACTCTCCGTCGTGCGACACGATGTAGGCGAGGTAGTACGCGCACTTTGCTTCGAGTGCCGGGTCGTCGAGAAGTCGTGCGATGGCCGTGGCTTCATCGACCCTCGAGCGCGCTGGTTGGAGGTGACCGGTGGACGCCTCGATCCAGCCGATGAGTAGCAGGGCGTCGGCTCGCTGGCCGGGCGTGGCGAGCACGCCCGCCGATACCAGCGCGGTTTCGATCCGCTCCGCGCCTCGGGTGTCGCCGAGGACGATCCAGGCCCATCCGAAGCCGATGGCTATCCGAAGTGCCATGGTCGGATCGTTGACGCGGCACCAACTCAGGGCAGTGTCGATGTTCGAGCGCTCTCTTCGGGCGAACATGAGGTGCGTGTCTTGACCAGCCCCTCGAACCCCGGAGGTGGAGGCATCGGCTGCGTCCGCGTACCACTCGGCGTGAGCCCGTTGGGCGATCTGGGCGATCCCGTCGGCTCGTCCCTGTTCAAAGGCGAATGCTTTGATGCTTTCGAGGAGCCGGTACCGGCGATGGTCGTCGTTGCTGTCGACGTCGACGACGACGAGTGAGCGTGAGACGAGCCGTCCGACGACGTCGATCGCAGTCGAGCTCGGGACGCCAAGGGAGGCGGCAACGGATTCCACGGCGGACAGCGCAGCGCCGCCGTTGAACACGGCAATCGCACAGAGGCCACGCTGGTCGTCGGCGAAGAGCAGGTCGTAGCTCCACTGGATGGTGGAACGGAGCGCTCGACGGCGTTCGGGTTTGCGGCTCGTCGGATCGTGCAACACGGCGAATCGGTCGTCGAGGCGTCGAACGATCTCGGACGTCGAGAGTGTGCGAGTGCGTGCCGCCGCCAGTTCGATCGCGAGGGGAAGTCCATCCAGCGCACGACACAGCTCTCGGACTGTTTCCTGCCCTCTCTCGTCCTCGCTCGGCTCGCGGTGCAGGTTTGCTCGTTTCAGGAAGAGTTCGACCGACTGTCCGAGATCAAGTGGGTCCAGGTGGAACACCGCGGAGCCCGGAACATCCAATGCGGTCTGCGATGTGAGGAGTATCCGGACAGGCGGTGCGTGTTCAAGGAGTCGCTCCGTCCACGCAGCCGCATCGTCGATGAGGTGTTCACAGTTGTCGAAAATCACCACGGCCGGTCCGACCCGCAGCCGCTCCATGAGTGCGGGCTCCCCACCGGCAACGCCGAGCGCAGAGGTCGTCGCGTCAATGATGTCTTCAAGGGTCGCCGCAGACTCGAGGCGGACGAGCCACACGTCTCGGTCATCGACGAGCATTCGTGCCGCGGCGATGGCGAGCGTCGTCTTGCCGACCCCTCCAGGCCCGACGATTTCCACGAGGCGTCGGGCCTTGACGAGTTCGAGGATCTCTCCGGTCTCACGTTGGCGTCCGATCAGGTCGACGTCGAGGGCCGGAAGGTTGCCCCGCAGCGGTGTTGACGTGACAACCACTGGCCCGGCGTCGTGTACGGACACCACACGGGCAAGAGCGGGGTCCTGGCGAAGGATGCGTTCTTCGAGCTTGCGGAGGGGTGGACTCGGCTCAAGTCCGAGCTCGTCAGCCAGGAGGATGCGGATTCGCTGGTAGGCGGCAAGCGCATCGGCCTGTCGTCCGCTCTGGTAAAGCGCGGTGATGTGTAACGCCCAGAGAGCCTCATGGTAGGGGTATCGGCTGAGAGCGGCCGGGGTCTCGTTGACGATCTCGCTCGCCAACCCGAGGCGCAGGCGGGCGGCGAAGTTGGTTTCGATCAGCGAAAGCCGCACGTCGTCGAGCCGGGCTCGGTGCGGAAGGATCCACGCGTTGTCTCCGACTCCCGCGAGAACATCACCGCTGAAGCGAGCGAGGGCTGTTGCGCTCAGCGAGCAAGCCTGGCGATCATCACCGATGTCGTGGAAGCGCCGAGCGGCGACTGCGTCGGCCGCCACCGCGTGCGCATCGATGGTGGTGGGGTCCACTGCGAGTCGGTAGCCGCCTTCGCAGGTCTCGATCAGGTGTGGATCGTCGAGCGCGCGTCGGAGCCGGGCGACTTTGGATTGCAGGGTATTGCGCTGGGTTCCGGCGGGATCGTCGGGCCAGAGGTCATCGAGCAGGACATCGGTGCGGACGACCTCACCGGCCGACAGCGCCAAGCGCACCAGGAGCTCGGTGCTCTTTCCTGCGGGCACGCGCACGACGCGTGCGCCAACCCGCACGTCGACTTGCCCCAGCAAAGAGAACATGAACACCGTCCGAGTGTACGAAACCTGTCCGAGGTCGCTCGGGCTCAGCTGTCGGCTTTCGCACCCGACGCAACCCACGCCACAATGAGGCTTTCCGGGAAATCGACCAGGTGGTCCCGGGCAAGCGCGTCGACGAGTTCGTGGTCACCGAGCAGATGCGCGACGGCGATTGCCACAGTTTGGCGATCGCAACGAGTGCTCGCCAGACCGGCGGCACGCTCGGCCCACTCCAACCGCCCGTCAAGCAGCCCCGCGAGCACGACGATCCGTGGACTGGGAGACGACTCCGCGGACTCGCGCACTTCGTCGACGGTGGTGCGATCCCCGCCGATCGCTCGCCGAATCCGTGCCTCCATCTCTTCTTCAGTCATGGGTGAACCATGGCCTGCCTCGCTGACACTTCGCTGACACGCGTACGTCCGACCGTCGGCATCGCCGTCATCGTCTCGTCAGAGCCGCGGTCGATCCTCTAGGTGGTGGTCGATCCCGCCCACCCACCTTTGTGAAGGAGCAACGATGAATCAACGACGATTTCGCAACTCGGGGCAGTGGTCCACCCGGAGATGGGCGCGATGGACCGCGACCTTTGTCGGATTCCCACTTGCCGGCGTGGTCGCTCGTGGGGCGGTCGGAAACATCGACAGCTTGTCGGCCGCCGCGCTTGGCGGCCTGGTCGGCGGCCTGACCCTCGGCACCCTTCAGGCGACGATCGGTGGACTCGCCCGAGGCCAGCGCATCCGCTGGGTGCTCGGAACCGGCGCAGGGCTTGCGGTCGGGCTGACCGCCGGCGCCGCGGCGATCGACTACCGAACCGATGCGGCAAGCCTGGTAGCGCTCGGCGCGATCACTGGCGCCGTTGTGGGTGCTGCCCAGGCCGCATCGTCGGTAATGGGTGCCGCTGACCGGCTCCGTTGGATGCTCGCAACCCCCGTGTTGTGGGCGGTCGGCTGGTTGATCACGGCGAACGTCATCGTTGACGCGGACCGCCAACATGCGGCCTTCGGTGCGTCTGGAGCGCTGGCCGTGAGTCTGCTCTCCGGCCTTCTGGCCGAACGCTGGACCCACATGACGACGCAAACCGCATCGTCGAGCTCAGAGTCGCACGCCGCTTGTGTCGTAGGTGTGTCATGAGGCGCCTCGGTGCATTCGTCGTTCGTCGGCGTCGCTTGGTGATCATGACGTGGATTGCCGTGCTGTTCGTCACCGCAGCTATCGGCAGTTCGGCGTTCTCCGTGTTGTCGAGTGAGTTCGGCGCGGGGACGTCGACCGAATCGGGACGGGTCGCCCATCAACTCGACAAGCTCGAAGAGACGGGCGGACAGGTTGCCATCATCGCCGATGGCATCGATGTGGCCGACCCGAACGTCAAGCGGTCCATCACCGAGGGCCTGGCGCCGATCAGATCGCTCGAGGGAGTGCTCGACGTCGCCGATCCGTGGTCGAGTGGACTTGATGCTCTGCGCTCCTCGGATGGCCGCGCCGCGCTTGTCGTCGTCACGCTCGCCGGTGGTCTCGACGAGGAGAAGGAACTCGCGCTCGCA
>JANOJN010000245.1:0-11389 GCA_031418775.1 Acidimicrobiia bacterium
GCATCAGACCGAGATTGCCCTCCTGGATCAAGTCCAGCAGTGTCATGCCCCGGCCGGCGTAGCGCTTGGCGATCGAGACGACGAGCCGCAGGTTGGCCTCCGTCAGCTCCTCCTTGGCCCGCAGCCCGTCCTTGACGGTGCGGTCGAGTTGACGGCGCGCGGCGAACGTGAGCCCCTCCAGAGCGTTATCGGCGGCGAGCTCGGCCAGCTTCGTCTCCGCCGTGATGCCAGCGGCGATCCGAGTAGCCAACGCAACCTCGCCCTCGGCGTTGAGCAGGGAGACGCGGCCGATCTCACGGAGGTACTGGCGGACCGGATCGGCGGACGAACTGGCCCGGCCCATGTAGGTCGAACGGAACGCTCCGTCGTTCCCATCGTCCACGTTGCGCTTCTCGGCCGACCCATCGTCGGGGAACTCACTCACGCTCGATGTCCCCATGCTGCCAGCCAGGGTACCAACAGCCCGAGTGCCTCCACCCGCGCCGCATGATCGACGTCGTGCAGACGGGCCTGGAGATGCTTGAGGTGAGCGACCGCGCTCACGTCGACGCGAGCGTCGTCGACCCCGGCCGCGGCTGCCGCGGCCAGATCGGCGATGGCCCGTGACGTGGCGTTGCCAACCACCCGCGACACCGCATCGTCAGGCTCGGCATCGGGCGTCGGCATCTCGACCGCCAACCGGTACAAGACGTTGAGGGCGGCGACCTCCGCCGGGTCGCTCCCCCGACTCTCGACCAACTCGGAGGTCGCCGGAAGGTCGGGCTCCTCGACGATCAACTCGAACGCCGTGCGCAGCATAGGGTCGACGAACAGCACGGCGTCGAGCCACGGCAACACGCGTCCGGGCTCCGCGATCACCCACCGGAGCACTTCGAGCTCCGCCGAACCGGAGTGGTCCGACGCCGCCCGGGCGACAAGCGACGCCGAGGACGCCCGACCTTGGTTCCGGCCGGACGGCCCGCCACCGCCCCGGGGTGGCGACGGCCACCGCGACTGGCCGGCCCGACCCGGTTGGGGTCGCCCCGGTCGGGCCCCGTACTCCGCGGGTCCGCCGGACGAAGGCGTCCACGAGTCGTCGGGTCCCGGTGCGAACCGGTCGTCGGCCGGTGGGGCGAGTTCGTCGGGCGGTTCGTTGGCGATCGCCCTCCCCTCCAACGGGTCGGGCGGACGATCGTTCCCGATGACCGGTCGGGTGCTGGGACCCGACCGAACGGTGGCAGGGCCGCTGCTCGGTCCTCCCAGGGGGGCGGGCGATGGCGATGCCGGACGGTCGGCGAACGTGGACTCGCGGCCGTCCCGGGTCGCCCGGACGGGGCCCGACGGACGACGAGACACCGGTCGCCCCGCAGCCGCACGGTTGGGGCTCGACGACGCTCCCGGCAGATACTTCGTGGGATCGGCCAGAACGGCCGAAACCGTCTCCGACGACACTTGGCAGCGCATCGCCACGTCGTTGAGATACTGCTCGCGCACGACCGCGCTCGGGTGTTCGAACACCATCGCCACTGCGCCCTCGAACGCCCTCGCCCGGCCTTCGAGCGTCGCCAAGTTGGCCTTCGCCAAAAGACGCTCGATCCGGAACCGGAGGAACGGTTGCGCATCACGTACGGCCGCCGCAAGCCGCTCCGGATCACGTTGGGCCAGCTCAGCGGGGTCCTCACCGGGCGGAAGGGCGACGACGAAGAGGTCGATCTCGTACTTGCGCTCCCAGGCGTAGAACTTCTCGGCCGCGTTCTGGCCTGCGGCATCGGCGTCGTAGGCCAGCACGATGCGCCGGGCGAAGTTCTTCAGGATCTGGAAGTGCTCGTCGGCCAGCGCCGTGCCGCACGTGGCGACGGCCCGCGGCAGCCCGCAGCGATGGAACGCGATCACATCCGTGTAGCCCTCGCAGACGATCACCTCGCCCTGCTCCACGACCTGGCTCTTCGCCCAGTTCAGCCCGTAGAGCACCCGGCTCTTCGAGTAGAGCTTGGTCTCCGACGAGTTCTTGTACTTGGGCCCCTCGGCCTCGGGCATCTTCCGGCCGCCGAAGCCGATCGGCTGCCCTTGCGTGTCGAAGATCGGGAAGAGGATCCTGCTCTGGAAGAAGTCGTTGAGCTTGCCGATCTTGGACACGTAGCCGAGACCGGTGTCGCGAGCGACATCGGTCGGAAGGTGCAGCGCCCGGCAGAGCGTGTCCCAGCCTTCCGGTGCCCAGCCGATCTTGAAGCGGCGGATCGCTTCGCCGTCGTAGCCACGGCTTCGCAGGTACTTCCGGGCAGCCGCAGCGTCGGGACTGGTCAGCAGGCGTTCGTGGTACCACTCCGCCGCTTTCGCCGTAGCTTCGAGCAGCTGAGTCCGCTTGACCCGGTCTTTGGACGCAGACTCCGAGTCGTAGCGCAAGGCAATGTTGGCCTTCGCCGCCAGCTTCTCGATCGCCGCGCCGAAGTCGAGATGCTCGATCTCCCGCAGGAACGTGATCACGTCGCCCTTCGCCTGGCACCCGAAGCAGTAGTAGGTGCCCTTCTCGGGGCTGACGGAGAACGAGGGCGACTTCTCGCCGTGGAACGGGCACAGCCCGCTGTAGTTGCGGCCGACCCGCTTGAGGGCGACGTGCTCGGAGATGACGGCGATGACATCGGTCGCCGCCCTCACCCGCACGATGTCCTCTTCCAGGATTCCCACCGCCCAAGTATGCAACGGGCCCGGCGACGATCGGCCCGCCGGGGGTTGGTCAGTCGTTCGCCGCCGGTGGCCGGTGCTTGCGTCGAACCCGGATCCGGTCCACGTCGATCGGCTTGCGGGTGCGGGAATCGACAACGATTGGCACGACCGTCTCCCCCGACTCCCGGTCGGCGATGCGCAGGGGCGTGCCTTTCCCCGTCGGGCCGCCGTCGAACATCCACCGGTCGCCCCAGGTCCACATCACCGCGAGCACGTCGAAGAACTCTCGGCCCTTCTGGGTCGGAACGTATTCGAAGCGTGCAGGATTGGGCTGGTACTGGACCCGATCGAGCATGCCTTCGTCGACGAGGCGATTGAGGCGCTGGGTGAGCGTTGTCCGGCTCACTCCGAGGTTCGTCTGCAGATCCTCGAATCGGCGGATGCCGAAGAGCACCGTGCGCAGCACCATGGGCGTCCACCAGTCACCCAGCAGGTCGGTCGTGCGGGCGATGGGACAGACGTCCTGATCGAATCGAGTCCGGCGCATCGTCCTATGACTGTACTGACTTGCGACGGTCAGCGAGGGTCCGCCTGGATTCGTTGGTTCGGCGGCGCTGCTCCGAGCCCGGGCATACGGCTACGCCCACGCCAACGCCTATGCCGGGACAGCTTCGACGCGGGCGGGCACGTGCTTGTGAAACGGGGTCCCGGCGATGGGATCGCACCACGAGGAGTCCGTCAACTCGTTCGGCGCGATGCCACGCACGTCGTCAGAGGTCCCGACACCCATGCCGTTCGGCAGCGACATATGCCCAGCGCGCATACGATCGTTGACCTCCACGAGCACCTCGGCCGAACCCCGCTGCGTCGTGACGCGCGCGCGACCTCCGTCGACGAGGCCATAGGTATCGGCATCGGAGGGCGAAACCCGCAACGCTCCGTCGGCGTCCTTCTTTCGCCACGTGTTGTCCCGGAAGATGGTGTTCGCGGTGAAGCTCCGGCGCTCGCCCGCCGACAGCACCACAGGGAAAGCCGGATCACTCGGTGGACGCAGTGCCCCGGCCGAGAGTTCGTCGAGCATCGAGCGCATTTCGGGTAGGTCGAGTGCGATCTTCCCGTCATCGGTCTTCACGCGACGCCACGACTCGTCGTACTCATCGAGGCAGAAGGTGACACCGTGCTCCCCCTCGAGGATCGCGTCGAACAGCTTTTCGCCCGGTTCGAGCCCCTCGCCGGTGAAGCCGGCCCGCGCCACACCTGCGGGATTCGTAAGAGCGCATCGATGCGCCGCACCCCACAGCAGCGCCGCCGACGCGAGACCCTGCGGGAGCGTCGGGCCGAGTGTGCGGTACAGGACGAGCGGCGCCATCTCGCCGAGCTCGGGATCCGCCGTGGTCGCCGCGAAGAACGCTTCCGCATAGGCGGCGCGGCCCTTCGACGCGGCCTCGTGCAGCGGGGCCAGCTTCTCCGGCGCCAGATAGCCCATCGCTTCGGCCAGACGCGCATGGATCTCGGGTTCGACCAGCGTGCCGGATAGCGGCTCAAGGAGCGGATGTCGCAAGTGGAACACGTTGCCGGGGAACTCGAAGTTGAAAAAGGTGGCCTCGGCCTTCTCGAACTGCGAGGCGGCCGGCAGCACGTAGTGCGCTAGTCGGGCGGTCTCCGTCATCGCGACGTCGATCACCACAAGCAGTTCAAGGGCTTTGAGCGCCTCTCGCATCCGCTGGCTGTCGGCGATCGAGTGCGCCGGGTTGCCGGACTCGACGAACATCGCCCGGTAGCGATCGGGATGATCGGTCAGGATCTCGTCGGGCACGACGTTGCACGGGACCAGACCAGAGATAATACGCGCGCCTACTACTGGGCTCCGCCGCACCTCTTCCGACCGTGCTCCGCCTTTCGATGTGCGTGCCAGCGCGATGAGGGCCGAGGGAATGAACTGGGCGCCCGGCTTGGCGAAGTTGCCCGTAAGCACCCACAGGATCCTCTCCAGCCAGCTCACTAGCGTGGAATGCAGGCTCATCTGTACACCGAGATCCTCGAACACACTCACACTCGACGCCGAGGCAAGTCGGCGCGCTGTCTCGCGGATGAGGTCCTCGTCCACGCCGCACAACGCCGCAAACGCAGAGACGTCGACGGCGCGCAGCGAAGCCATCACCTCAGGAGCACCCGACACGTGGTTGTCGACCCATGACCGGGCAACGAGGTTCTCCTGCACGAGCACGGCGCCGAGCGCGGCGACACACCATGCGTCAGTCCCGGGCTTCACCTGGAGATGGAAGTCGGCAAGGTCGGCGGTCTCGGTTCGGCGAGGGTCGATGACGATGATGGACCGCTCCGGATCGCCGGCCATCTCCTTCAGCGTGGTGCGGGCGTGCGGAAAGCCATGCGACTGCCACGGGTTCTTGCCGACGAACAGCGCCACCTCGGCGTTCAGGAAATCGGCGCGGGTGATCCCGCCCAGCATCTTCCCGCTCACCCAGAACTCGCCGGTCTTCTCCTGGGCGAGCGCGTTCGTGCGGTATTTCAGACCGAATGCACGGAAGGTCGCGCCGCTGTAGCCGCCACCGAGATGGTTGCCCTGGCCACCTCCGCCGTAGGCGAAGATCGTCTCCCCGCCGTAGGTGTCCTTGATCCGACGAAATCCCGCCGCCACCTCGGCGATCGCAGTATCCCAGTCGATCTCCTCGAACGTTCCGTCGGCGCGACGGCGTAGCGGACTGGTGAGCCGTTCCCCGCCGTTCTGGTAGTGGTCGAGCCGAAGGGCCTTCTCGCAGGTGTACCCACCCGAGCCGGGATGGGCCTTGTCGCCGCGGATCCGTTCGAACCGGCGACTGGCGCCGCCACGCGTCGGTTCGCCGAGGCGGACTTCGATGCCGCAGTTCGACTCGCACAGGATGCATGCGGTCGCCTTCCAGGTCGCATCGCCCTGCCCGGTGGGCACCTCGGCGACCGGGTTGGCGTTGGTGTCGGGTTCGGTGATGGTCATGGTCTCTTCCCTCGTTCCGGAGTGCGTCCAATGACACTACGCACTCCGCTGGCCGTCAGCAAACCACCGGTCCAGCCAGGACGCGAATGCGGCAGAACACCTCCCAACACTGTTCGGAGGTGTTCTGCCCCCATATTTGGGGGCAACCTCTCTCCCAGCGCGTCTGCCAGGGTCACTCGTGTGGCGAGTGAGTCGAGCGGAGCGAGCGGCGCAGCACCAATGAGATGGGGGCAACCTCTCTCCCAATCCAGGGTGGCTAACGTGGGCAGCAGTGGGAAGAGGTTGAGGCAATGAATCTGCACGACGCTGCCGCTCGCCTCGGGGTGCATTACCAGACCGTGTATCGGTGGGTCCGCGACGGTTCGCTCGTCGCCACGAAGCACTCCTTGCGGGGATACGACGTGCGCGAAGACGACCTGACCCGATTCGCCATCGCCCGCACGGCCCCGAGCGACCGTCCGAAGCTCCACGTCCGCAACTGGGACCACCAGATCGAACGGCTCCTCGGCGCCCTCGTGGTCGGCGACGAGTTGGCCGCCGGGTCGATCGTCGATCGGCTGAGCGACGGCTCCGTCAGCGTGCTCGAGATCTGCGAACGCCTCCTCGTTCCGTGCATGTCCGAGCTGGGCGACCGATGGCACCGGGGCTCCGTGAGCATCGCCGTGGAGCACCGCGCCACCGCGATCTGCGAGCGCATGCTCGGCCGACTCGCCACCCACCCGAGCGGTCGTCCACGCGGCACCGCCGTAGTCACCACTCCGCTCGGCGATCTCCATGCCATGCCTTCGACAATGGCCGCCCTCGTCCTACGAGAAGACCGGTGGAAGGTCCACCATCTCGGCGCGAATGTGCCGCACGATGATGTCGTCTCCCTAGTCGAGGAGGTCGATGCCGACCTCGTCGTCATAAGCCTCACCAACGTCGAGAGTGCCGCGGACGCCGAGGAGCTGGCCCGGCAGCTGTACGCCAATGAGCGACGGGTCCTCGTCGGGAAGCCAGGCGACACGCTGACGGAACTCGTCGGCCGCGCCCGCTCCTGACCGACGGCGCCGAGCGCCTGCGTCGATGTGCACGGGCTGCGCCGTCAGGAACAGACCGTCCGACCCAAACCGGAGCCGATCAGGCCGCGCAATCGAAGGTGATCGCCTCGTACGTCGCGGCGACCGTCGCACCGGGGACGAGACGGCCACGGCTTTGCGTGAAGGTGAGCGATCGGATCGGCGCAGTGTCGAACCCGGCCAGCTGATCTCGAAGGCAGGTCGGCACGATCAGTACATGATCCTGCTGTGACGTTGCCGTGACGAACCGGCGCCGGTTCGGATCGCCGGCGACGAACACGTCCATGATCGGCGGGCGGCTCAGCAACGACCGCACGCGTTGCACGACTCCGGGGGAGAACGCGGCGCCGCCGAATCGCCCGACGACGATCTCGTCGTCGTTGCCCAACGGTGTGTAGATCTCCTCGCCGACGCGCCCTTCGACCACATCGATCCGCCGCCGCTCGCCGCAGGCGTTGCTCTTCCTGCGTTCGAAGAGCTGCCACTGCTTGTCGCCCGTCACGAACCGGTAGCGGCAGAGCATCGCCAGCATCGTCTCGGGCGGTTCCCAGCGATCCACGCGCGAGTCGATGGCGAAGCGCTCGTAGACGACGTAACGCGGAGCCCGCGGACCACGGACGAAGTCGGCTGTCCATCGATCGAGCTTCGGGGTGAACCCGTGGTAATGCTGCAGGATCGGGAAGGGCCGGAAGTCAGTGGTCGGATAGATCCACGACACGACGGCGCGAACCGGGCCCACGTGGAGTGTGTCGCCCCTGATCGCCTCCACGATGTCGTCGGGGATCGGGTGAGCGGCGGGGAGAAGCGTACGACCCAACTCGCTCACCTTGCGGCGTTCGGCATGAGACGTGACCTGTCCGACAGCGCGACCCACCGCCCGGACGCTTGCCGTTGGATTGGTGAACGTGAAACTGCCGGCGATCGCTCCTGCCACGATCACGCTCGGCACGACGAGAAACGTTCCGATCAACACGGTGCGACGGACCGCGAGCACTAGCACGGCGAAACCGACGAACGCCCACCATCGAAGGGAGTGGGTGTCGTGGCGGAGGAATGCCTGCTTGGCGAAGACGAACGCGGCAGCGATCAGCGCGATCCACAGCAACCGGCTGCGCCGTCGGTCCAGTGCGACATCGCGCTGGAGCATCAGCACGACCAGCCCGGCCATCGAGGCGAACGCCAGCTGCAGCTCCCATCCGAAGCCGGGCAGCGCCATTGCGTCGTTGAACCCGAAGAAGAGGTTGAAGGAGAGTTCGAGCCAGGTCCCGAGATAGCGCAGTTGCTGGCCGCAGACCAGCCAGAGCAGCACCAGAGCGACGACGAACGAACAACCCGCACTGACCGCCGAGATCAACACTCGCCGCCACGGCTGACGGTGCAGCAACCACTCGGCGAGCACGACGAAGCCGGTCCACGCCGCGACCGAGATACCGGTATCGAACTTCACCAAGAGCATCAGGGCGGCGAGAGCACCCGAGCCCGCAAACGCAGCTATCGGGACCGGATTGGACGACGCTCGAGCAAGCCGGGTCATATAGGCGCCGACGACGGCGAACACGACGAGCAGCGGCGCCTCGCCGCCAATGAGGAACACCGACCCGATCATCCAGCTGAGCGCAACACATCCGGCGAGCGCTACGGGAATCGACGTCAGGTTGCGCAACCGGCGCCAGATCACAAACGCGACCACCATCAGGATCGGAAAGCGAATGGCGATGGCGACCGCACCGGTGCCCTCGTAGAACGTCGTCGGGCTCGTCAGCCAGCCCAATGGCCCGTAGGTGAACACCACATCGTGGCCGTGCAGGAGGCCTTGATGCCGGGCCATGTGCAGCGCCGCCGCCCATGACTGGTCCAGCTCCCAACCGACGTAGGGCGTCAGCGCTGGATAGGTGACGAGGCTGACAACGAACGCCACGACGAGGCCGACGTTGCGCGGAACACGCGACGACCTGAACGCTGATGGCGCTGGAGAGACTCTTCCTGCGACCGGCTCACCGTCGGTCGGGTCGGCTGAAGCTCCGACGTCGACGGCGCCGAGTTCATCGAACCCGGCGCCCGACGACACGACCGCCAACCCGCCGGTTAGGCGTTGGACTTGGCCGAAGCCCCGATGACCGCCTGGGCCGCGGAGAGGCGGGCGATCGGGATGCGGAACGGCGAGCACGACACGTAGTCGAGCCCTGCTGCGTAGAAGAACAGGATCGAGTCGGGATCGCCGCCGTGCTCTCCACACACACCGAGCTTGAGGCCCGGCTTGGTCGTCCGGCCCCGGGCGACGGAGTCGAGCACGAGTTGCCCCACACCGGACTGGTCGAGCGTCTCGAACGGATTGCGCTTGAGCAGGCCCTGCTCGAGGTACGCGCTCATCATGCGTCCCTCGACGTCGTCGCGGCTGAAGCCGAACGTCATCTGGGTCAGGTCGTTGGTGCCGTAGGAGAAGAAATCGGACTCCAACGCGATCTCGTCCGATCGCACGGCAGCGCGGGGTGTCTCCACCATCGTGCCGATGGTGATGTCGAGGTGCGCCGCGGCCTTCGGATCCATCTTCGCCTTGGTCTCGTCGATGGCTCCCTGCACCCAGCTGCGCGCCATCGCCATCTCCTCACGGGTCACGGTGAGCGGGATCATCACTTCGATGACCGGGTTACCACCCTTCTTGACCCTTGTTGCCGCCGCTTCGAGGAGCGCCCGAACCTGCATCTCGTAGAGACCGGGCTTCACGACCGCAAGGCGAACGCCACGGGTGCCGATCATCGGGTTGAACTCATGCCACGACTGCGCCGCCGCAAGGAGCTTCTCCTCGATCGCGGTGAGACCGTGCACGGCCTTCTTGATCTTCAGCTCCTCCATCGACGGCAGGAACTCGTGGAGCGGCGGGTCGAGCAGGCGAACCGTGACCGGCAGGCCGTCCATCTCGCGCAGGATCTCCTCGAAGTCGGCCTTCTGGGCCTTGCGCAGCTTCTCCAGGGCGGCGGCTTCGGTCTTCGGCGTTTCCGCGAGGATCATCTCGCGAACGATCGGGAGGCGGTCCTCGGCAAGGAACATGTGCTCGGTACGGCACAGGCCGATGCCCTCGGCTCCGAACGCACGGGCGTTCTTCGCGTCGGGGCCGTTGTCGGCGTTGGCGCGGACCTTGAGGCCACGGACACCCCGGCGTCCCTTGCGCACTTCGTCGGCCCAGCCGAGGATGGTGTGGAACTCGACGGGCGGTTCGGCCGAGGCCATCTCCAGTGCGCCGAGCATGACCTCACCGGTGGCTCCGTCGAGGGAGATCACGTCACCCTCGTGGACGATCACTCCGTCGACCTCGAACTGCTTGTCGTCTTTGATCTTCACCTTCTCGGCGCCGACGACCGCGGGTTTACCCCAGCCGCGGGCCACCACGGCGGCGTGCGACACGAGACCACCGCGGGCGGTCAGGATGCCTTCGGCGACGAGCATGCCGTGGACATCCTCGGGACTTGTTTCCGAACGAACAAGGACGACGAGCTCGCCTCGGTTGGACGCCTCAACCGCCGAGTCTGCGGTGAAGTACACCCGACCGACAGCCGCACCGGGCGATGCGCCGAGGCCCTTCGTGAGCACGAGTCCCTTGGCGGCGAACTGCGGGTGCAGCACCTGATCGAGGGCGTCGGCATCAACGCGCAGCAGCGCTTCGTCCTTGGAGATCTTCCATTTGGTGGGGCCGCTCGGCTTCGTGGCCATCTCGACGGCCATGCGCAGGGTGGCCGCTCCGGTGCGCTTGCCGACGCGCGTCTGGAGCATCCAGAGCTTGTCCTGCTCGATCGTGAACTCGGTGTCGCACATGTCCTGGTAGTGCGCTTCGAGCCGGGCGAAGATCGACATGAGCTCGGCGTAACACTTCGGGAAGCGCTTCTTCAGAGCGTCGAGATCCTCGGTGTTGCGAATACCGGCGACGACGTCCTCGCCCTGCGCGTTGGTGAGGTAGTCGCCGTAGGGCTTGTTCTCACCGGTCGATGCATTGCGGGTGAAGCCGACGCCGGTGCCCGACGTGTCGTCGCGGTTGCCGAACACCATCGCCTGCACGTTGACGGCGGTGCCGAGGTCGTGAGCAATGCGCTCGCGGACCCGGTAGGCGATGGCGCGAGCTCCGTTCCACGAACTGAAGACGGCCTCGATGGCACCCTTGAGCTGAACCTTGGGATCCTGCGGGAAGTCGGCCTTGGTGGCCTTCTTCACGATCGCCTTGTAGTCCTCGCAGAGCGACTTGAGCACGGCGGCGGGGATTTCGGCGTCGTTGTCGACCTTCGCCTTGTGCTTGGCCTTCTCGAAGGCGTGCTCGAAGAGCGATCCGTTGACGTCGAGGACGATGCGTCCGTACATCGCCAGGAACCGGCGGTAGGAGTCGTAGGCGAAACGCTCGTTGTCCATCACCTTGGCGAGCCCGACCACGGTCTTGTCGTTCAGACCGAGGTTCAAGACGGTGTCCATCATGCCGGGCATGGAGAACTTCGCCCCGGAGCGCACGGACACGAGAAGCGGGTTCTTGGCATCGCCGAGCTTGCGGCCCATCTTCTTCTCGATGTCGGCGACCTGGACGAGGATCTCGGCGTCGAGCGACTTCGGCCAGCCGGACTTCATGTAGGCACGGCAGGCGTCGGTCGAGATCGTGAAGCCGGGCGGTACCGGGAGCCGGAGCACGCTGGTCATCTCGGCCAGGTTCGCCCCCTTT
>JANOJN010000246.1:0-11274 GCA_031418775.1 Acidimicrobiia bacterium
ATTGCGCAAGCGGCGAGGGAGCGCAACGTTCCGTGCGTTGTTTCGTTCACCGTGGAAACCGACGGGAAGCTGCCGTCCGGGACGTTGCTCGCCGACGCAGTTCGCGCCGTCGATGAGGCTACCGACAGCTTTCCTGCGTACTACATGATCAACTGCGCGCATCCTTCGCACTTCGAGTCGACAGTGGCTGAGGACGACCCGAGTTGGCTACGGCTCCGAGGCGTTCGAGCCAACGCTTCGCGGATGAGCCATGCCGAACTCGATGTCGCCGTTGAGCTCGACCGGGGTGATCCCACGTCGCTTGCCCTTGACTACCAGGCGCTTCGGTCGATGCTTCCGGGTTTGACGGTCTTCGGCGGATGTTGCGGCACGGACCACGAACACATCGGCGCGATCGCCGCGGCCCTAATGCGGTCCTGATCCCCATTCCCGCTGCGTTGCGGGGTCTTGTCACCGATCCTCCCCACCCACTCCGGTACTCGCCCGTTGCTCCTCCGTCGCCGGGTCTCCGTCCTCGGGGCAGGCCCCCATCGACGCCACCCATCCACTGCACTCATTGCTCGTCGGCCCGCGGTCGTCGGTTCCCGGATCCGGCTTTCGTGGGTTCAAGTTCCTGGCGGTTTTCGTCGACGTTGACGGTGATGTCCAGGTCTGGGGGTTCGGTGGCGCGCGGAGGCGTGTTTCTCTTTGGCCTGGCGTTGTTGCCGTTCGTTGTGCTGCCCGACTCGTCCCTCGGCGGAGAGTCGGTCTTTCTCGTGCCCAAGCTGATGTGGCTTGCTGTCGTGCTCGTGCCGGCAGCACTCGCGCTGGCGTGGCGCAGTCCCGTTCGCATTCGTGTTCTTGGTGTTCCGGCACTCCTCGTTGCGTGGATGTTCGTTGCTTCGTTTGCGCACGACGATCCGTGGCGCTCGCTGGCGGGGCGGGTCGAGCGTTACGACGGGGCGCTCGCGCACCTCGGTCTGCTGGCATGTGCGCTCGGTGGTGCGGCGCTGGCGGCATACGGTCGTCGTCGATCGCTCGGCGCAGCGTTGGCCCTGACCGGCCTGATCGTTTCGCTGGTATCCATCGCGCAACGAGTCGGAGTATTTCCGTCGCTCGCGTCGCAACCGAAGAGCATTCTGCTCGTCGACATGCCGAGCTCGCTGATCGGGAGCCGTGGGTACACCGCATGCTTTTTGGCTGGGATGTTGCCGTTCGTCATGGAACGCGGGCTCGTCGCTCGCGGCCGACCTCGGATGGCGTGGTCGGCGAGTGTCGCAGTATGCGCGCTTGCGATCGGGCTCGGGTGGACCCGCGGTGCGTCACTGGCCGCCGTCGCGGCGACCGTTGCGTTTGTCGCGACGTCGCGAGGCACACGGGCGCGCGCGGCAGTTCTTGCGGCGATCGCCGCCCTTGGACTTGTTGTCGGGACGCTTTCCGTGCCGACCGATGGCGACGCGTCAGCAAGTCGCTCGTTGTCGACCGCCGACTCCGGACGCGGTGTGCTCTACCGGGCTTCCCTGGCCGGCATCGCGGACGGCCCCGTCTTCGGCCTCGGCGCAGGCGGTGTGCTTCACGCCCTCCGCGACACACCGCCGGCCACCGTCCTGCGCTGGGCGCACATCGATGCGAGCGATGCGGGCGTCGACCCCGCCAGCACTCCCGGGCACCTGATCATCACCGGGTCCAGGAGCGACGGAACGGGAGTTCGGTACGAGAACATCACCACAAAGTCCCACAACGAACTCCTCGACTACGCCGTTTCCTTCGGCCTGCCCGCAGCCTTGTTCGCCGCCATGACATTCGTGCTGGCGCTGTTCCGGGCAAGGCGCGACGCGGCCGTGTTCGCTTCGCTCGTTGGTGCTGCGGTTGCGATGCTCACCTGGCCCCAGGTGATGCGAACCGCCCCGGTGCTGTGGGCGGTTCTCGGTTTCGCCCTGGCGCAACGGCGTGCGACATCACCAACGACGGAGCAGTTCATGGAGCACGAGCTCGGTGATCTGGTCGACGGTGGGGAGTTCGTGGCGGGCGATGTCGAGCACCTCCGTCGTGAGGAACGCCTCGACCCACTCCGCCCGGCCTTGGAAGCTGATCACCAGCGAGACGGTGTCGCCGAGCTTGGTCGTGAGCATGACCTCGATCAGTTCGCCCTGCCGGTCGAGATAGGTGATCGCCCCGAGCAGGGTCCCGACGTCGAGTACGCGGGCGAACGCTTCCTCGTGGAAGCAGCGCAACGCGATCGTGTCCCGGTCGATGAGCCACGCTCGTTCGCCGGGGTCGACCACCTGCTCTGAGACGCCCGACCGCTCAGCTGTCGTCTCGGATCGAGCCTGCGCTCCAGCGGGCCATGCCGTTCGAGCCTGGTCGAGCGCGACCCGGTATGCCGTGATCAGCAGATGCGCCTGCGCTCCGCTGTCGGCCAAGTCCGCGGACGCCGTGACATCGGGATGGCTCTGCCAGATCAGGTGACGGAACGCCGCCCGGACGTCTTCCTCGGCCGGCTCACCCCGCAGCCCAAGGAGAGAGAGTGCTTCGGCGTGCTCCATGTCCGAAACCGTCCGGGCTCAAGAACCGGTTCGTTTGAGGGTGAGTTGCACCTCGAGGGTGCCTGTCTTGCCGACCGTGACGAACGGCGGCTTGCTCGGGTCCTCGATCTCGAAGTCGGCGAAGGTGATCAGCGTCGTGGCGAGAACCTCGATCCCCTCCCCGTTGCGTCGGGCCTGGACGTCGAGCGTGACGGGCTTGTCCACACCGTGGAGGGAGAGGGTCCCGTTCGCGGACGCGGTGACAAGAACACCGTCCGCCGGAATCGAACCCAGCGAGATCGGCTGGGAAAGCGCGAACGTCGCCACGGGGAACTCGTCGGTCTGGAGCAGGCGGGTGTGCACCTGGTTGTCACGACGACTCTGGTCGCTCTTCAACGTACTGAGGTCCACGTTGAACTCGGCCGCGGAGACGTCCGTCCCTGCGAGGGTGAAGCTGCCGTCGACGGTCTCCGTGCGCCCGACGCCTTCGGACGCCTGGCCGTTGAGCGTCTCCTTCACCCGATAGCCGGCCACTGAAGGGGTCGTGACGACCCAGTTGCCGTCGGTGGCGAGGCCGGCGGCCGATGACGCCTCCGTCGATGATGCTTCCGTGGAGGATCCGCTCTCGCGGTTCTTGTCGAGGTTGTCAAAGGTCAGGCGAGGCGCCGGGTCGTTGATGAAATGGATGTACACGTACGGAATAGCGAACACGCCGATGCCGACTGCGGCCACCACGCCGATCAGGAGCAGCCACCAACGACGACGAATCCAACCCATGACGGTCAACGTAGCGCCCAGAGGTTCTCGACGACAGGTTTGCGCTACTTGGCGAAAACGACGAGGAACTCCATCAGGCCGGCCGGTTCCACGGTGATCTGCCCGGCAAAACCGGGGTCAGCGATGTTCCAGTCCGACCACGTGAGCGGCAGCGAACCGGCGACTTCGATCTTCCCGGCCTTGAGGCGGGCCTGGACGTCGACGTCCACCGTCTTGGTGACGCCGTGCATCGTCATCTCGACGCTGCCCTTCTGCTTCACCACAACGCCCTCGACGGGCGCCTTACCGAACGAGATGGGCTTGAGCAGTTTCAATGTCGCGGTGGGGAACTTGGCGGTCTCGAGGATGCGTCCCTGCACCTGGTTGTCACGGCGGGACTGGTCGCTCGCGAGCTTGGTCATGTCGGCGGTGAGCACCACGGCGGTCACATCAGTGCCGCCGATGGTCAGGGTGCCCGTCACGGCGTTGGTCTGCCCCGCGGCCTCGCCCTTCTGTCCGAACAGCACCTCCTTGGCCCGGTAGCCAACCTTTGATTCCGCCGTCGGCTTCCAGACTCCGTCGAGGGTCGTTGCGGTCGCCGCCGGCTTGGCGGCCCGCGCCCACACCAACTTCCCGGCGCGCTTGGTGCAAGTGAGGGTGCCCGACTTGGCGCCTTCGGGCTTACACACCGCGCCTGACTTGGCGATGGCCGCGAACGACGGGGTGGCCATGACGACCGCCAGCGGAAACGCCAGGCCGACGGCGATCAATCGGGACACTCGATGCATGGGGAAACCTTCCGTAGGGGTGCCGGTCGGCCAAACACTGCTGGCGCCTCCGTGAGAGCGCGATGAAGACCCATCCTGCGAGCGCCGTGGAGTTCACTACAGTTGACAGTCCACTCCTGCCCGGGTGGCGAAATGGCAGACGCAGCGGACTCAAAATCCGCCGCCGCAAGGCGTGCCGGTTCAAGTCCGGCCCCGGGCACCACACACGATCGCCTTTCGGCAGGGCGATGGCCTGCATGAGCGGGGCGATCGCGAATTCCGGGCGGAGCGCACCGACCCCCTGCGAACCCCGGTGCCGGATCAGCCCGGGTCACCGAGTTGGCCGAGGGTGAGTTGAATGTGCTGGCGGGCGTAGCGGACGGCGTCGGCGAGTTCCATGGCCGCGCCCACAGCAGCGCATTCGACAAAACGTGATTCGCCGAGCATGGTGCGCAGGCGATCGATGGTTTCAATCAGATTGGCCACCATCAGGGTGCTCGTGTGTTGGGTGGTGCTGCCGTAGAGGGTGGCAGCGGTCTGCGGTTGACCGTGTCGGTCGAAGAACAGGGCGAGGTTGGCGAGCGTGGCCGCCACGTTGCCGGTGTCACCAGCCTGGTGGAACGAGTCGATGGTGCTGCTGAACATGATGAGGCCTTGTTCGAGTTGACCGTGGACCGCTTCGAGCCCAGCAGCTTCTCGGGCGATCACCCCTTCAAATTGCAGGATCCGATGCCGCTGGCAGTACTCGAGTCCTTCGCGGTATGCGTCCAGCGCCCGGGCCGCGTCGGTCTCGGCGAACGCCCGACCGTATCCGGCCAGCGCGTAGGCGATCTCGCTCGGGTTGCCGTAGGCGCGTGCGGCGGCGAGGGTTTCGTCGGCGATTGCTCTGGCTTCGGCTGCCCGCCCGACGGCGGGAAGTATGTAGGTCAGTCCCAGCAGTCCACTGAGATGGGCCAGCTCGGACTCGGTCTCGGCGGCGAGGACGGTGCTGATCTCCACGAAACGGTCGATACGCCCGGCGAAGCCATGAGCGCCCGCCTCAAAGGCCTGGCTCCATCCGTGCTCGAGGGGGTCATAGCGGAGATCAGCTTCCAACCCAACGGCCCGCTCCGCGAACGCGACAGCGTCGTCGGCGCGACCCGTGAACATGCAAAAGGCCGCGGCGAGGTATAGGCGGGGAAGGTACGCGAGGTCGGCGGCGGTAGCGGCCGGCAGGAGTTCTTCGGCCCATCCGACCGGCTCGAAGCGCTGCAGGATGTACGACAGCATCGTGGTGTGGGCGGCGATGGCGATGGCGGTGACGACGTCGTTCTGGTCGGTGGACCACCGGAACCCGGCGCGCAGGTTGGCGAACTCGACATCGACCCAGTCGAGCGCGACCCGTTGGCGGGGCCCGTCCCACAGGTCGTAGTGGGCGACAGCCTGGGTGGCGTACCACTGGGCGTGACGATCGCGAACCTCACCGATCGTCCCGGTCGCGGCGAGCTGGTCCTCGGCGAATTGACGGATCGTTTCCAGCATGCCGTAACGGGTACGACCACCCACCTGAGCGGTGGTCACCAGCGACTTGCGGACCAACGAATCCAGCAGATCCAACACCTCATACTCATCGAGGCCGCCACCGATGACCTCGGTCGCTCCGGCAAGGTCGAACCCGTCGGCGAACACCGAACAGCACCTAAGCACCAGCTGTTCATCGGCCGTCAGCAGGTCATAGGACCACTGCACCGCCTGGCGCAGGGTTTGATGCCGCTCCAAACCCCGCCGCGAGCCCGACAACAACCGGAAACGGTCATTCAACCGGGCCAACACCTCGGCCGGGTTCATCGACACCATCCTCGCCGCCGCCAACTCGATGGCGAGCGGGATGCCGTCGAGGCGGCGACAGATCTCCACCATTGCCGACGCATCAGGCCCATCGTCGGCCGTGAACCCCGGCTTGACCGCCCGAGCGCGCTCGACGAACAACTCCACAGCCGCCGACCCCACCCCCGCACCAACACCCAACGATGGCACCGGCCACAGATGCTCCGCCCCGACCCGCAACCCCTCACGCGACGTTGCGATCACCGACACCGTCTTCGTGCGAGCCAACACCGCCTCCACCAACTCGGCCGCCGCGTCCAACACGTGCTCACAGTTGTCCAACACCACCAACAAACGCCGACCCGCCAACGCCTCCGCCACGCTCTCCGTCACCGTGCGCCCCGCCTGCTGCGTGATCCCCAACGCTGTCGCCACCACATCAGGCACCGCCCCCGGATCGCCCACCGGGGCCAACTCGACCAACCACACCCCATCACCGAACTCCGGCACCAACTCCGCCGCCACCTGCACCGCCAACCGCGTCTTGCCCACCCCACCGACTCCCGTCAGCGTGACCAGACGATGCGCCCGTACCAGATCCGCGACCTCGCCCACCTCGACGTTGCGACCCACGAACGACGTCGCCTGGACCGACAGATTCCCCGGCACCGCATCCACCGTCCGCAACCGCGGGAAATCGACACCGAGACCGTCAGCGCGAACCTGGAACAGCCGCTCCACTCCGGTCAGGTCTCGGAGTCGACACTCACCCAGATCCAACAAGTCGACCTCGGCAAGGAGACCGGCAGTCGAGATACTCAACAACACCTGACCCCCGTGACCGACCGCCATCACCCGCGCTGCCCGATTCAACGCCGGACCGAAGTAGTCCTCGCCCCGCTGCTCGGCCTCCCCCGTCGCAACTCCCATCCGCACCGGCAAGCCCAACAAACGCTGAGCGGCAACGGCTGCGTCCACCGCAGCACGAGCGGAGGCGAACGCCGCACACACCCCGTCACCGGTGTGCTTGAACATCCACCCGCCATTGTCTTCCACCGCCGACCGCAACACCTCGTCATGCGCCGCCAGCGCCACCCGCATCGCGTCGGCGTCGGCTTCCCATCGACGGGTCGACCCCTCGATGTCGGTGAACAGGAAGGTCACCGTCCCCGACGGCCTCTGTTCAACGCCCATACCGGATACTCGCACACCTGGCGCAACCAGGGTCGGTCACCCGGCTCAGTCACGCGCGTGCGACCACGGCAGCGAGACAAGGATGTAACGCGCGACGCCTCGCCAAGGTCTTAGATAGAGCTGCGACTGTTTGGCATCGTGCCGTCGGACGTTTGGGAGCTCGAATGACTGCGACAGGACAGCTGGCCTTCACGTTTCCCGGGCAGGGCTCCCAGAAGCCCGGCATGGGTCAGCCGTGGATGGACCATCCGTCGTGGGAGCTCGTCGACGAGGCGTCCGACGCCTGCGGACGCGATGTCGCCAAGCTGTTGCTCGACGCCGATGCCGACGAGCTGAAGCTCCCCCGCAACACCCAGCTGGCCACCTTCATGCTGTCGATGGTCGTCCTCGACGCCATCGAGCGCACCGGTCTCGAGCCGGCCATCGTCGCCGGGCACAGCCTCGGTGAATACACCGCACTGACCGCCGTCGGCGCCATCGACTTCGCCGACGCCGTCAATCTGGTGTCGACGCGCGGAGAGGCCATGCAGGACGCCGCCGACATCAATCCCGGCACGATGGTGGCCCTGCTCGGCATCGAGGACGACGACGCCGACGCCGCCTGTCGACGGGCCGACGGCGACGCCTGGGTGGCCAACTACAACGCTCCCGGACAGATTGTCATCGCCGGAGAGGTCGGCGCCCTCGAACGGGCGGGTGCCGCGGCCAAGGAACTCGGCTGCAAGCGGGTCATGCCGCTCGCCGTCGGTGGCGCCTTCCACACCCCCTACATGGCCCCCGCCCGCGATCGCCTGCGGGCCGCGCTCGCCAGCGCCCGGCTCACCGACCTCACGGTGCCTGTCGTCGCCAACATCGACGCGAGGGCGCACGTCCTCGCCGCCGATTGGGCCACGCTGCTGTCCGCCCAGCTCGTGTCACCGGTGCGGTGGAAGCAGTCCGTCCAGACCATGGCCGACACCGGCATCAGCACCTTCATCGAACTCGGTCCCGGGAGCGTGCTCACCGGCATGGCCAAGCGGATCGTCCCCGACGCCCGGGCCATCTCCGTGTCGACGCCCGACGACGTGGACCGTCTCCTCGAGCTTCTACAGGGTTCGGCGGCGGCTCCCCTCGCCCGCCACCACGAGGGCGAGCACCTGTCGATGACCGTCCGCATGGTCGTCAGCCCCGCCGCCGGCATCTTCCAGCCGGTCCCCGGGATCGCCACCGGTTCCACGCTCGCCGTCGGTGGGCTGCTCGGCCACATCGGCGACACCGAGGTCCGCTCCTCGTTCGCCGGACAGGTGTCCGGCATGATCGCCGTCGCCGGAGAACGCGTCACCGCAGCACAACCGATCGCCTGGCTCGACCTCTTCCACGGCAGCTGAACGACTGTCAGCCCATGTCCGCCATGTTCGCCCGCCCATCAAAGGACGCACCGATGACCCTCACCCACGCAGCGGGAGCCGGACCCCGTGTGTTCGGACCGATTTCGGATCGTCAGTCATGAGCCCCCGCAGCGGCGTGATCACCGGCATCGGCATCGCCGTGCCCGACACGATCGTCACCAACGTCGACCTCGAGAAGTTGATGGACACCAACGATGACTGGATCGTCGAGCGGACGGGCATCCGGGAGCGGCGCTGGGGCGATCGAGGACCCTCGTCGCTTGCCACCGAGGCCTGCCGGAAGGCCATGGACAACGCCGGTGTCGGCCCGGCCGACATCGACTTGCTCATCCTCGCCACCTGTTCGCCGGAATTCACCCTGCCGGGAAGCTCCGCTCAGGTGCAGCACGACCTCGGTCTCAAGTGCGGCGCCTTCGACCTCGGGGCCGCCTGCTCGGGATTCATGTACTCCATGGTCACCGCCCACGCGTTCTTCAACATGGGAATGAACCGGATCCTCATCGTCGGCTCCGAGCAACTGTCGCGGATCATCGACAAGCACGACCGGGGAACGGCCATCCTCTTCGGCGACGGCGCCGGTGCCGCCGTCATCGAGGCGTGCGAGGGGGAGGGCGACCTGCTGTCCTTCGACCTCGGCGTCGATGGCTCCGCAGTGAGTGCGCTCTATACGGTTCCGGGCCAGTTCACCCAGATGGACGGCAAAGAGGTCTACCGCAAAGCCGTTCGTGCCGTAGTGGAGACGTCAAAGCTCTCCCTCGAGCGGGCCAAGATGACCATCGAGGACATCGACTGGGTCATCCCCCACCAGGCAAACGTCCGAATCATCGAGGCGGCGATGTCGCGTCTGCACTGGCCGATGGAGCGAACCAGCACGTCGCTCGAGTGGTACGGCAACACATCAGCTGCATCCATCCCGCTCGCACTCCACCATGAACTCGAGCAGGGTCACATCAAGCCCGGCGACAACGTCCTGATGTGCGGTTTCGGCGCCGGGATGACCTGGGCAAGTGCCATCATCCGCTGGGGCGGCGTGCACCGCGAAGGCGAACACGGGCCTCGACGCGCTGCGGTCGCGCCGACGTGACGGCACGAGTCGTCCTCGTCACCGGCGGCAACCGCGGAATCGGCCTGGCCATCGCCCGGAGATTCCAGGCGCTCGGCGACACCGTGATCGTCACCTGTCGGGGCGAAGCGCCCGAGGGGTTCGCCTCCGTCCGCTGCGACGTCACCGACGCCGCCCAGGTGGATGCCGCCTTCAAGGAGATCGAGGCGAACTATGGCCCGGTCGACGTGCTCGTTGCCAACGCCGGGATCACCAAGGACGGGCTGCTGATCCGCATGAGCGAGGAACAGTTCACCAGCGTGATCGACGCCAACCTGACCGGCGCATGGCGCGTCTCCAAGCGGGCCGCCACCTCGATGATCCGCCGCCGGACGGGACGCATCGTGTTGATCTCGTCGGTCGTCGCGTACTTCGGGGTTGCCGGGCAGGCCAACTACGCCGCCTCGAAAGCCGGACTCATCGGTCTTGCCCGGTCGATGGCCAGGGAGCTCGCCAGCCGGAACATCACCGTGAATGTGGTCACTCCGGGTGGCGTCGACACCGAGATGGTGGCCGCCATGGCCGACGCCCAGCGCGAGGGCCTCATCGCCGCCACCCCCATCGGGCGACTGGCGACACCCGACGAGGTCGCCGCAGCGGTAACGTTTCTCGCCTCGCCCGAGGCGTCCGCCATCACCGGGGTCATCCTTCCCGTCGACGGCGGCCTTGCCATGGGCCACTGATCTCTCCAACCCAGCACCTGAACGTTCCCACCAACACCAACGGACGCCACGCCGAACATCGGACGGCGCCACCCGAAAGGACCCAACATGAACCGTGACGAAGCCTTCGAGACCTTCAAGGCCGCAGCCGTGGAGGTGCTCGCCGTCGACGCCGCCAAGGTGACCGATGACGCGAGCTTCGCCGACGACCTCGACGCCGACTCACTCGACCTGGTCGAGTTCGTGATGGCGCTCGAAGAGAAGTTCGACGTGGAGATCCCGGAAGAAGAGCTGGCTGGCATCAAGACGGTTGGCGAAGCCTTCACCATGGTCTGCGCCAAGGTCGGTATCTGAGGCTCCGCGCCTCGGACCGAATCGCATCGCCCGATTGCAGCAAAGGAGCACAACGATGACTGCAGAGTTTCCGCGTCGACGCGTCGCCGTGACCGGCCTCGGTGTTGTTGCCCACTGCGGCATCGGCGTCGAGGCGTTCTGGAGTGGCCTGCTCACCAGCAATCCGGGTGACGTCAGCCGCAAGGTGGTCGACTTCGACCCGACCCCATACTTCGAGAACGCGAAAGAAGTTCGCCGGTCGGATCGTTTCAGTCAGTTCGCCATCGCCGCAGCCGACGAGGCGCTGGCCGACGCCGGGCCTCTCGGGATCGATCCGGCGCGCATCGGGGTGCTCATCGGCACCGGCATCGGCGGCCTGGCCACGCTGGAAGAACAGATCATCGTCCGCCACGAGAAGGGCGAGCGTCGAGTCTCACCGTTCCTCGTCCCGATGATGATGGGCAACGCCGCCGCCGCATCGGTCTCCATGCGTCACGGACTTCAGGGGCCGTGCGAGACCACCGTGACGGCGTGCGCCGCCGGGACCCATTCGATCGGTAACGCCGCCCGCCTGATCCAGATGGGCTACTGCGACGCGGTCCTCGCCGGTGGTTCGGAGTCCGCGCTCACGCCCACCGCCTTGGCGGGGTTCGGGAACATGACGGCACTCTCCACCTCGGGTTGGTCGCGGCCCTTCGACGTTCGCCGCGACGGCTTCGTGATCGCGGAAGGCGCCGGCGTTCTCGTCCTCGAGGAGTGGGA
>JANOJN010000247.1:0-4631 GCA_031418775.1 Acidimicrobiia bacterium
CGCTGGTCCTCCGGTCGCCGCAAGGCGCTGTGCCGGCGAGAACGAACCCAACAGAACCGGAGGAGGAGAACATCATGAGCAACGCGACCCCGGTCGTGACCATGCGCCAGCTTCTCGAAGCTGGCGTCCATTTCGGTCACCAAACCCGTCGTTGGAACCCGAAGATGAAGCGATTCATCCACTCGGCGCGCAACGACATCTACATCATCGATCTCAACCAGACCCTCACCAGGGTCGAGTCGGCCTATACCTACATCCGCGACCTCGTCGCCGGCGGTGGCTCGGTCCTCTTCGTGGGCACCAAGAAGCAGGCACAGGATCCGATCGCGACCTACGCCGCCCGGTGCGGGATGCCGTACATCAACGAGCGTTGGCTCGGTGGCATGCTCACGAACTTCAGCACGATCAGCACTCGAGTGAAGAAGATGCAGGACTACGAGCGCCAGCAAGCTGCCGGTGACTTTGCGAACATGCCGAAGAAGGAAGCGCTCATCAAGAGCCGCGAGCTCGAGAAGCTCCAGCGCAACCTCGGCGGTATCCGTGGTATGGCCAAGCTGCCCGACGCCATCTTCGTGCTCGACACGAAGAAGGAGCACATCGCCGTCACCGAAGCGAACAAGCTGAAGATGCCCGTTGTCGCCGTGGTCGACACCAACTGCGACCCCGACGTGATCGACTTCGTGATCCCGGGCAACGACGATGCGATCCGTGCGTCGAACCTGATGTGTCGCATCATCGCCGACGCGGTCGAGGAAGGGCGTTTCATCAACGCCCGTCGCAACGGCGGCCGCTCGACGGTCCCGGTGCTCGAGGTGTTCGACCCCGAAGCCGAGGCGCGTCGTTCCGACGCCCAGAACGAGGCTCGCCGACAGGCGGCGATCGCTCAACAGGCTCGCGAGGCCAAACTCCTCGCCGCAAAGGCGAAGGCTGATGAAGCGCCCGTGGCCCCGGCCACGGAGCCTGTGGCCGACGGCGAAGCCTCGGCGTAGTCGCCGGGTTTCGAATCACTCCGAACATCTCAGGGAACAGCCATGTCACAAATCAGTCCCAAAGACATCCAGTCACTGCGTCAGCTTGCCGGTGTCGGCATGATGGAAGCCAAGCGTGCCCTCGAAGCCGCGCAGGGCGACGTGCAGGCCGCGCTGAAGACCCTGCGTGAGCAGGGTCTCGCCAAGTCCTCCGAGCGCGCCGACCGCGAGAACAGCCAAGGCGCCATCGCCATCGGTCGGAGCGGGAACGCCACCGCGATTGCCCAGATCAAGTGCGAAACTGACTTCGTCGCCAAGTCAGCGAGCTTTGTTGCCCTTGTGCAGGGCATCGCAGACTCGGTCGCCGCCAAGGGCGAGGCCGGTGTCGCTGATCACCAGGCGGCTCTCGACCAGACCAAGATCTCCCTCAAGGAGAACATCGACCTCGGTCGGATGGTTCGCTTCGACGCCGCTCCGGGGGCCATCGTTGACACCTACCTGCACGTCCAGGCCGGACGTGGCGTCAACGCGACCATGGTCGAGCTCGTCGGTGGCAACGCCGAATTGGCCCACGACTTGGCGCTTCACATCGCCTTCGCCCGTCCGAAGTACCTCACCCGCGACGAGGTTCCGGCCGACGTCGTGGCCGCCGAGCGTGACACGCTGGAGCAGATCACCCGTAACGAAGGCAAGCCGGAAGCCGCCCTCCCGAAGATCGTCGAAGGACGGCTCAGTGGGTTCTTCAAGCAGATCTGCCTGCTCGAGCAGGAGTTCGCCAAGGACAACAAGCAGACGATCTCCGGGGTCCTCAACGGGGCCACGATCACCCGCTTCGCGCAGGTAGAGATCGGCTGAGCCTCAGCGAACCCATGTGGCCCGTTCTGCGGGGCCGAAGCACTTTGACGCGACCCCGGTGCTTGCGCCGGGGTCGCGTCGGCGTCAGTGGCCCGGCTGCGCAGGCACTACCCTTCGTCGGCCGTGTTTCACGGTCCGCGCCCGACGCGAAGGAGTTGACCGACGATGACAACGAGTGAACCGACGAATCCGACGCGCGCCAAGTGGTCCCGGGTGCTGCTCAAACTTTCCGGTGAAGCGTTCGCCGATCGTGAGAACGGCGAGGCGATAGACGGTGTGGTGGTGGCCCGAATTGCCGGGGAGATCGCGGAAGCAAAGCGGGAGCTCGGAGTCGAGATAGCGATCGTCGTCGGCGGAGGGAACATCTGGCGGGGAGCGACGGGGGCCAATTCCGGTATCGATCGTGCGACTGCCGACTACATGGGGATGCTCGCGACGGTCATGAACGCACTAGCCCTCCAAGACGCCCTGGAGAAGGCCGGCGACCCGTCGCGGGTGCTCTCGGCGATACACATGTCGGAGATCGCCGAGCCCTACATCAGACGGCGTGCCCTCCGTCATCTCGAGAAAGGGCGTTCGGTCATCTTTGCGGCCGGCATCGGCCAGCCCTTCCTCACCACCGATACCCCCGCCGCTATGCGGGCGGCAGAGATGAACGCTCAGGCCGTTCTCAAGGCAACGCACGGCGAAGTGGACGGGGTGTACACCGCCGATCCCAAAATCGACAAGACCGCGACGAAGTTCGACGAGGTTTCCTACGCCGACGTGCTGCGTCGTGGCCTGCGCGTCATGGACTCCACTGCGATCTCCTTCTGCATGGACAACGCGCTTCCTATCGTCGTGTTCAACCTCATGGAACCGGGCAACATCCGCAAAGTCCTCCTCGGGACACCACGGGTCGGTACGCTGGTCTCATGATCGACGAGTCCCTCCTCGAAGCGGCGGAGAAGATGGACAAGGCGTCGCATCGGGTAACCGAGGAATTTGGTGCCGTGCGGACCGGTCGCGCCACGCCCGCGCTGGTCGAGAAGTTGCGGGTCGACTACTACGGAACCGACACCCCGCTGCAGCAACTCGCCGGCTTCAGCGTCCCCGAGGCCCGTGTGCTCGTGATCTCACCGTTCGACAAGTCCACGATCAAGGCCATTGAGAAGGCGATCACCAACTCCGACCTTGGTGTCGCGCCGTCGAACGACGGTGCGCTGATTCGTCTGAACTTCCCGGCTCTCACCCAGGATCGTCGCAAGGACCTGGTCAAGGTGGTCAAAAGCAAAGCGGAAGACGGCCGCGTCGCTATCCGCAACATCCGCCGCGACACGCGGCAGAAGTTGGAACGAGCGGAAAAAGAGGGCACGATTTCCAGCGATGAACTGAAGCGGGCGGAAAAGGACCTCGACAAGCTGACCGAGAGTCACATTGCCGGCATCGACAAACACCTTTCGGTCAAAGAACACGAACTGCTCGAAGTCTGAGCCGGACAACGCCAGCGCAGGAAGAAGCCCTCGTGGACGATCCCAACAACCCCAACATGCGTGAAGAGATCGAAGGTGTTCGGATTCTCGGCGCCCAATCGGTCGGACCCGTCGCCGACGCGGCGGCTCCCCGGAGCGCGCCCCGGGCGTCGGTCACCCCGTCCTGGGATGACGAAGACGACGAGGAATGGGGTGACGACTGGGATGGTGACGCAGTCAATGGCGAGGTGGCCGTGGCTGCCGATGATCGCCACGACGACGACGGCGACTGGGCCGCCGGCGACGACAGCGGTGTCTGGGGAGATGACGAGACCGGGACGATGGCCGCCGGCCGGGCGCCGGCGGCGAATGCCGCGGCTGGTGATGACGATGGCCGCGGCCCTCGCTGGCGCTCCGGTGCCGATGACTGGTCGGACGAGTCGCTCGTCGACCTCGATGACGGCGAAGCGAAGGTTGGAACCCTCGATCCGGAGCGCGCCGAGGAGAGTGAGCTGTACCGGTTCCGTGAGCTCGACGATGATGCCGACGACGCGTCGGGTATCGACCGCGCCGGAATGAACGCCCCGCGCCGTCCGGCCACTGGAGATGGTGTCTCCGGTCGCGCCGGCGCCCGCTCGGCATCGACCTCGGCTCGTCCCCGTCCGACGGCGTCGTCTGCCGAACCGGTGATTCCCGCCGGCCTCGGCATTCGCGTTCTTACGGGAGCGGGGTTGATCGCCGCCTTCTTCGCGGTGATCCTCATCGCCGGCCGCAAGGGCCTGACTGCACTCGTGGCCGCAGTCCTGTTGATGTGCGCGCTCGAGTTCTTCAATTCGCTGCGTCACCGCGGTTTCTCCCCGGCGATCGTGCCCGGTGCCGTCGCCTGTTTCGCCATGCCGCTGGTCGCGTTCGGAACCGGCCCGACCGGCATGATGCTGGTGCTGATCCTGACGGTGTTCGTCACGATGCTGTGGTCGCTCTTCCGTGTCGTGCGCGACCGGCCCGTCGGGAACATGTCGGTGACCCTGCTCGGCGTCGGCTACATCGGTGTTCTCGGTGGCACGGCCGGACTGCTGTTGGCCCACCCCAACGGCGTCGGTCTCGTCCTCGGCGGGATCGCCTGTGCCGTTGTCTCTGACGTGGTCGCCTACTTCGTCGGTGCGAACTTGGGCAAGGTTCCGCTGGCTCCGGAAGTCAGCCCGAACAAGACGATCGAAGGCGTCGTTGGCGGGTTCTTCGGCTCCGTGCTGATCGGCACGATCGCCTTCGGCGTGGTCGGCGTCGCCCCATGGAACGGCTGGGCGGTCGGGGCCATCCTCGGCATCGTGGTCGGTGCACTCGCTCCGCTGGGTGATCT
>JANOJN010000248.1:0-1721 GCA_031418775.1 Acidimicrobiia bacterium
CCCCCACCCCCCCCGGGGGTTTGGGGGGGGGCCCCCCCCCACCCTCGGGGGGGCCCCGCCGCGGCGGCCCGAGGCCCGCTCCAGAGTGTGTGGCGGCGTGATGGCGAAGCTGATTGGCAACCCAGGTGGAGAACGGAACGCCGAGCGTGTCGATGATCGGCACGACATCGTCCGGCACACTGATCGTCTTGTTGGGCACGTACGCATCATACGTACACCGCCTCGACAGAGTCGTGGGGATCTTGGATTCGATGGGCTCGATCGGTGATCAACGTCACCATCGACAATCCCGTCGCATCGACGCGCAGGCGTTCGGCCACCGACGCAGCCACGGTCAGCTTTCCCGAACCGCTCCGACCGTCGACGGCCATGAACAACGGGGCAGTGACAATCAGCATCGGCATCGCGACCGCCGAGAGAGGCAGCAGCGTGGAGGACCTGCTCCGCCGGTCCGACACCGCTCTGTCCATCGCCAAATCAAGTGGCCGTGACCGCAGCCAACTGCATGTGGCGTCGATGGATCAGCACACCCGACACCGGGTGATGCTCGCATCGGATCTTCACCACGCCGTGCCCCGCAACGAGCTGGTCGCGATGTACCAGCCGATCGTCTCGCTCAGCGACGGGAGCGTGTCCGGCTTCGAGTCGCTGTTGCGATGGCAGCACCCCGAGCACGGCCTGGTGTCGCCGGTGGAGTTCATTCCGCTGGCCGAGGACAACGGAACGATCATCCCGATCGGCCGATGGATCCTCGACACGGCGCTGGAGCAGCTGGCGAGGATCCCTGCCCCGTTGCGGATGAACGTGAATCTGTCGGCCCGCCAGCTCGTCGACCCCGCGATCGTGGGCGACGTCGCAGCAGCAATCACGCGCCATCGTCTCGATCCGACGCGTGTCGTGCTGGAGATCACCGAGAGCCTTCTCCTCGACGACGCAGACGCGACCATGGCCGTACTCCAGGAACTCCGGGCGCTCGGCTGTCTGCTGGCGATCGACGACTTCGGAACCGGATACTCGTCGCTCGGTTACCTGCGGCGGCTTCCCGTCAACATCGTCAAGCTCGACAAGTCCTTCCTCGACGCGCGTCTCTCCACCTCGGACGGCGAGCGCGCCTTCCTCGAATCGGTGCTGCACGTCGGCCAGAGCCTCGGTCTGGAAACGGTGGCCGAAGGGATCGAGGATCACGCAACGTGCGACATCCTCCGCGCCATCGGCTGCGACAAAGGGCAGGGCTACCTCTTCTCCCGGCCCGTGTTCGCCGATGCCGTCGACCAACTGTTGTCGGTGTCGTTCGCTCCGACGCTGACGGTTTGATCGGTCGGCTCAGGCGAGCATCGCTTCGAGGCGGGCGCGGACCGACGGCCATTCGGAGTCGATTACGGAATACATTGCGGTGTCCCGTTGGGCGCCCGAGCCGATGTCGCCGTTGCCCGGTTGGAAGTTGCGCAGCACACCCTCGAAGGTGGCACCGATCCGCAGGATCGCAGCGCGGCTCTGCTCGTTCCGGGCATCCGTTTTGATCTGTACACGTAGGACATGCATCTCGTCGAAAGCGCGCGCCATGAGGAGAAGCTTGGCCTCGGTGTTGACAGGGGTCCGCTGCGCCATCGGGGCCAACCAGGTACCCCCGATCTCGATGGCAGTCGGTGGCGACGGCCGATCGAGGCGGCCGTCCACCATGATGTAGTTCGTCATCCCAACGACGAGTCCATCATCGGCCC
>JANOJN010000249.1:0-35593 GCA_031418775.1 Acidimicrobiia bacterium
TGATCCTCGGGGGCGTGCTGTTGTATGCGCGCGTGCTTGGCACGGAGGAGCTGGCATGAGGTCCTCACTTGCGCGCGGGGAGCGGCTGGCCCGCTGCGGGGTCCTGTCGCGCGGTAGTGCCCGCTGCGGGGTCCTGTCACCGAGAGGCCTTCCCACTCTGCGGTACTCGCCCGTTGTGCTCCTCCGTCGCACCGGGTCTCCGTTCCTCGGTGGGCCCCTTCCCGGTGCCACTCCTTCGCTCGTTTCCGGTTTGCCGTCGGACGTTGGACCTCTCTGGTTTGGAGCTTCGGTATGAGGAAGCGGTGGCCTTCTCGGGTGCTGGGGGTTTGGGCCGGGGCGGTTGTGGCGTTTCTGTTCGCGCCGATCTTTGTGGTCGTGCTGTTCTCGTTCAATGAGCCGGGCCGCAAGCTGGCCAATGGCAGTTGGGTCACCGGCCGGTACAACTACAAGTGGGGGCGATTCTCGCTCGACGCATGGAAGAACTGGAACGCCTACCCGGAACTCACGTCGGCGTTCTACCGGAGCGTGCGGATCGCACTCGTGGTGGTGCTGATCTCGACGATCCTCGGCACGCTCATGTCGCTGGCCCTCGTGAAGTACCGCTTCAAGGGCAAAGGCATCGTGAACATGCTCCTCGTGCTTCCGCTCACCATGCCCGAGATCGTGCTCGGCTTCTCTCTGCTCACCCTCTTCGTCACGGCGAACGTCTCACGTGGGGTGATCACGATCGTGATCGCGCACGTGATGTTCTGCGTCAGCTACATCACGACCACCGTGAAGGCCCGAATCCGCGGGTTCGACTGGCGGCTCGAAGAAGCGGCGGCGGACCTCGGTGCGAACGCGTGGCGCACCTTCACCAGGGTGACGCTACCGATCATTGCTCCCGGCATCGCCGCGGCCGCGCTGCTCACGTTCGCACTTTCGCTCGACGACTTCATCATCACGTACCTGAACTCCGGACGCGTCGAGACGTTCCCGATCAAGATTTGGATCACCAAACGCTCGTCGATCCCACCCCAGATCAACGTGTTCGGCACGGTGGTCCTCCTGTTGTCGCTTGCGCTGTCGATCGGCGGCCTGCTCGGCCAGCGCCGTCGCGGCCGCGTCACCACGCGCTGACCACATCGCCGCCGCCAGAACTCCGGTGGGCGAACGGATGTTCTAGTCTCGACGACCATGGCCGCCACCCGCTCGAGCACGAAGCCGATGCCTCTCGCCCAGGCCCGGCGCATTGCGCTGGCGGCACAGGGGTTTGCCGAGCCCCGGCCCTCCGGTCGCATCGATCGTCGTCACATCCGCAAGCTCCTCGACCGCATCGGGCTGCTGCAGATCGATTCGGTCAACGTGTTCGTGAGGTCCGAGGAGCTTCCGGTCTTCGCCCGTCTGGGGCCGCACGACCGTTCGCTGGTGCGGCAGATGGACGACGACGGGGAGCTGTTCGAATATTGGGCGCACGAGGCTTCGCTCCTCCCCGTGTCGATGGAACCGCTGTTCCGCCACCGCAAAGAGCGGGCGCTCCTCGGAGGCGACTCGTCGGTGTGGGGCGGCCTGCGTGATCTGCACCACAAACGGCCAGAGCTGGTTGCGAGCGTCTACGACGAGATCGCCGTCCGTGGCCCGGTGCCGGCAAGCGCGCTGTCGGGGAACCGCGGAGCCAAGCGCGAGCACTGGGGGTGGAACTGGGACGACGCCAAATTGGGAGTGGAGAACCTTTTCTGGACGGGTCGAATCGCGTCCCGTCGACGAGCATCCTCGTTCGAGCGGGAGTACGACCTCGCCGAGCGATGCTTTCCACCGCATGTCCTCGCGTCAGCGGCGCCGAGCGAGGACGACGCCCGTCGGGAGCTCGTCCGTCGTTCCGCCAAGGCGCACGGCATCGGCACGGCGAAGTGCCTGGCCGACTACTTCCGGCTCTCTACGGCAGTCGTCCGGCCGATTCTCGACGAGCTCGTGGCGGACGGAGAGTTGATTCCGACGGTCGTGGACGGCTGGACGGATCGCGCCTTCCTCTGGGCGGAGGCCGCGTCACCCCGGCGCATCACGGCGCGGGCGCTGCTCTCGCCGTTCGACCCCGTGGTGTGGGAACGTACGCGCGCAGAGCAACTGTTCGGGTTCCGCTACCGCATCGAGATCTACGTTCCGAAGGACAAGCGGGTCCACGGCTACTACGTTCTGCCGTTCCTGCTCGGCGACGAGCTCGTCGCCCGTGTCGACCTCAAGAGCGATCGCCAGCTCGGTGTGCTCCGGGTGCAGGCATCGTGGGGCGAAGTCGTTATCGACGAAACGGAGGTCGCCCACGAGTTGGCCGACGAACTCCTGCTGATGGCGGAATGGCTCGGGTTGTCCAACGGAGTCGAGGTCATGCCGGTCGGCGATCTGCACACGAAGCTCGGAAAGGCGGTCCGGGCCGCACGTCCGGGTTCGTGATCGTCCCCGGCGTGGCGGACCTCGGTCGATCTCCGGGTTCTACGCTGTTTCACCGTGCATCTTGACCTCGTGTCGCTCATCGTCGACGACTACGACGAAGCGATTTCGTTCTTCGTCGGCGTGCTCGGCTTCGACCTCACAGAGGACGTGCCATCGCTCTCCAACGATGGACGACCCAAACGGTGGGTGGTGGTCCGTCCACCTGGCGCAGCAACAGGCCTCCTGCTCGCGCAGGCCCACGGGGAACGCCAGCATCGCGCCGTTGGTGAGCAGTTCGCCGGGCGTGTCGGCCTGTTCCTTCGCGTCGACGACTTCGACGGGACCTATGAGCGTCTGCGGGCGAACGATGTCGAGTTCGTCCGCGGTCCGTCGGACGAACCGTACGGACGGCTCGCCGTGTTCATCGATATCGCCGGCAACCGCTGGGACCTTCTTGGACCTCGCTGACCGCGGGCCGGTCAGCGGGCGAAGCACCCCTTGATGAAGTCATAGGTGCGCGTACGAAGGACCGAGGGTGCGTCGCCTTCGACGAGGAGGTGCCCAGCCTCCGGGAGCACGACGAGCTCACCGTGACCACCGGCGATCTCGTTCACGATCTGGCTGGACCAGATCGGAAGGATCGTGTCGTGGGTGCCGTGCATGAGGAGCAGCGGTCGGTCCCGCAACTGCTCGGCCCCTTCGCAACCGGCCGACTGGGTGGCATACGTGCACACTCCGACGACCGCTTCGGCGATGGGTGATGCGTCGAGCGCCGCTCCGATGGCGATGGCACCGCCGAATGAGTGCCCGACGGTGACGAAACGCGAGGCGCCCCGGGCCTCGGCGAACATCCCTACCGCCCCCAGGTCCTCGACGCACGCCTCGATGTCGTTCGGACGTCGCCAGCTGACACGGATCACCCCTATCCCCTCCGCTCCGAGTCGCCGACCCAGGTCGTGGAAAAGACCGTTGGCCGGACCGAGCAGTCCGCCCATCGCGCCGCCGCCACAGAGCACCACATCCCGGGCGTTCTCCGGTCCGTGCCAGAGCAGCGTCAACAGGCCACCCGTCGTGAAGACTTCCAGGTGTCGCAGTTGCGGGTCGATCTCGACGTTCTGCATCCCGAGCACGCGGAGCCCGCCAACGTTCATAGCTTCGACACTAGGTTTCGTGGCATGACCTCGTCGTCCCTGTCGTCCTCGCCGTCCGACGAACTCGCATTCCTCGACGCAACCGCGCAGGCCGATCTCGTTCGCCGACGGGAGATCTCGCCGGCGGGGTTGGTCGAGGCGGCGATTGCACGCGCGGAGCGGCTGCAGCCGGTCCTCAACTGCTTCACTACGACGCGATTCGACCGAGCCCGAGCGGAGGCTGCGGCGACCAACCCCGGCGACGGTCCGTTCGCCGGGGTACCGACGGCAATGAAGGACCTCGCCCTGCAGATCGCCGGTGAGCCGTGCCACGCCGGGTCACGGGCCGTGCGCTCGCTCAACGTTTTGGGAACGGTGAACTCGTATCACTATGAACGCTTTCGTGCCGCCGGGCTGGTGTCGCTGGGGCGGACCAACACGCCGGAGTTCGGCAACACGATCACCACCGAACCGCTCTCCTACGGCCCGGCTCGCGACCCCTGGAACACGGATCACTCGACCGGCGGATCGTCGGGTGGTGCTGCGGCTGCAGTCGCCGCCGGGATCGTTCCGGTGGCCCATGCGACCGATGGTGGCGGTTCGATCCGCATCCCCGCGTCGGAGTGCGGATTGGTCGGTCTCAAGCCGACCCGTGGACGTATCTCCCACGGCCCGACCTCCGCAGAGGGCTGGGCAGGTTCGACAGCGGGCCACGTTGTCACGCGAAGTGTGCGGGACTGCGCCGCGCTGCTCGACGCGTGCCACGGTTACGAGCCGGGCGATCCGTACACCGCGCCTGCACCGAGTCGTCCGTATCTGCAGGAACTCGGTGCTGATCCGGGACGCCTGCGCATCGGTTTCTTCGCCGGTCCGACGCTCGACGGTCATGTCGTGCACTCCGAGTGCGTGGCCGCGGTCGACGGTGCGGTGAAGCTGCTCGAAGCACTCGGCCACCATGTGGAGGCCGATCGACCCGACGCCATGCTCGAGCAGAGCTACGGCGACAACTTCGTCGTCATCCTCGCGGCCGGCATGGCAACGGATGCAGCGCTGATCGAGGAGGCGCTCGGACGACCGGTCGGTCCTGAGGACCTGGAGCCGGAAAACCTCTTCTTCACCGAGCTTGGCCGAGGCGTGAGCGGCGTGCACTACCTGACTGCGGTGGAAAGTCTGCACGCATATCAACGGCGCATGGCGGCATGGTGGACCGACCCCGCTCGCGGTGGCCGAGGGTTCGATGTGCTCGTCACGCCGACCATCGCCCAGCCGCCGCCCCCGATCGGCTGGATGTACGCACCCGACGCGCGGCCGGGATGGCGGGTGCGGATGCTTCTCCAGTACACCTCGCAGTTCAACGGCACGGGCCAGCCGGCTGTGTCCCTCCCACTGCACATGACCGCCGACGGATTGCCGGTCGGCGTGCAGTTCGTCGGCCCGTTCGGACGCGAGGATTTGCTGCTGCGCCTCGCCTCCCAGATCGAGTCCGCGGCGCCTTGGGCGGCCCGCCGTCCACCCGTTCACGCATGACCCGGAGCGCTCGCCGTTTCGACCGACGGGGCGAGTCGCGTCGAGACTTGTGGCCATGACCACCGATCCGCTTCCCGGCGTGTGCGACGACCTCGCCGCCGAGACCGCCGAACTCCTCGCCGTTCTCGCGCCGTTGAGCCGCGACCAATGGCTGCTCGACACCCCCGCCGATGACTGGACGATCCGGGATCAGATCGCCCATCTCGCCTTCTTCGACGAAACCGGTCGGCTCGCGGCCACCGACGCCGAGGCATTCGCCGCGTCAACAGCGGAGCTGATGAGTGGCGCCGATCCCATGGCCGGACCGGTCGCCCGTGGTCGGTCCATGGATCCGTTCGAGGTGTTGGCCTGGTTCGAAACGGCCCGCGTCGACATGATCGACGCGTTCCGTGGGCTGACCGGCTCGACGCGCCTTCCCTGGTACGGCCCGGCCATGTCGGCCACGAGCTTCGCCACCGCCCGGCTGATGGAGACCTGGGCGCACGGGCAGGACGTGATCGACGCTCTCGGTCTGATCCGGACCCCGACGGCTCGCCTCAAGCACATTGCCCACATCGGCGTTCGTGCCCGCGCCTTCTCGTACGCGACAAACGGACGAGCTGTGCCCGAAGGCGAGGTGTTCGTGCAGCTGATCGCCCCCGACGGCTCCATCTGGACGTGGAACGCCCCGCCGGAGGGCAACGCCGCCGAGAACCGCGTCGTCGGCGACGCCCACGAGTTCTGCCTCGTGGTCACGCAGCGCCGCCACGTCGACGACACCTCGCTCGTGGTGACGGGTCCGCTGGCCAAGGACTGGATGGGTATCGCCCAGGCGTTCGCCGGCGGCCCCGGAACTGGCCGCGAGCCAGGCCAGTTCGCCCCGCACTGACGTCCTCCAGATGAGACGACCTGGGTCGACTCACGCCGTTGGGTCGGCAGGATCGCACGGGTGCACACGTCCCGACCCAGTGCACGTGTCCCGACCCAGGAGCACGTCCCGACCCAGCGCACGTCTCCCGACCAAGAGCAAGTCCCGACCCGGTGCGCTCGGCCGACCCAGGAGCAGGCACAAACTCTGGCCACCGCTACGCTCGTGGTGCTGGTTGTTGGCCGCCGTTCGTGGCCGGTTCCTGCAACCGTCCGTCGAAGGTCAAGAACGCAGGAGAGCATCGTGGAAGTTCGCATCGGGGTTACGCAATCTGTCAAGGAGATCGAGCTCGATCTGGAGGACGCGGACCGTGACGCCACCGTGGCGTCGATCACGGCATCGTTGACGAGCGGCGAAGGCGTCCTCTGGCTGACCGACAAGCGAGGGCGCACTGTGGGCGTCCCGGCCGCGAAGGTCGCCTACGTCGAAGTGGGCAGTGCGGCCGAAGAGCGCCGGGTCGGCTTCGCCCGGTAACAGATCGCCCCACACGGTGCGCTCGATCCCGGCCGGCCACCGTCGCTGCAATCGACGAGCGTCTCGGCAGTGACTCCTGATCTGCTCGATCGTCGCCTGCTGATCGTCACCGGCAAGGGTGGCGTCGGCAAGACCACCGTGGCCGCCGCCCTTGCGTGGCACGCCGCCCGTTCGGGCAAGCGCGTGCTGGTGTGCGAGCTCGACGCCAAGGGCGATCTGCTCGGAGCGCTGACGGGTGCGGACGCGGTCCGGTCGCGACCACTCGCGTTCGAACCGCGCGAGGTGCATCCGGGGCTGCACGCAATGGTCATGGACCCGGAGGCTTCGCTCCAGGAGTACCTGAAGCTCAATCTCCGCATTCCCTTCGTTGCCCGCATCGGAGCGCTCTCGAAGGCGTTCGACTTCCTCGCGAACGCCGCTCCGGGTGTGCGCGAGATCGTCACCATCGGCAAGCTCGCCTACGAAGTGCGTGAGCGGCATTACGACCTCGTGATCGCCGATGCGCCCTCCACCGGTCACATCGTCGGCCTTCTGCGTGCCCCCGAGGCGATCAATGAGCTCGTAGGCGTCGGCCTGATCCGTTCGCAGACCCGGTGGATCATCGACATTCTCCACGATGCCGCGACGACCGGCGTGGTGGTCACCACCACGAGCGAGGAACTGCCCGTCAACGAATGCATCGAATTGCTCGGCCGCCTGCGCAGCGACCTTGCGGTTACGCCCGAAGCGGTGGTGGTGAACCGGCTCCTCCCGCAATCGATCGTGCCGTCCGATGCCGTGGCGATCGCCCGCCTTGCCGGAAGGGTCGATGCCTCGTCCCAGCCAGCGAAGGCGAAGTTGCTCTATGGGGCCCTCCTTCTCGACGCGCTCTCCTCAGCGCGTGCTCCGCATCTCGACCGCCTGCTCTCGGCCTGGAACGGACCGCTTGCGCTGGTCCCCACGGTGACGCATCGCCCGACGGGCCTGGCGGTTACTCGGGCCGTGGCGCACCATCTCGCCGCGGAACTCTCGACCTCGAGTGAGTCTTCGGGCAGTCGGGGTCCGCAATGAGCTCGGACCTTGCCGACGTCCTCGTCGACGTCGATGTGGTTCTGTGCTGCGGCGCCGGAGGTGTCGGCAAGACCACCACCGCTGCCGCGCTCGGTCTCGCCGCCGTTCGTGCCGGACGCGGGCGGGTGCTCGTGCTGACGATCGACCCCGCTCGCCGGTTGGCCGATGCCCTCGGACTCGAATCGTTCGGCAACGTCGAGACGGCGGTCGTCGTCCCCGACGCTCCAGCCGGCTCCGAACTTTGGGTGGCCATGCTCGACACGAGCGCCTCGTGGGACGATCTGGTTCGTACCCATGCGCCCGACCCGATCACGATGGAACGGATCCTGTCGAATCAGCTCTATCGCAACATCACGCAACGATTCGTTCAGAGCCACGACTACATCGCGATGGAACGGCTCCACGCTGTGCACCAATCCGGTCGCTACGACCTCATCGTCATCGACACTCCGCCATCGCGCAACGCCCTCGACTTCCTCGACGCGCCGAGCCGCATGGCCGACTTCTTCTCGTCATCGCTGCTGAAGTGGATCACGCTTCCCTATCGCCTCGGCGGAGAGCGGGTCGGACGGCTTGGCTATCTCGCGTCGAAGCCGTTCTACCAAGTCGCCGACCGCATCCTGGGGTCGCAGTTCCTCGAGGACATTGCCGAGTTCTTCTTGTTGTTCCAGACGATGTACGACGGCTTCGTGCACCGCGCCGCCGATGTCGAGCGTCTCCTCCATCGTCGCTCGACCCGTTTCATCGTCGTGAGCTCGCTCGAGCCGGCGCCCCTCCAGGAGGCGGAGTTCTTCCTGGCCGAGCTGAGTCGGCGGAGTCTGTCGATCGGCGCGCTCGTGCTCAATCGCGTGCTCCCGGAGCTGCTCTTCGACCCGGACGCCCGACGGCTCGCTTCGCGTTTAGTGGATCCATCCGGTGCCGACGACCCGAGCGTTCCTGCCGCGGAGCGCCGCACGATGAAACGGGCCGCAACGGCCTACCTCGACCTTGCGGCGCTAGGCGATGCCGAGCGGACAGCGCGGTCGACGCTCGCCAATCCCCCAAGGTGCGTGGTCGAGGTGCCGCTGGTCCCCTTGGATCTCCAAGACCTGGGCGGGCTCGTGGCCCTGGCAGACCTGTTGTGGCCGGTGAGGAAGGCGGCGAGGCGGCCGGGCCGGTCGAAGAAGGCGCCGGCATGACTTCCACACCGCATGCCGTACTCGATCGGCAGCACCTGGCTCTGCTGACCGCGTCATGGGGACTCGTTGCCGACTTCTGCTTCGGCGACTTGCTCCTCCTCGTTCCGGATCAACCACCCGGCGCACCGATCGACGCCGACGGGTCCTTCGATGTGCCGCAGGCTTTTCGGGTGATCGGCCAAATCCGCCCGACGACGAGCCAGACCCTGTATCAGGGTGATCTCGTCGGACGTGTCGTGCCCGTGTCGGAGCGGCCGCAGTTCGGCGACGCGTGGCGCACGGGGGTGACGACCGACGGACAGGTCTTCTCGCTCGACGCGGGGGCGGGCGCACGCATCGATGTGGTCCCGGTCCGACGTCGGGCGAACGGAGCGCTACAGACGATCGCCCTCTTGTCGCGCGAGGTTCCGCTCGAAGCGGCGCGTCGACTCGGTCGCCTCGAGCGGGTGTACCTGGAGATCTTCTCGAGGCTTTCCGAGATGATCGTGAACGGGTCGTTTCCCTTTCCGGATGATGGCAACGATCCGGGAGATGCGCCGCGGGTCGGCGACGGCGTGATCGTTCTCGATGCCGATCAGCTGATCTCCTATGCCTCACCGAACGCCGTCTCGGCGCTGCATCGGCTCGGCCACTCGGTCAATCTAGAGGGCCGGCGGCTGCGTGATCTGGTCGGCGGCGCTCACGCGGAATCGGCCATGCGGCTGCGTCGGCCGGTGATATCCGAGGTGGCCGAGATCGATCGGGCCCGCGAGCAGCGTGTGATCGTGCTCTTCTGGACGATCCCGCTGCTGGTGCTGGCCGAAGGCCGGAGCGAACCTGTAGGCGCGGTGGTGCTCGTCCGTGACGTCTCCGACCTCCGGCGGCGCGACCAACTGCTTGCTACGAAGGATGCGTCGATCCGTGAAGTTCACCATCGCGTGAAGAACAACCTGCAGACGATCTCGTCGTTGCTCCGCCTCCAAGGTCGGCGGCTGGAGTCGCCCGAAGCGAAGCTGGCGATCGAGGAATCGGTTCGTCGGATACGTTCGATTGCGCTCGTACACGAGACGCTTTCGCGGGATGTCCGCGACGCCGTTCCGTTCGACGACATCGTCCGACCGCTTGTGCGGATGGTCGAAGAAGGCCTTGCGTCCCCGGAGCGTCCGTTGCGGTTCGTGCTCGACGGAACCATCGGCGATCTCCCGCCCGAGACGGCGACACCGCTTGCCGTCGTGTTGACCGAGCTGCTGCAGAACGCGGTGGAGCACGCCTATCCGGCGCCGACAGTGCCGAGCCGGCCCAACGCGATTGTCAAACCCGGCGAGATTCGCATCCGGTTGTCCAACGATGCCACCGGCCTCGATGTCGAGGTCCGAGATGACGGCGTCGGGCTTCCCGAGGGCTTCTCACTGGCGACGTCATCGAGTCTCGGACTGTCGATCGTCCGAACCCTGGTGACCACCGAGCTCGGCGGGGTGATCTCGTTCCGGAACGATCACGGCACTGTGGTGTCGCTGCGGATCCCGCGCGTCGCGGATCCCCGGGTGAGGTAGCCCAAGCGCTCACGCGGCGTGCCGCGGCGAGCGTCCGTCCCTCTCACTTCCGGGGTGCAGATCGTTTTATGGGGGTGCCCCGGGCGGCAAGCATGGGCGGTGAGCTGATGGTGACCATGCGGAGCGTCTTCTTCGACGTGTTGTGCACGGCGTACCCGGTTCCCGCGGGGATCAGCGCGAGTGAACTCTTCGCCAGTTCGTACTCGTCGTCGTCCATGGTCAGGACGGCCTTTCCCTTGACGACGACGAGGACCAGATCCGAACGGGCCGGCTCCTCCGCGAACTCCTCGAACGGTGCGACGACCATCACGCCGATCTGGGTCTGGTCGGTGCTGTGGATCACTTCTCGGAAGTGCTCTTTCGCCTCGGCCAGACGCCGGGCGTCGACCACGAACTCACGCATTGGCTAGCGCTTCGCGCTCTTCTTGGCCGGTGCATTCTTCTTGGCCGGTGCACCCTTCTTCACTGCGCCGACCTTCGGGGTGGTCGCCGTCTTCACCGCACCGGCTTTCGCCGCCGGTGTGGCCTTCTTCGCTGCCGCAGGCTTCTTCGTGGAGGCACGCTTCACGATCGAGCCGGGGTGCTTGAGCCCTTCCCGCAGTGTCGTGGCGATCGCCTGCGCCACTCCGTCGGCGACGCTCTTCACGTCGTCTCGGATCGCGGGGTCGGTCACGACCCCACGGAGTGCGGCGAACGCCTCCTCGATGGCCTCGCGGATGCCGTCCAGCGCATCGTTGACTGTCGCGCCTTCCGTGCCGACAGCCTGTTCGGCGTGGTACTTCAGCTTCAATCCGAGGCTGCCGAGCCGATCGCCAACTTCGTTCCAACCAGGGTCAGTGTTTGTCTTCATGACTTCGACAATGGCAGTCGGAGCGGGCGCGCCGTAGGGCCGTTCGGGCCCATCGTTGTCGGCCGAAAGTCAGACGAGGATCACATGCTCGCTGACGAAGAGGCGCGTCCGGCTGCGAACGTTGGCCATCGAGTCCGCCGCAACCGCTTTGCCGAGGTCGGTCGCATAGGCGGCATCGAAATCGTCCCGGCTGTCGAACCACAGTTCGGAGACGCCGTCTATCTCGGTCGCATCGTCGACGACGTTGAAGCTGATACGGCGAACACCGGGAAGCTGCGCGGCGAGTGGCGCGTGCTCATCGAGCCACCAATGGCGAAAGTCTTCGGCGGTCATGTCGTCGCGACGCGCCAGCAGGATCACGGCTTTGAAGCTCATGACGCCTTCACGATGCGGTGCTGAGGACGTCCACCGACGGCGAGGGCCAGAATGGCCACCACTTCGCCCGGACGCGGCGCGTCGTCGATCGAGAAGGCAATGGCGTCCATCTCGTCGAACGACCAGATGTCATCGCAGTTGGTGATCGGCGCAACGATGCGTGTTCCCGGACCCCCGAGGAGTTTCGTCGACGGGATGATCGCCGGGCCCTTGCCGAGCCGTGCTCGGACCGGTCCTCCGAATCGTGGATGGATGAGGGCCGCAGCGTGTTCGATCTCGCCGTCGACCCCGACGATTGCCGCCTTCCCGTAGGCGCTGACCTCGCTGAGCTCGCATCCGAGCGCAGCCAGGGCCTCGTGGACCAGCAGTGCGCCGAGCTCGGCGCCGAGGTCGACGAGCGATGTGAGGTCATCGACGAATTGCCCGGCATAGGGATTGGTCATCACCACCCCCGTTGCGACCTTGCGCCGCAGGCCGTTCACCGGACGCCCCATCTCCACGCGGGTCGTTTCCACGACCGACACGATCTTCCTGATATCTAGACTCATTGACAAGACGGTAACCGTCATCGCTCGCCGGTGAGGCCGCGCTCCACCCACGCACTGCGGTTCCGTTCGTCGATGACGCCCAACTCCTCGAGGAAGCTGACAAGCTTCGAGAGATCACGGATGATCCGCGCGTGGTGGGCTGGGTTGTTCCGTGCCGCCTCGACCCCACCGTCGATGTCGAGCGTTCGGTAAACGTCCGGGTTCACCATGAGCTCGGCGACAAACCCGACGGCGGCCGGGGCGAGCGCCGCTGCGTCGGTCCGCTCGTCGGCCGGGAGCGTGGGCCAAACCTCGAGGAGGAACGTCCTGGCGAAGCTGAGGTGCCGAGCCTCTTCGAGGACGTGGATCTTCGCGATCTGACGCGAAACGGGATGCAGCGTATCGTCGCGCATCGTCGCCCGGTTGCACATGTCGAGCAGCTCCTCGACCGCGAGAATGAGGAGGTACCCCATCGCTCGCCCTCCGGGAAGACGATCGACGTCGCCGAGCTCCGCCCCGCCGGTCGGAGCGTAGGTGGGAGTCCCGGCACGACGGATGTACTCCCCGAACATCGTGGAGTGGCGGCACTCGTCGGCGATCTCGACCAGGAGGTAGCGGTGCGAGGGGTCGGTCACCGGGAGCTCGGCGAGATGGCGGAGCACGATCTGCATCAGCTTGTTCTCGAACCAGATGCCGGCCGCGCTGAGGGATGCGCACTCGTGACGGCTGTAGGTCCGGCGTTCGGCTTCGGTCATCGCTTCCCATTGCACCGTTCCGAACAGCGGAAGCTTTTCGGGGGGTAGGTGGAAGACCGAGTCGTCGCAGACCTCGATGCTCCAGTCGACATTGCGAAACGGGTCGAGGGTGAGCCGCTCTGAGGCCGCCGTCAGCTGAGCTGCTTTGATTGCAGTAGTTACTGTCATGGTTGTCATCCTAACCATCACAGTAAACACTGGCAACATATTTCGCCAGTGAACACTGTCACTATCGGGCCGACGTGTGATGATGGGGTGATGCCACCCGACGGTCGTGATCCGGTGCCCGAAGACCTGAGCCTCGACGAGCTTGCCGAGCGTTCCGGCGTCAGTACCCGCACCATTCGTTACTACCAGTCCGAGGGTATTCTCCCCAGCCCTCGCAAGGTGGGCCGAGAAGCCCGCTACGCGGCCGGTCATCTCGAACGCCTCGAACAGATCTCCGAGCTCCAGGCCCGCGGACTCAAGATCGAGGCGATCAAACAACTACTCGGACGGAATCGAGACCATCGGTCCGTCACTGAGTGGTTGGGGGTCGACGACGTGCTCCGCGCCCGGTGGGCCGACGATGACCCCGCGGCCATGACCCGCGCCGAGGTCCACAGTCTCCTCGGCCGTCATCCCCATCGCATCGTCGGGGAGATGGTCGACGCCGGACTGCTCGATCGGCGCGAGGACGGAACCTTCGTTGCTCCCAGCCGAGCCCTGCTCGACCTCTCACTCCGCATGCTCGATGCCGGTGTCAGCGTCGATGTCGGAGCGAAGGCTGCGGTCCTGCTCCGACGCCGACTGGCACGAGCGGCCGACGAACTCGTAGAACTGTTCGCGTCCGAGACCGGACGGTCGTTTGCCGGACGGGGCCGACCCGACGAACTCGCCGCCGCCATGGATGCAGTTCGTCCGATTGCCCTCGATGGTGCCCGCCTCATTCTCGCCCAGGAATTCGAACGGTCACTTCGTGTCCTGGCCGCAAAGCCACAGCGGACCCGGCGCTGATGAGCATGGCGGCGTAGGGTGCGGTCGTGAGTCCCGTCGCGAGCACCGCGGAGCCGGCAAGCGGGTCGGCCGGTCCGCAGCTCGACGGCGGTCGTGCGTGGTTCGACATGGCGCTCGCCGCATTGTCGATGTTCACGGTCTTCGCCACCGCGTACTCGTTCGGCACTTTCGTCCGGCCGATGGCCGAGGAGTTCGATGCCGGACGCGGCGCTACTGCACTCGTCTTCGCCATCACCGCGTTCGCGTACTTTTCGCTGGGCGCGGTGACTGGGCCGCTCGTGCATCGAGTCGGTCCACGTCGGATGGTTGCGTTCGGCGCGACAGTCCAGGTGATCGGGATGGTGATCACCACTCGCGTGCACGCGCTCTGGCAGGCCTATCTGTCGTATGGCATCGGCGTAGGCGTCGGCGTCGCGTGTTGCTACGTCCCGTTGGTTGCCGTGGTGGGCGGCTGGTTCACCCGCCGCCGCCCGGTCGCTCTCGGGATCGCAGTCTCCGGGATCGGCCTGTCGAGCCTCCTCGGCGCCCCGATCGCGGCCCGCCTGATCAAGGCTCACGGCTGGCGTGACGCCTATCTCGTGTTCGCGATCGCCACCGGGGTCCTTCTGGCGATCGTCGCGATCTTCGTCAGGACGCCGCCCTCGTTCGGTGTGGCCCCGCCCATCAGGCTCAGCGCCGCGCTACGTACACGTACCTTCGTTCTCTCCTACCTTGCGCTCGTGCTTGCGTCGATCACCCTATTCAACGTCTTTGTGAACCTGGTCCCGTACGCCGAGGACCACGGAATCGCCAAAGTGCGCGCGGCCACGCTGCTCAGTCTCCTCGGTGGCGCATCGGTCGTCGGTCGCAACGCTCTTGCCCTTCTCGCCCGGCGTGTCGGCACGCTTGCGACCTACGGCCTCTCGATCCTCACGATGGGCGTCACGCAACTGCTGTGGCTCGGTGCCGAATCGAGTTACACCGTGTTGGCACTCTTCGCCGTCGTCTTCGGTGTCGCCTACGGCGGCCTCATCGCGCTCGGTCCCATTCTCCTCGCCGAGTTGTTCGGCCCCGAACAGCTGGGTGGCCTGGCCGGCGTCAACTACACCGCGGCGGGAGTCGGTGCGCTCTTTGGCCCGACGATCGGCGCTTGGCTCGTGGATCGCACCGGCAGCTACACCCTTGGTACGTCGCTGGGCTTCGTGTTCGGACTGGGCGGTGCCGTCCTCCTTTTCGTCGTCTGGCGCGGCACCAGGCTCCCCGCCCCGATGTAGTCGGGAGCCCGAACTGCGGCCCGAACGGTCCGACCCGTCTACTTCAACCGGGCAAGGATCTCGTCCGTTGAAGCACCGAGTGCCTCGACCGGACCCGGATGCTCCTCCCAGTCGCTGAAGCCGACGGGGGATGCGGCGAGCCGATAGGCCCGTTCTCCCGCCGCCTCGTCGACCGGCATCTGGACCCACGCGCCGGCCGCGGCGATCTGGTCGTCGTCGAGCGCGTCGGCAAGCGAGTTGATCGGCGCGAACCAGACGTCGCACTCGTCAAACCGCTCGACCCATATGTCGTAGGGGAGCGTGGCGAACTCGATGTCGAGCATGGCGATGAGGGCACGGGCGTTCGCAGCGCGTCGGCCGGCTGAGGTGAATCGCTCGTCGTCGGCCCATTCGGTGCGCCGCAACGCCTGGAGCAGAGTTGGCCAGTGGCGATCCTGCTCGAGTCCGAGCAACCAGAAGCCGCGTCCGTCGGCGGTCATGTAGGAGTTGATAATCGGCGCGCCCATCTCCGTGCGGTGCTTCGTCGACTGAATCCGGCCGAAGTACTCGCGGATGCCGAGGTCCCAACCATTCACGTAGACACCGGTGCGCAGCAGCGACGTGTGCACGAGCCGTCCTTCGCCGGTGCGCGTACGATCGAAAAGGGCGGCGCAGATCCCCGACACCATCGAGATCGCGGTCGTGTGATCGCCCATGCCGGATCGAGAAGCCGGTGGGAGCTCACCAGGCGGAACCATCGAGTGCGCAATAGACGACCGGGCCCAGAAGGCGCCGATGTCGTAACCGGCGCGATCGCGATCCGGGCCGGCCAGCCCGTAGCCCGTGACCGAGGCGTAGATGAGCGAGGGATGGCGGGCACGAACGGACTCGTGGTCGAGGCCCAGGCGCTCCAGCGCATCGGGTCGGAGGTTCGTCAAGAAGATGTCTGCATCGTCGAGGAGCCCGTGGAGTTGCGCCACGGCCTCCTGAGTACGAAGGTCGAGCACGATGCATCGCTTGCCCCGGTTGTCGAGCTCATACGGAGGCACTCGTGCCTGATCGATGCCGAGATTGCCGAAGAGGTTGCGCATGGGGTCACCGGTCGGCCCCTCGACCTTGATCACCTCGGCGCCCCAGTCGGAGAGGATGCCTCCCGCCCCCGGTCCTGCCACCCAGATCGCCAGCTCGACGACACGCACACCGGTCAACATGGACGTCGACCCTAAGCCACGCAAGCGTGCTGCGGCCAGAGTGCGACGCGGGTCGGGCCGACTTCGGGAACGAGGGACGGCGAGAACCGCTACGTTCGCAGTCGTGTCGACGTCGCCCGCAATCGTTGCCCACCGGGGCGCCTCGAAGGCGTGTCGCGAGAACACGGTTGAAGCCTTCGAGGAGGCCCGGCGTCAGGGCGCGTCGATGGTCGAGTTCGACGTGCGGCGGACGAAGGACGGCGTGCTGGTGATCCACCACGATCCAGCCGTCCGCGGCGTCGGAGTCATCATTGAGCTCGACGCGTCCGCATTGCCGACCTACGTCCCCACCCTTGTGGAGGCCCTCGACGCGTGCTTGGGCATGGAAGTGAACATAGAGATCAAGAACGACGAACGCGAACCGGATTTCGATCCGGAAGACGAAGTTGCGGCGAAGGTCGTCGAACTTCTCGCCTCTCGAAATGGCGCCGACGCGACGCTCATCTCCTCGTTCCGTGGTCTGACCATCGATGCCGTTCGTGCTGCGAACCGCGAACTGCGTACCGGTTTCCTCTTCACCAGGCCGCCGCTCTCGTCGCTTCGACTCAAGGCGGTGATCCGCCGGACTGCGGCGGCCGGTCATACGGCGATCCATCCCCACCACCGCGGCGTGACGCAGCGGATGGTCGACCAGGCGCACGAGGTGGGTCTGGCCGTGAACGTCTGGACGGTCGACGATCCGAACCGGATGCGCTCACTCGCCCGGATAGGCGTCGACGCACTCATCACCAACGTGCCGGCGATCGGCGTCGAAACGTTCCGTTCCCCTGACTCACACGTCAGCGGACCGGCGTAACGGGCGAGCGCCCCGCCGAAAAGCTCTGGAGGTGCGCCAAGTTGAAGCCTCGGGCTCCGCGCCGGCAACCGTGTCACTACGGTTGGAGAAGCCTTCGACGTCGACGTTCGATGTGATTCCCGAGAAGAGAACCCGTCTGTGACCACTACCTACTCTTCGCTGTCGTCGAACGTTCGTACGGTCGTGCGCGAGCTTCGTGGCCTTTATCGCATCAGGATGCACGACATGCAGGGCGATGTTGCGGCGTCCCTTGCCCACCTGTGTGACGTGGAGCGTTCGGCGGTCGCTCTCGGCGGACGCGAACACCGCGGCCTCGACGTCCTCGTGGTCGGCTGCGGTCAGACTCCTCGTGAGCTCGTCGGGTTCGGGGCGAGGAACCGGGTGACCGGGATCGATCTCGATGTCGTTCCGTCCGGGTTCGCACCCGGGGCGTATCTCCAGCTCCTCCGTGAGAATGGCCCCGTACGTGTCGCAAAGACGCTCGGACGCAAGGCGCTCGGCATCGACCGGAAGTTCAACGCCGAGATGCGACGCCAACTCGGTACGACCGTGTCCTCGCCGACAGTCCTGCAGATGGACGCCGCGAAGATGACGTTTCCCGATGCATCCTTCGATCTCGTCTACTCCTATTCGGTGTTCGAGCACCTTCCGGACCCGGCCGCCGTCCTTGCCGAGATGGGCCGGGTGCTGCGCCCGGGCGGGGTCGGGTTCGTGAGCGCGCATTACTGGACCTCGGAGAGCGGGGCCCATGACATCCGGGTCTTCGCCGGCGATCGCGAAGAGGTCTCGCTCTGGGCCCACCTCCGCCCTGCCCATCGTCACGAGATCACCGAGAACACCTATCTCAACTACTGGCGGGTCGAGCAGTATCGAACGCTCTACGCGAGTGTTCCGGGCGGTCAGATCGACGTGGAGTTCCACGAACCGGAACGGCTGGCCGTGTTGGCGGACGAGCTCCCGCGGATCCGGGGCGCCGGTGAACTCGACGGCTATAGCGACGAGGAGTTGCTCGGCGTGAACATCTCCGTGATGTGGCACGCGCCGCTGCCCTGACGCCCCGTGGGGCTCCGGGCGCTCGTCGGCGCGTCGCCAGGGGAGCCCATCGTTACGGGAGCACGAGATCGATGACCTCGGGCTCCCAGCGGAACTGGAGCACTTCGGCGTCGCCGAGGTGGTCGCCGTCGACCTGCCACGGAAACGGGCGATACCCCACAACCCGCATCGATCGGAGGTCTTCGCGCACTTCGACCCCGGGCACCCGCCGCAAACGGTCACCCCCGCGCAACGCCGCAGTCACCGCCCGCAGAGTGGAGCGAAGACCGAACTGCGTGAGCACGACGCACGCGAGGGGATCGTCGAGGGTCGCCCCCGGAGCCAGCGACAGCGGCCGCGATCCGAGAAAGGTGTACGGGTCGGTGTTCATGCACACGGCGAAGTACCCGTCGACGGAACCGTGGCCGAACTCCACCCGGAAGGGAGGGGACCGTCGGTCGAAGTGACGGACCCACGTGTCGATGGCGGCGTAGGCGAAGAGTGGATGCCCGAGGTATCGCTTGAGCTGGCCACGCCGTTCGACCTGCTCGACCACCGCGGCGTCGTAGCCCATCCCGACATGGAAACAGAAGAACCGGCCGTTCACGCTGCCGAGTCCGACCCGCTTGATCGATCGGCGCGTCAGAGCCGACAACAGCTGATTGGTGGCTTCGACCGGTTCATTGACGAGCCCGATCGTGCGGGCGAACACGTTCGTCGAACCGCCGGGCAGCACGGCGAGCGCCGTCTGTGAGCGCACGAGGCCGTTCGCCACCTCGTTCACCGTGCCATCGCCGCCGAACGACACCACGACGTCGACACCGGTCGCGGCGGCACCCTGGGCCAAGCGTGTGGCGTGACCGCGGCGCTTCGTCTCGGAGACGGTCAGATCGTGACTGGCCGCCAACGCGTTCTGGATGACGACGCGGCCGCGTGCGGTGACGCCCGACGCCGATGGATTGACGATGAACAGGATCTTCACGAAGCTCCGGGAGCTCTACGACGGGTGGCGAAAGAGAGTGACTCCCGACACATGAGTTCGTGCGAATTTTCACAAGCACGTCGGGGCCGATCAGAATACGAGGTCACCGCTCCGCCTTGCTCCCGCTTCGGGGCGGCTCAAACCTTCTCAGGAGTCAGTTCATGAACGTTGCCGTCTGCGTCAAGCAGATCCCGGACCCGGCCCTCCCGGGGTCGCTGGATCCCTCAACCCACGCACTTGTCCGCGAGGGCAAGCTCATCCTCGACGACTCCGACGCCTACGGCGTCGAGATGGCGCTGCGCCTCGTCGAGGCGGCGGGCGGCGGTGAGGTCACCCTGGTGTCGATGGCACCCAACTCCGAGCAGAGCGGCCTCCGCACCGGTCTGGCCATGGGCGCCCACAAGGCCATCCTCGTCAGCGACCCGGCGCTCAAGGGCTCCGACTCGCTTGGCACCGCCAAGGTCCTTGCCGCGGCGATCAAGCGGGCCAACCCCGATCTCGTGATCGCCGCCACCGAGTCGACCGACGGCTACACCGGCACCACGCCGGTCCAGATCGCCGAGCTTCTCGGGTTCCCCTCGGTGACCTTCGCCAAGAAGGTCACGGTTTCGGGCAGCACCGTGGTCGTCGAGCGCCAGACCGAGTCCGGCTACGACGACGTGAGCGCATCGCTCCCGGCCATGGTCACCGTGACCGCCGGAGTCGTCGAAGTTCGGTATCCGTCCTTCAAGGGCATCATGGCGGCCAAGGGCAAGCCCCTCGAGGAGCTCAAGATCGCCGACCTCGGCATCGACGCTTCGTCGGTCGGCTGGGCCGGCGCCGGTCAGAAGGTCGATTCCGTCGTCGACGCCGAAGCCCGCCAGGCCGGCATGGTCATCGAGGACGACGGCGAGGGCTACGCCAAGATCGTCGAGTTCCTCGAACAGCTCAAGGTCATCTGAGCCTCCGCTCAGTATTCGTTCGTTTTCATCGGTAAAGAGAGAACACATCATGGCAATTTCAAAGATTTGGGTTGTTGCAGAGGTCGTCGACGGAAACGTCACCACCAGCTCGCTCGAGCTGCTCACTGCGGCGCGGGCGACCGGAGCGACGGTCGAAGCCGTCGTGGCCGGCGATGGAGCGGCCGTTGCCGCCCAGCTCGGCAGCTTCGGTGCGTCGAAGGTCTATTCCACCGGAGACCTCGGCGGTTCGCTTCTCGGGGTGCCGGTGGCGTCGGCGATCGCCGCGCTCGTCAGCGGAGGCAATGCCCCTGACGCCATCCTGCTGGCGCAGACCTATGACGGCCGCGACATCGCGGGCCGTCTTTCCGTCAAGCTCGACCGTACGGTGCTCACGAACGCCGTCGGGATCTCCGTTTCCGGGGACACGCTCGTCGCCGAGCATGCCGTCTTCGGCGGATCGAAGATCCTGAAGGCCAGCTTCACCGGCAGCGGACCGTTTCTGGTGCTCGTACGGCCCAAGAGCTACGCCGCGGAACCCTCAGGCGGCGCCGCCGCCGCCGTGGAGACCATTGCCATTCCCGACTCCGGCGCCTCCGGTTCAGCCATCGTCACCGAGCGCCACATGGAGGAGCGCACCGGACCGAAGCTCGACGAAGCCGCCGTCGTCGTCTCCGGTGGTCGTGGCCTCGGTGAGGCCGGCAAGTATTCGATGGTCGAAGACCTCGCCAAGGCCTTGCACGGCGCCCCCGGCGCGTCGCGAGCCATTGTCGACGCCGGTTGGGTCCCGTATTCGTACCAGGTTGGCCAAACCGGCAAGACGGTGAAGCCCGAGGTCTACATTGCCGCCGGCATCTCCGGCGCAACCCAGCATATGGTCGGTATGAAAGGCGCGAAAAACATCATCGCCATCAACAAGGACAAAGAAGCTCCGATCTTTGGCATTGCCGATCTCGGAATTGTGGGAGACGTTCACAAAGTTCTTCCTAAATTGCTGGAAGCCTTGAAGGGTCGCTCGTAGGAGCGAGCCTCGAAGCGTCACAGCGGGTGAAAGCCCACGTCGTCGGCGTTGATTCGTCGGCAGAGCCAAGCCAAACCTGAGGAAAACCGGCAGATTCTTTTGCCGGTTTTTCGCTTTAGAAGCGAGGTTCACTTTCCGAAAGATCGAGTGTCTATGGTCAGCCTCGATCACGCGTCGTCGCTGGCGGCGTCCTCCGAAACCGAAATCTCGGTTCAGTCCCGAGCGGTGATTCACAACATCGTGGACGACCTCGACGCGCTGTTGCTGTTCATCGAACTCCCCTCCCGAAAGACCACCGTGCTCCGGGGAATCGGATCGCTCGGGTTCAACCAGGCCGACATCGATCAGCTCCGTCTGCTCGACCTGCTTGTCTACGAAGACCAGGTGCGGGTCGAGGAGTTGGTCAGGGGGATGTTCCGTGACCAGATTCCCCTCGCCAGCATTGATGTGGTCATGCAGGACGCGTCGGGGGCTCTTCGTCCGGTCGGGCTCATGTTCCAACGGGTCGATGAGAACGGCCGAACCGGGGTGCTGTTGGCGTTGGAAGACCTGCGCGCCGAATACCGCACTGCAGGAACCCGGCTACGTCGGCGTGAGCTCAATGCAATCGTGGAGCGGGCGTCGCATCGTCTTGGGCTCGCGTCGAACGCACAGCTCGATGCCGCCCTCACCGCCAGCGCCGAGGAGCTCGCGGCTGGCCTCGGGGCCGCCACGCTCGCGTTCTGGCAGCTGAACAGTGCCGACGTCCTCGAACAGACGCCGTGGCTCTGGCCGGCGATCGCTTCCCGAATCGGACCGTACCTGGCGGGTATCCGGGTCGACCTCATCGGCGAACGGGCACGGAACTCACCCAACGGGATCGTCCTCCTCCGGGCCTCCGACCTCACCGACGATTCGCCCGCCTACTTCCCGTGGTTGCGCGACTCCGGGGGAACGCTGATCTGCGTGACGCGCGTCGACAACCACGGCAATATCCGGGTCTTCTCGTTCAGCGTCGCCGACGACGATCCGACCCCTCACCCGGACGAGATCCACGCTGCTCGGGGCGCGTTCGAGATCATCGGGAACGCGCTCGACCGCCGGGCGATGTCGGAGACGATCGAACGGAATGCCCGCTGGTCCCAGGCCGTGCTCGAGAGCTCGAGCGACATGATCGGCGTCCTCGACGAGGGATCGGTCATCCGGTTCGCCAGCGAATCGGTCAGCGATCTGGGCTACAGGCGCATTGATATCGAGGGACGGCGGTCGCTCGACTTCGTCCATCCCGATGATTTCTCCGTGGCGGTCGAGCTCTTCTCCACTCCGGCGTCGAAGGTCGTGCGGTTCCGTCATGCTGACGGGTCGTGGCGTTACCTCGAGTGCCGCATCCGCAACCTTCTGGACGACCCCACGATTCACGGTCTGCTGCTGAACGCCCGTGACGTCACCGAACGGGTGATGATCGAACGGACTGTCGCGTCCTACGCCCGCGCCCAGCAACTTCTGTCGAGCGTGACGATGCGGCTTTCCGCCGCGCTTCCGGGTGAACTTCTCGACGAGCTCAGGCGTGGGCTCATCGAACTCGCGGTCTTCGTCGGCGTCGACCGGGCGGCGCTCTGGTGGGCCAAGGAACCGGGCAGCGTCGACGCCGAGATGTTCGTCGGAGCCGACGGCACCGATCAGCTTCCGCACGTTCAGGTCAGGGTGCTTGTTCCCGACCACATGCCGGCCTTCGCGTTCGAGCGATCGACCGACACCGACGCAGTCATGTTCACGAGCATGCTCCACCCCGACCTTCCGCCCGTCGGAGCGATGTTGGCGGCCCGTTTCGTCGGGCCCACCGGAACCATGGGCATGCTCACGCTGGCCTCCGAGAGTCCCGACTATCAACCCGACGAAGCGATCCAGCGCATCGTGCCGGCGTTCGCTCAGATCGTCAGCACAGCGATGCTCCGCCACAACGCCGAACAGCGTTTGCAGTATCAGGCAACGATCGATGCCGTGACCGGGCAGGCCAATCGGGCGGTGATCCGCCGTCGCTTGGAGGAGGACCTCGAACGCACCCTGATCGATGACGAGAGCGTCGCCTTGCTCCTTCTCGACCTCGACGACTTCAAGCTGGTCAACGACGGCTATGGACATCTGGCCGGCGACGACCTCCTCCGACAGTTCGGCGAACGGCTCCGGGGAACGTGTGGTCCCGACGACCTGGTGGGCCGACTGGGCGGAGACGAGTTCGTCGTGATCCGCTCCGGTCCTTCGGCCGCCCAGGAGATCGGGCCCCTCGCGGACCGGATCACGTCGGCGCTCCACGAGCCGTTCGTGCTCGACGACCGGCGATTCACCGTCTCGTCGTCGATCGGCATCTCGACGTTCCAGCCGGGCGACGACCCCGTGGACATGTCCGATCTCCTCCGTCGCGCCGACATCGCCATGTATCAGGCGAAACGCCTCGGACCGGGCGAGGTCGCCCGGTTCAACGACTCCATGGGACAGCGGGCGCGCGGCAACGCGATTCTCCGGACCGACTTGGAGCTGGCGATCCAGAACCGTGAGCTCGAAGTGTGGCTGCAGCCGATCGTCGACACCGTGACCGGCCGACGACTCGGCGCGGAAGCCCTCGCCCGGTGGCGCCATCCGACCCTCGGACTGATGAGCCCCGACGTTTTCGTCCCGATGGCGGAACGGTCCGGGCTGATCAACGCGCTCGGCACCCTGATCCTCGACAAGGCATTGGAAGCACTCGTGCGGCTGCGACATGAGTTGATCGTCGATGACTCGTTCTATGTGTCGGTGAATGTGGCCGCGCCACAGCTTCGAGAATCGAACTTCGGTGACATCGTCGCGGCGGCGCTCACCGCCTTTGGCGTCTCCACCCAACAGGTACGCCTCGAGATCACCGAGTCGAGCCTCGTCGATCGGTCGCTACGCGGCGCTATGCAGGACCTTCGGCGCTCTGGCCTCCAATTGGCGATCGACGATTTCGGCACGGGCTATTCGTCGCTCGCTTCGCTCCAGGATCTGCCGGTCGACGTGCTGAAGGTCGACCGGAGCTTCGTTCAGCGGATCGACACGGACCGGCAGGCCGCTGCGCTCGTCGCCGCCGTGGTCACCATGGCCAACACCCTTGGACTCGAAACGGTCGCAGAAGGCGTGGAGACCGAGGGACAGCGGGCGGCGCTGGCCTTGCTCGGCTGTCCGTCCTCGCAGGGCTACCTGTTCGCACGGCCGCTCGAGGGCTCGAGTTGGCAGCGCCAGCCCGACCTCGGCGCACTCCCTTACTCGTCGAGCGCGACCGGCGGATAGCCGAAGAACGTCAGGCCGTCAAAGGTCGCGGGGGCACTCGACGACCAGTCGAGAGCTTCGACCTCTTCCCGGCTCCTGCGGCTTCCGAAGCTGCGGATGATGTCGAATGCGCTCGCGCTCAGCTGGGGCTTGTTCGCCGCGGCGTCCCCGATGAACTCGGAACCGTCAACGACGATCCGGGCGGGACCGCCGCCGGGCTGGCCGACGAGCCGACTGACGACGAATCCGAGTCCGACCGCAACGGCGGTCGAGTCGCGCGCCCCGGGGCGGCCAAGGGCGTGACGGAGATCGTGTTCATGGGTGACCGCGTCGAAGAGCAGTTGCGAGAGCGCCATGCCGCGTTGGCTGGCGACAGCCTCGACGAAGGGAGCGTACGTGTTCCACTCGTCGAGGATGTCCGGACCGGTGCGCTCGATGCGCTTGTCGAGGTGGGCCTGCGTCCAGGCCGGCGTGGCGACGCCGACCATGTTCTGGTTGATGGCGTCGTCGACGACGCCCGCCATGTGGGCGAGCGTTTGGCGCACCGTCCACTCCGGACAGTGCGGGACGATCAGCTCCCAGTCCTCAGCCCCCAACCCGGCGAGCAACGCAGTGACCCGTTCGCGCAGGTCCCGGTAGGCCTGCCCGACATCGATCGCGGCCAGCGACTCCGGCGTATACCCGTTCACGGTCGCCGAGCGTAGATCCAACCAGACTTCGGGCATCCGGCGGTTGCGCCAGTGCCCTCGACCTGACATACTTTCGTTCGTGCGTTCCCTCTCCCTCATTCTCGTAGTAGGTCACTGAGCGCACAGCTTTCGTTTCCCGCTGCACGCGCTCGACCTCCGGTAGACCCGGAGGTTTTTTTGTTTGTCCGGCCGGAACGCGGCCACCGTTACCGTCTTGCCCGAACTTCCTCACTTCACCCACTCACCAAGGAACATCCTCGCCATGGAGCTGACCGGCGCCCAAGCCCTTATCAAGAGCCTCGAAATGTGTAACACCGAGGTCATCTTCGGACTCCCGGGAGGGTGCATCCTTCCCGCCTACGACCCGTTGCTGGAGAGCCCGATCCGCCACATCCTGGTTCGTCACGAACAGGGAGCGGGTCACATGGCCGAGGGGTACGCGCATGTCACCGGACGGCCCGGCGTCGCGATGGTGACCTCGGGCCCTGCCGCCACCAACATGGTCACGCCGCTGTGTGATGCCTATATGGACTCGATCCCCATGGTGTGCATTACCGGCCAGGTTCCTACGGCGGCAATCGGCACCGACGCGTTTCAGGAGTGCGACACGGTCGGCATCACCCGCACGGTCACCAAGCACAACGAGCTGATCATGAATGCGCAGGACATCCCGCGCATCGTTGCCGAGGCCTTCCACATCGCCACGACTGGCCGCCCCGGTCCGGTGCTGATCGACGTTCCGAAGGACGTGCTGCAGAACAAGATGCAGTGGTACTGGCCCGACGTCATCGACCTCGCCGGATATCACCCCGTCATGAACGCCGACCCGATGTCGATCAGGCGCGCCGCTGAACTGATCCTCGCCTCGACCCGGCCGATCCTCTACGTGGGCGGGGGAGTTCTCAAGGCTCGAGCGGCAGCGGAACTGAAGGAGCTCGCCGAGCTCTGCGACATCCACGTCGTCACCACGCTGATGGCCCGGGGCGCGTTCCCGGATGATCATCGCCTCGCCCTGGGCATGCCCGGCATGCACGGCAACTACACCGCCATCACCGCGATGCAGCAGAGCGATCTGCTCATCAACCTCGGTGCACGCTTCGACGATCGAGTGACCGGCAAGCTCGGCGGATTCGCTCCTGGCGCCAAGATCATCCACGCCGACATCGATCCGGCCGAGCAGGGCAAGGTCCGCACTCCCGATGTGTCGCTCGTCGGCGATGCCCGGATCACGATCGAGCACCTCATCTCGGCGATCAAGGAACTGCAGGGAACCGGTTCGTCGTTCCCGGATCGCGGAGTGTGGAAGCAGGCGATCTCCGGTTGGCAGGAGAACTTCCCCCTGACCTACGCGCCCCAGCAGGTCGACGGTCCGCTGAAGCCGCAGATGGTGATGGAGGCGCTGCGCGACTCTGCGCCTGCAGGCACCATCCTGGCGTCGGGAGTCGGCCAGCATCAGATGTGGGCGTCGCAGTACTGGAAGTTCAACGAGCCCTACACGTGGGTGAACTCCGGCGGTCTCGGCACTATGGGCTTCTCGGTCCCGGCGGCAATCGGCGCCAAGGTCGGCTGCCCGGACAAGACGGTGTGGGCGGTCGACGGCGACGGGTGCTTCCAGATGACCAACCAGGAGCTCACCACCGCGTCGATCGAGCGCATCCCGGTCAAGGTGGCGATCCTCAACAACTCCTACCTCGGCATGGTCCGGCAGTGGCAGGAGATGTTCTACGAGGAGCGGTACTCCGAGGTGTACCTGTCGCCGGAACTCCCCGACTTCGTGAAGCTGGCGGAGGCCATGGGTTGCGTCGGGATCCGTGTCGACTCGCCCGAAGAGGTGCAGCCGGCCATCGACAAGGCCAACTCGATCAACGACCGTCCGGTCGTCGTCGACTTCCGTACCGACGAGAGCGAGAAGGTCTTCCCGATGGTTCCGGCGGGCATCGGCAATGACGACGTCGAAGTGCACGAGTCGCAGCGTGAGCGTCTTGCGGCAGACAAAGCCCGTCGTATCGCCAACCGTGCCTGGTAAGTGCACGTAGGACAATTCGAAACTACAGGGAAAGAATCAGACATGGCACAGCTCCACACACTCAGCGTCCTCGTCGAGAACAAGTTCGGCGTTCTCGCCCGCGTCACGAGCCTCGTCTCGCGGCGCGGCTACAACATCGAGTCGCTGGCGGTCGCTCCGACGGATGACCCGCGGTACTCGCGGATCACGATCGTGGTCGACGCCGACTCCACGCCGATGGATCAGATCGTCAAACAGCTCAACAAGCTGATCAACGTGATCGACATCATCGAGCTTTCGCCCGAGGATTCGGTCGCTCGGGAACTCCTCCTCATTTCCGTCACGGCGCTCCCCGAGCGGCGGGCGGAGATCGCCGAGCTCGTCAACATCTTCGACGCGAAGATCGTCAACGTCGGCTGGGATCAGATGACGATTGCACTCGCTGATCCGCCGGAGAAGCTTGACGACTTCGAGGACCTCCTTCGCCCCTACGGCATCGTCGAGGTCCAGCGAACGGGCCGCGTCGCTCTGCCGAAGCTCAAGCGCGAGGCACCCCAACTACGAGCCGTCGCCGCCAGCTGACCCGTCCACTGGGAGAGAGGTTGCCCCTCCGTTCCTTGGCGCTGCGCCGCTCGACTGCTCGCAACACCAGTGACCCGTCCACTGGGAGAGAGGTTGCCCCCAGATATGGGGGCCACACACCTCCCAACGTTACAGAGGTGTGTGGCTGCAGCTGGCGCGGTCCAATCAGTTGGTGGTGATCGTGATGGGCCGAACACGCCCACGCCGGTCGATGCACCCGCGTCGGTAGTCGGTCAACGTTCGCGGCTCGCCCACGAGAGCCAACGTGGCGGCGTTCTCAGGCGAGAGCCCAGAGGTCGGCGAGCGGCTGGGAGCCGGCGGCTCGGCGTTTCGCGACGAGGCCGACGGTGACGGTTGGAAGGGTGGCGGGTATCTGAATCTCGTGGACGCGGCCCTTGAGCGGTGAGGCATCGACAACCAGGCGCGGGATCAGGGCAACTCCAGAACCCATCGCCGCGAGTGCGAGGACCTCTTCGTTGGTCTCGGCCTCCCGGATCTCGGTGTCGTTTCCCAGATGTCGCCGGACCCACCGTTCCGACAGCTCGCGCAATAGCCCCTGCCGCGAGAGCAGGACGGGCTGCCCGGTGATGCTCCGAACATCGCTGGTTGCCACTGCGACGAACGGCGTGGTCTGCATCGGCACGGCGACCAGTCCGGCCGGCAGTCGGGTCGGCAGGGGAGCGATGGCGGTGTCCACCGAGCCGTCGCGCACGGCCGGAATGGCCGCGCCGGCGGGGCCGGTGCGCAGATCGACGTGCACATCGGGTCGAGCGCGCCGAAATCGTTCGAACAGTGATGGCGCGATGAGCTGGCTCGCCGTGACCGTGCAGAACACAGAGAGCTCGGTGACCTCTGTGCTCCGGGCCCGCTTGGTGAGCGCGTCCCAGTCATCGACGAGCGCTCGCAACGCCTCGACGAACACGTCGGATTCCGGTGCGGGTGTGACGGTTCGCCCTTCTCGTCGGAACAGCTCGCGGCCGATCGCGGTCTCCACGCGCTGGACAGCCCGGGAAACCGTCGACTGGCTCACGTGGGAGTCGCGGGCGACCGCCCCGAAGTTGGATCGGTCGGCGGCGGCGACCGTGAGGCGAAGGTCCTCGAGCTCTGGCACTGATGCATTCTATGCATCAGCACTCTGCAATATTGGCGCTAGGAGGATCAGCATCTTTCCGGCAGAATTGGAGACTCGTTTCGCCTCTCAAGGAGTTCTCTCATGGCCACCGTGTACTACGAAAAAGACGCAGATCCCTCGGTCATCCTCGGCACCAAGGTCGCCATCCTCGGCTACGGCAGCCAGGGCCATGCCCACGCGCTGAACCTCAAGGAGTCGGGCGTCGATGTGGTCGTCGGTCTGCGCGACGGCTCGTCGTCGAAGGCCAAGGCCGAGGCCGCGGGCCTCAAGGTCATGAGCATGGGCGATGCATCGAAGTGGGCCGATCTCGTCATGATCACCCTTCCCGACACCGACATCGCCGAGGTCTTCGACCGCGATGTCGCCCCGAACCTCGCCGCCGGCCAGGCCGTCGCCTTCGCCCATGGCCTCAACGTGCGCTTCGAGCTCGTGAAGCCGGCCGCCGACATCGACGTGATCATGATCGCCCCGAAGGGCCCGGGTCACCTCGTGCGTCGCACCTACACCGAGGGTGGCGGCGTGCCCGCACTCATCGCGATCCACCAGGATGCGTCGGGCTCGGCCAAGGCTAAGGCCCTCAGCTACGCCTACGCCATCGGCGGCGCCCGCGCCGGCGTGATCGAGACCACGTTCGCCGAAGAGACAGAGACCGACCTGTTCGGCGAGCAGGTCGTGCTGTGCGGCGGACTCACGTCGCTCGTGCAGGCCGGCTTTGAGACCCTCGTCGAGGCTGGCTACCAGCCCGAGATGGCGTACTTCGAGTGCCTTCACGAAGTGAAGCTCATCGTCGACCTCATGTACGAGCAGGGCATCAGCGGCATGCGCTATTCCATCTCGACGACTGCTGAATACGGCGACCTCACCCGAGGCCCGCGCATCATCACCGATGCGACCAAGGCTGAGATGAAGAAGATCCTCGCAGAGATCACCAGCGGCGAGTTCACCAAGGAGTTCATCGGTGACTACAAGGCCGGCTCGCCCAGCTTCAACGCGCTGCGCGCCAAGGGCAAGGCCCACCCGATCGAGAAGACCGGCTCCGAGCTGCGGGCGATGATGCCGTGGATCTCGGCCGGCAAGCAAAAAGTGGAAGACGCTGCGGGCGGCTCCAACTGAGCTAGCTCGCCGCAGCAATGGGGCAGGGTGGAAGACGCTGCGGGCGGCTCCAACTGAGCTAGCTCAGTTGGAGCGATCGGGCAGAGGTGGAAGACGCTGCGGGCGGCCGCAACTGGAGAAACTCCCGGGAGAGTGCAGCCAAGTCGCTCAGGATGCGACCGAGGCTGCACTCTCGCCCGTTCGTGCCCCTTCTCGTTGGTCGGTAGCGTCAGGGCCATGTCTGTCGGCCGCCTTCCCGATTCCCGTTGCCGTCTTCGTCATCGGGTCGCTGCGGCTGTGGTCGCGATGATGCTCTTGACCGGTCAGCCGGTGGCCGCGCAAAGCGCAGGGCCGAAGGTTGGGGACCATTGGCATCTGGCCTTCGGGGTGTGGAACTGCGGCACCTGGGAGCCTGCGATCGTCCCCGGAGACGATCCCCTCGGCATTCATACGCACGGCGACGGCTTGATCCACGTCCACCCGTTCGAAGACGCGGCGGCCGGCAAGAACGCGGTGCTCGGGAAGTTCCTTGCCGTCTCCAAGATCACGCTCACGACATCGTCGCTGGTCCTTCCGAACAAGAAGCTCACGGCCGGGGGGAGATGTCAGGGAAAGAAGGCCGTCATCCGCACCCTGACTTGGTCATCGAAGACGGTGAAGGCTCCCACGGTTGTCTCGGGTGACGCCAACACCGTGCCGCTACGGGACGAGGAGATCATCGTCATCGCCTACGGCCCGACTGATGCGACGGTCGGGCTGCCCCCGTCGGTCGCCGAGCTGGAGGACCCGGCCGATCTTCCCCCGCCACCGCTTTCGGCCAAAGATCTCAATGCACTCCCGGCGCCCCCCGGTGCAATTCCCACTGTGGCCACAACGGGTAAGGCGCCGTCGACGTTCAGGATCGTCGATCGTGTGGTCGGCACGGGAGCCGAGGTCAAGAAGGGGACCAGACCCTACGTGCGCTTCGCTCTGTACCTTTGGCGCACGGGCGAGCTTCTCGACGTCTCGTCATGGAAGCGCGGCGAGCAGCCACTCGCGCTGAGCCGGCTCGGCAAGGGCCGACTCCTTCCCGGCCTGGAGAAGGGGCTTCTCGGCATGAAGGCGGGCGGGATTCGCGAGATCGTGATCCCTCCGGCGGATGGGTTCGGTCCGGACGGCTCGCCGCCGGTGTTGGGCACCGACACCCTGGTGATGGTGCTTCAACTCGTCTCGGTCGCGAAGTGAGTTCTGTGATGTCCAACCTGGCGGCACGCCTGCGGACTTCGGCGACCTGATGGAGTGGTCCGATCTGGTCCGCGGTCGAAAGATGGTGCGGGATTTCACCGACGAGCCGATCGACGAAGAGGCGCTGCTGCGTGTGCTCGACGATGCGCGACGCACTCCGAGCGCCGGGTTCACACAGGGACTCGACTGGGTTGTCCTCGTCGGCCCCGAACAGACATCGTTGTTCTGGGATCGCACGCTTCCGGCCGCGGAGCGGTCGGCGTTTCGGTGGCCTGGCCTTCTTCGCGCCCCGGTGATCGTCTTGCCGATGGCCGACCGACGCGCCTACGTGGATCGCTACGCCGAGGCCGACAAGGCGCATTCAGGGCTCGGCGAAGGGGCCGACCGGTGGCCGGTGCCGTACTGGGATGTCGATGCGGGCATGGCGGCGATGGCCTTGCTCTACGCCGTGGTCGACGCCGGTCTGGGCGCGCTGTTCTTCGGCATCTTCCGTTCCGAGAACGAACTCCTCGCCGAGCTCGGTGTCCCCGCCGGTGTACGCCCAATCGGAGCGGTGGCCATCGGACATCCGACGGAGTCGGCGAAGCTGGTCGGTCGTGAGGGGAGTTCGTCCCGCCGTCCACGCCGGCCGCTCGAGGAAATGGTCCACCGCGGACGCTGGTGAGCGCGCCGATCCGAACTCCGCGGCCGATCAACTCGTACGGAGCTCCACGAGAACGCCGAAGTGATCTGATGGAACCACGCCATTGCGGGGCGTTGTCCCCAGGAGGCTGGCGCTGATCGGCACGCCCACCCCTTTCGGACGGGGCCACGAGACGAGCACGTAGTCGAGCCGACGGTTCGGCCAGGTCGCGTCGGCGAGATGGGGATTGCGCCGTGACCAGGAGTACCCGGGGGAGTCGTCACCTGCCATCTCCCATGCATCGGTGAGGACGAGGCCTCGTTGCGGCGGGGTCCGCCGTCCTGTCAGCATGCGGATCTCGTCACTGTCGGGCGTCGCATTCAAGTCGCCGCCGACCACCACAGGGAACGCCGTCTCGGGGTCAGGTCGTCGCTCGACGATATGTGCGCATAGTTGCTCAGCCTGCGCCACTCGAGTCGCCGACCGGTCGAAGCGATGCTCGAAGTGGGTGGAGACGCTGGTGATCACCCCGTGGGGTGAATCGACCGATGCGAACATCGCCGTGCGGGGCGTCCGCTCACCACGGGCGTCGACCAGCTCGATGGTCTCGGAACCGAGGAGCGGCCACCGCGAGAGGACGGCGTTGCCGAACGACTGACCGCGCCAGAAGATCGTCGGTGTTCGAGCGGAGTGCCAGCCCAGCGCCTGGCTGATCAAGTCGACCTGATCGGCGCCGCCCTCCATGGCCCAGACTTCCTGAAGGCACACGATGTCGGGCTGTTCCTCCCGGAGTGTCTCGACGAGTGCCACGAGTCGGCGTTCGTGCTCACCGAAGCGATGCCCGACGTTCCATGTAGCGATTCGGACGACCACGAACTCGATCGTAGGGGTGGATCGGTTCGGCCGGTAGCGTGGGGGCGTGCTCAAGACGACCGCGGTGACGAAAGACTTCGGCGATCTCGTCGCCCTCGAGGGGATCAACCTCGAGGCATCCGCGGGCGAAATGGTGGCGATCGTCGGACACAACGGCGCAGGCAAGTCGACCCTTCTGCGGATCATCTCCGGCCTTCTGGAGCCGACCTCGGGAGAAATCTCGATCGCCGGATACGAACCCGGTTCGATCGAGGCCCGCGCTGCTACCTCATATCTCCCCGACAACCCGGTGCTTTACGACGACTTGAGCGTGATCGAGCACCTCGAGTACATCGCCCGCCTCCATGACCGCGACGACTGGGAGGACCATGCCTGGGACCTGTTGAACCGTCTCGGACTCGAGCACCGGGCCGATGACCTTCCGGCGACCTTCAGCCGCGGGCTGCGTCAGAAGGCCGCCCTGGCCGTCGGCTTCGTCCGTCCGTTCCAGCTCCTCCTGATCGACGAGCCCTTTGTCGGTCTCGATGCGTCCGGTCGTGACGCGCTGGTCACCTTGCTGGTCGAGGCCGCTGCGCTCGGCGCCGCGGTCGTCGTTTCCACCCACGAGCTCGGCTTCCTCGAACGGGCGTCGCGTTGCGTCGTGTTGCGCGACGGCGTGGTCGTCCGCGACGGGGCGCTCACCCCTGAGGTGGCCCGGGAACTCGTCTCGTGAGCGTCACGGATGCCGCAGCTTCCCTGACGGCATCGATCGGTGACCCATTCGTCGCTCTCCGAGACCTCCGACGGGCCCGCAAGGCGAACCGCTTGCAGGGCCTTCCCTGGGGGGAAACCCTCTATCGGGTCTACCTGATCGTGATCGGGGTCGGAGGCATCGTCTGGTGGCTTGCCGCGGTCCTCGGTGAGCGCCAGGTCTCGGCGGCGACGGTCGCCGACGTCCGGCGTCTCGGTCCCGGCATCATCGGGTGCGTCCTCGCCGTAGTGGTCGGCAACTCGATCCGATCGGGAGCCCGCGGGGCCGCCCTCACCATCGAACCCGCCGATGTCGCCCATGTCCTCCAGGCTCCCCTGCCGAGGGCCCGGGTGCTGCGGCGCCCCGCGGTGCACACCCTTCGTCGCGGCGTGCTGACCGGCTTTGTCGTCGGCGGGGCGGCGGGTCCGCTCACTGCGCCGTTCCTGCCCGGTGGCCCGGGGCGGTGGACGCTGTTCACGGCGGCGCTCGGCGCAGTGTTCGGACTTGCGATGTCATCGCTCGCGCTGGTCGTGAGTGGCCGACGCCTCTCGCCTCGTGTTGCTCTCGCGGCCAGTGTCGCGTTGCTCGGTTGGTCCGCTGCCGACATCGCCCGGGAGTCGATCACGTCGCCTCTTTCGTTTGCCGGGACCGCTCTCCTGCGGCCCTTGCCGGATGCTCCCGCGGCTGCCGACCGCTCGGCCCTCGGCGTATTCGTCGTTGCGGCGGCGCTTCTGGTGCTTGCGCTCGTCGGTCTCGGAGGTGTCGGTGTCGAGGCGGCCGAACGACGCGCCCGGCTGATCAGTCAGCTTCGATTTGCCGTGTCGACGCAGGATCTGCGGGGAGTGGTGCTTCTTCGGCGTCAGCTCGCCTCGGAACGGGCGCGTCGACAACCATGGTTCCGTGTTCGCGGACAGAGTGGCCCGGGGAAGGCCGTGGTGGTGCGAGGTCTTCGGAGCATGGCCCGGTGGCCGGTTGCCCGGGTTACCCGGGTCGTGGTGCTGGCGATCGTTGCGGGTGGCCTCATGAGGCTCTCCTACGAAGGAGCTTTGCCTCTCGTAGTGCTAAGCGCGCTGTGCTTCTTCGTCATGGGTCTCGATCTGGTCGAACCGCTGGCACAGGACGCCGATCGACCCGACCTGTTGAAGTCCCTCCCTCGGCACCGCGGCCGAATGGCGAACCGTCAGCTCATCGTCCCCAGCGTTGTCGCTGCGCTCTTCGGTCTCGTGGCCGGCCTTGCGGCGATCGTCACCGGCGTGTTCACCGGGTCGACGGTGGGGCCGAACACCGAAACTGCTCTGGCTCTCGTGTTCTCTGCCGTGGCCGGGTCGGTCATGGGCGCGCTCGGGGGTGCGGTGAACGTGGCGCAGGGTCCGCCGTCGCTCAGCACGATGCTCTCCACCCCCGAATTCGCGTTCCTCCGCACCGCACTCCCCGTGATCCTCACGGTGATCGGCACCGTCGGACCGCTGCTCTCCTGTCGCGTTGCGGCGAACGACGCCAAGTCTCCGTCGGTGTACCCGGGCATCGTTCGTGGCTTGTTGGTGGTCGGACTCATCGGCTACGGCGTAGTCCTTTGGATCACCGACGGCGGGATCCGAGAACCGAAGTAGCACCTGCAGGGAACGAGCTTTCCGCGTCAGTGCGCCGGGCGCTCGCTCTTTTATCGACCGTTCGAGGCAACGAGCGGTGAACTCTTGGCGGGTGCGCCTCAGGCAGTCATCCTTTCGTTCATGCCCTCGTGGACTCCGAATTGGAACCCTGTTGTCATCGACGAAATCGGTCTGCTCGACGCAATCGCTGACTGTGCGGCTGCCATCGCGTCGATCGAGGAGGGACACAGCGCGCTCGCGCCGTTCCTCGATCGCGCCCGTGACCAGTGGGAGGGGCCGGCTCGGATCGACTTCGATGATGACTACTCGTCCTTCGAGCGACAGGTCGAGGCCGTGATCTCCGAGTTGAGGCAGGCATCGCTAGGTTTGCAACGCGAGATCGCCGAGGCTCACGAAGAACAGGCGCGACGTTGGGCGCAGCAGGAACTATGGAGGCAAGAGAAGGCGGCCGAAGACGCTGTGGCCATCGCCGAACGAGAGGCGGGGAGACGCCCGGCGGTCGGCGAGTCGGACCGCGCCGGCGAGTTCCGGGTCGGAGCGGATTCCCCGGGTGACGGCGATCTGATCTGATCTGATCTGATCAGATCGCCGTAGACCTACGAGAGATGCTCGACAACCCAGTCGATGGACGCGGTGAGCGCTCGAACGTCGTCGGGGTCGATGCTCGGGAACGTGGCGATTCGCAGCTGATTGCGGCCGAGTTTGCGGTAGCTGTCGGCGTCGCCGATGCCGTTGGCCCGGAGCACGGCCCTCACCGTGAGTGCGTCGACACCATCGAGCTCGATGGTGGCGACGACAGCCGAACGATCATT
>JANOJN010000250.1:0-6320 GCA_031418775.1 Acidimicrobiia bacterium
GGACTTCCACAATCCGGTGATCCTGGCCAAGGACCTCGCCACGCTTGACATGTTCTCCGACGGCCGTCTCGAACTCGGGATCGGAGCCGGCTGGCTGCAGGGTGAGTACGAGGCGATCGGCGTGCCGTTCGATCCGCCCGGCGTGCGGATCGACCGGATGATCGAGACGATTGCTGTGCTGCGCGCCTGCTTCGATGACGGTGAGGTCAACGTGCAGGGCAAGCACGTGCACGCCGTTGGCTTCGAGGCGCTGCCGAAGCCCGTGCGCCGCGAAGGCCGGTCTCGACCGCCGTTGATGATCGGTGGCGGGGCCCGTCGTGTCCTCGGCGTCGCCGGACGTGAAGCCGACATCGTCAGTCTCAACTTCGACAACGTGTCCGGCAAGATCGGACCCGCCGGTGTGGGCTCGTCCACGGCGGAGATCACCGCCGAGAAGATCGAGTGGATCAAGGCCGGAGCCGGCGATCGCTTCGACGCCCTGGAGTTGGAGATCGGCGCCTACTTCACGGTCGTCACTCCGGCCCGCGAGCAGACGCTCGAGAAGATGGCGCCGATGTTCGCGCTCACCCCCGAGCAATTCGGCGAGCATCCGCACGCATTGATCGGCTCGGTCGATTCGATATGTGAGCAGATCATCGAACGACGCGAGCGCTACGGCATCAGCTACATCACCGTGAACCGTTCGAACCTCGAAGCATTCGCACCCGTCGTCGCCCGGCTCGCCGGGCAGTAGTCCTCGCCATCAATACCGCAAAGGAAAGCCCATGAAGGTCGGTATCAACCTCCCCGCGCAGTTCCCCTTCGCCAGCACCGAGCAGATGCTGCCGATGTACGAGCAGATGGGAGCCGACTCGTACTGGGCCCCCGATCACATCCTCGGTGTGTTCCACCCCGGGCTGTGGGCCGACACTCCGCTCTCGGCCCTGGCTGCTGATCCCGACGCGTTCTACGACCCCTTCTGCTACGGCGCGGTCGCCGGTCGCATGACCACGAAGCCCTACGGCATCTCGGTCACCGACGCCACGCGGCGCTGCGCGGCCGACCTGGCCCGTACTGCGCTCACGCTCAACGATCTGATCCCTGGCGGGTTCATCCTGGGGATCGGGTCCGGCGAGGCCGAGAGCCTTCTCCCGTTCGGCTACCCGTTCGACAAGCCGGTTGCCCAGTTGGAGAAGGTGCTGATCGAGCTCCGCTCGCTTCTCGACACCGGAAAGATGCCCGGCGGCGGTGTCGGCCGGATGGGTCTGCCGCTGAAGGCCGAGGGTCGTGGTTCGCCGGCCGTCTGGGTTGCCGGTCACGGCGACCGGATGCTGCGCCTCACCGGTCAGTACGGCGACGGCTGGATCCCGGCATGGTGGATGTCGCCGACCGAGTACGGCGCCAAGCGCGCCATCATCGCCGAACACGCATCGAAGGCCGGTCGACCGATGCCCGAGTGCTCACTGCTTCCGTTCTGCCTGTTCGCCGAGTCACAGGACAAGGCGGCCGAGATGTTCGAGAAGGAACCTCTCGGCAAGCTGTTCGGCCTCTTCGCCATGGGCTCGATGTGGGAGGCCAACGGGATGAAGCACCCCCTCGGGAACGACTCGAAGGGCTTCATCGACGTGATCATCCACGACCTCAACCCCGACGATCTTCGTGACCTTGCGCCCACGATCCCGTTCGAGATGGTCAAGCAGGTGCTCTTCATCGGCAACGCCGAGGAGCTCGCCGGCCAGTTCGAGGCTTATGCCAAGAACGGACTCGAACATGTCGTTCTGGCCAACCTCACCGGTGTGATCGGCGGCATGGACGAGATCATCGCCCGCGGCGCCGATCTTCCGCATCTGCGCAACGTTCTCTCCGAACTCTGATCCACCAGCGTTTCACGCGCTCGTCCGCTCCGCCCGTACAAACGAGGAACCCCAAATGTCAGCCGATATCGATCTCGCCACCTTCAATCCGTTCGACCCGCAAACCCTCCAGTGCCCGTATCCGCACTACGCGAAGATGCGCGTCGATGCCCCCGTGCACCACATCGAGTCGATGGGGATGTACTTCGTCACCCGTCACGACATGGTGAACGAGGTCATCCGCGACGTCACGACCTACTCATCGCAGTTCGGGAACACCTCGATGCCGCTGCCGGCCGAGGCCCGTGAGCGCATGATGGCGGTGATCGCCGACGGGTACCCGAGGGTGCCGACCATGCTCACAGCCGATCCGCCGACGCACACCCGCTACCGCCGGCTCGTGTCGAAGGCGTTCACGCCACGGTCCATCGTGGAGCTCGAGCCCGTCATCCGGGCGATCACCACGCGGCTCATCGACAGTTGGATCGACACCGGCCGGATCGAGTTCGTCAAGCAGTTCGCCGTTCCGCTGCCGGTCGAAGTGATCGCCAAGGCCCTGAACGTGCCCGATGACCGCCTCGCCGACTTCAAGCGTTGGTCCGATGACTCGATTGCCGGGATCGGCACCAACATCTCGTTGGATCAGCGCATCGAGGCCGAGCGCGGGGTGAACGAGTTCCAGCACTACTTCGCCGATGCGCTCGAACAGCGTCGTGTCCATCCTCAGGAAGACCTGCTGACCAAGCTCCTCAACGCACGCATCGACGACGCCGATCCCGACGTGACCGACATGCGTGCGCTCGACATGCCGGAGATGCTCAGCATCGTCCAGCAGTTGTTGGTGGCCGGCAACGAGACGACCACGAAGATGCTCACCGAGATGATGCGCCTTCTGGGCGAGAATCCGGACAAGTGGGAGGCCGTCAAGCGTGATCCGTCGATGGTGCCTGGCGTGGTCGAGGAGACCCTGCGCCTGTCCACGCCCACGCAGGGCATGTTCCGCATCGCCACCCGCGATGTCGAACTCGGCGGGGTCCACATCCCGAAGGGCAGCCGGGTGGTCGTGGTGTTCAGCTCGGCCAACCGCGACGAAACCGTGTTCGTGGATCCCGACGAGTTCGATCCCAAGCGTTCCAACGTCACCGACCACCTCGCGTTCGGCAAGGGCACCCACTTCTGTGTCGGAGCGAACCTGTCGCGGTTGGAAGGCCGTGTCGCCCTGGAGGAGATCAGCAAACGCGTTGAGTCGTTCACGCTTCCCGACACTAATCAGTACGCATACCATGCGAGCTTCATGCTCCGCGGACTCACCAGCCTCGACATCGATGTGGTCCCCGCCAAGGTGAACGCATGAGCGGGGAGCTCGACGGCAAGATCGTCGTCGTCACCGGCTCGAGCCGTGGCATCGGCCGCGGTGCTGCCGTCGCCTTCGGTGAGAAGGGGGCCACCGTTTACGTGACCGGGCGCACCACCACGGGGGAGCTCTCGATCGGTGAGACCGCGAGGTTGGTCAACGAAGCCGGCGGTCATGGGATCGCCGTCGAAGTCGATCATGGCGATGACACACAGATCGAGCGGCTCTTCGCTCAGGTCGGCGCGGAGCAGGGCAAGCTCAACGTCCTCGTGAACAACGTCTACAAGATCCCGAATCCTCCGGCCTGGGGCGGCGGTTTCTGGGACCATCCCATCCAGGTGTGGGACGACCAGGTCGGCATCGGCCTGCGTGCTCACTACGTGGCGTCATGGTACGCAGCTCCGTTGTTGTTCGCCGCCGGGCCCGGTGGCTTCATCTGCAACGTGTCGTCTCCGGGTGGATCGAGCTACCACTTCAGCTCGTCCTACGGGGCGGGCAAGGCCGGCCTCGACCGGTTGAGCGCCGACATGGCCATCGAGCTCGAGCCCAAGGGCATCGCCTGCGTGTCGCTCTACCCAGGAAGCGTCGCGACCGAGTTCATCAAGGCTTCGTCGGCGGCGCGGGGTATGGATCTCGCGAAGGCGCAGACTCCGCTTGGAGTCGGTCGGACCATCGCGGCGCTCGCCGTTGCTCCCGACCTGATGGAGCGCAGCGGATCGATCCAGTGGTGTGAGGACGTGTCACGCGAGTTCGACGTGCATGACGAGAACGGGAACCTGCTTCCCGCCTACGGTCGGCGCTCCTAGTGTCCCGAATCACAAGTCTGCTGCCGGATTCCGCCGTCGCGGCGTCCTCGTCGTTGCGGTTGGACAAGGCAGGCGCCGCCTCCTGCGTCCTTGCCACGACGAAATCCGACTCGCGAATTCCGCGAGCCGCTTACGATTCGGGACACTAGCCATGTCGTCGGGCGATGGTGTTCTGCTGATCGACGAGCCGCTGCCGAAGGTTCGGCGCTTCACCATGAATCGTCCGGAGAAACGCAACGCGTTGAACGATGCGCTGCGCGGAGCGCTCTTCGATGCGCTCCGTGATGGCGATGGTTCCCGTGACTGCTCCGTGATGATCATTCGCGGGGCCGGCCAGAGTTTCTGTGCCGGCTACGACCTCGGCATGCCGAACCACGATGTGGAGCGGACAATCGCCAAGCAGGACGGATGGTGGAGCCGTCATGTCGTCAACAACTGGTTCGAGATGTGGGACATGGCCACGCCGATCATCGGACAGGTCCACGGCTTCTGCCTCGCCGGAGGAACCGAGCTCGCCGCCGCGTGCGACCTGCTCTACGTGGCCGACGACGCGCAGATCGGCTATCCACCGGTTCGGCTGATGTCGCCGCCGGACATGCAGTGGCAGCCGTGGCTCATGGGCATGCGCCGGGGCATGGAGATGCTGCTGACCGGCGACGCCATCAGCGGGGTCGAGGCGGTCGAATGCGGCGCGGCCAACAAGTCGTTCCCGATCGACGCCCTCGACGCCGAGGTGTTGCGGGTGGCCGAGCGCGTGTCCCTGGTACCGAAGGATCTGCTGACGCTGAACAAGCGCGCCGGACATCGACAGATGGAGGCCATGGGTATTCGGGCCGGGCTCCGGGCCGGTGCCGACATCCAGGCCATGGGCTTCCACCAGGCTTCGTCGCGGGCGTACATGAAGTCGTTCGCCGAGAAGGGCGTGAAGGCTGCTCTTTCCGAGCGCGACAAGGCCTTCGGCGACTTCCGTGAACGCGAAAGCGGTTCCGGTCCGACGTAACACCCAGACTGCATTGCAGATCGCATCGCAGAATGCGATGCGCATCGACTATCGTGTCGCCCATGGCTCAGTTGGTCACTCGCGTCGATGACGCCCTTGCCGAAGCACTCGATGAGCTCGTGGCGTCCGGTTCGGTTGCGAGCCGTTCGGAAGCCGTTCGCCTCGGTCTGGAACAGCTCATCGAACATCACCGCCGAGCCAAGATCGGTGAGGCGATACGAGACGGCTATCTCCGGATCCCCCAGACCGACGAAGAACTCGCCTGGAGCGACGCCGCTTCGGCAGCGATGATTGCCGAGGAACCGTGGTGATCGCGGCGCCTGTCCAGGGTGAGATCTGGTGGGCCGAAGCAGCCGACAAGAGGCGCCCAGTGCTCGTCGTGACTCGTTCCGTGGCGGTACCCGTGCTCACGGCAATCCTGGTCGCCCCGATCACTCGAACGATCAGACATATACCGACCGAGATTGCTCTCGGCGAACGACAAGGGCTGCCCGACGACTGCGTCGCGTCGTTCGACAACCTCCAGCCCATTCGAACAACAATGCTCGTCAGTCGAATCGGTCACTTAGCGATCGACCAGGATGACGAAATCTGCCGAGTGCTCAACGCTTTGGCCGACTGCTGACTACGCAGGTTGCTTATCCAGCGCAGGTTGCCGGTTGATGTTGTCTGTCTTGTCGAACGTGCGAACGGGGCTGGCCCCGTAGGATCATGAGAGGTGTCGGCGATTTGTTCGACACCCTACGAACACCGATCAAGAGGGACTACTGATGTCGGACTTCCACAACTTGACCATGCCGTCGATCTCCGGCGAGGAGGTGAGCTTCGAGCGCTACAACGGCCAGGTCAACCTGATCGTCAATGTAGCGAGCAAATGAGGCCTTACCCCTCAGTACGCAGGTCTGCGTACCCTGTTTGAGACGAACAAAGCGGCTGGCTTCAACGTGCTCGCCTTCCCATGCAATCAGTTCGCCGGCCAAGAGCCCGGCACCGACGCGGAGATCCTGGAGTTCGCCACGTCGACCTACGACGTGACGTTCCCGATGTTCTCCAAGATCGAGGTCAACGGCGAAGGCGCCGCCGATCTCTACAAGTGGCTGAAGGCCGAAGCGCCCGACCATGGCGACATCGCCTGGAACTTCGAGAAGTTCCTCGTCGATCGTTCCGGCCAGGTCGTGGCCCGCTTCCCACCCCCGACCACACCCGAGGCCATCGGCGAAGAACTGGTCAAGTACCTGTAGAACCCGAGGAGTTGTGGGGGGGGGGGGGGGGAGGGGGGGGCGGAAGACCCCCCACACGAGGGGGGGGGGGGTGGGGGGGGGGGGGGG
>JANOJN010000251.1:0-2151 GCA_031418775.1 Acidimicrobiia bacterium
CTCGTGGGGACTTGCGCGGGCCCAGTCGCGCACGGCGTGGCAGACCGCCATCCACCGGCCCCGGAAGTCGTTCCGGCGAACGGCTGACTCGGCCTCCTCAACGAGCTCTCCCATGGCGTTGTAGGCGTCGACGATGAGCGCCGTCAGAAGGTCGTCACGACTCGGGAAGTAGCGGTACACGGCCGATGACACCATGCCCATCTCCCGAGCGACGGCGCGCAGGGAAAGCGCAGCAGCGCCTTCGATCGCGAGTTGTCGGCGGGCCGCCTCCTTGATCTCGTCGACGAGTTCGGCGCGTACCCGAGCGCGGACGGATGCAGCGTTCATGGCTTGAGTTTATGGGTTGTCCACGACGAGAACAAGAGCATCGCAACATTTTGAGAGCACTGCTCTTGACTTTCTCGGAGCCATGGTGAACAGTGGTCCCAACAAAGAGCAGTGCTCTCGTCCCGAAGGAGTCACCATGTCAACACACGTCATCATCGGAGCCGGACCGGTCGCCCATGCGACGGCGACAGAACTTCTCGCCAGAGGGCTCGCCGTTCGGTCCGTAACCCGCAGCGGCAACGGCGAGATGCCTGCCGGCGTCGAGCGCGAACGAGCGGACGCGTCGAACGAATCGGCCCTGCTTCATGCGACACGAGATGCAGCAGCGATCTACAACTGCGCCAACCCGCCGTATGAGAAGTGGGTCTCCGAGTGGCCGCCGATCGCTGCCGCCCTCTTGGCCGCGGCCGAGAAGCACGGTGCCGTACTCGTCACCATGAGCAACCTCTACGGGTACGGGCCGGCGACGCGTCCCTTCAAGGAGACCGACCCACTGACCTCACCCGGCAAGAAGGGTCAGGTTCGCGCGGCGATGTGGAAGCAGGCGATCGAAGCTCACCGGGCCGGCCTGGTCCGAGTGACCGAAGCGCGGGCAAGCGACTTCATCGGCCCCCGCGTGCTCGGCGCCAACATGGGTGACCGGGTCGTCGACAACGTGCTTGCCGGCAAGGCCGTCGGGCTCATGGGCAAACTCGATGTCCCGCATGCCATCACGGCAATGGGTGACGTCGGGGTGGCGATGGCCGTTCTCGGAACCGACGAGCGGGCGCTCGGGCGCGCCTGGCACGTCCCGACCGCTCCCGCGCAGACGCAGCGTGAGATCGTCGCCGGATTGTGTCGGGCCGCCGGCGTGCCGATGGTGAAGGCCCGGGCGATGCCGAGCGTCGCGCTCGCCCTCGGTGGACTCTTCGTTCCGATGCTGCGTGAACTCCGCGAGGTCGAGTACCAGTTCGCCGCGCCGTTCGACCTCGACTCCTCCGACTTCACGAACACCTTCGGGATCGGTGCGACGCCGCTGGAGCAGACGTACCGCGACACCGTCGAATGGTTCCGGGCGCGCAAGAAGTGACGGGAGGGGGCTCGCGACGCTACGGGTTCAGCGTGGCCAACCGCGCGACCGCTTCGTCGATCACCTCGTCGCGTTTGCAGAACGCGAACCTGATGATCGAGTCACCGGCTCCCGGCGTGGCGTAGAAGACGGAGGTGGGGATCGCCACCACACCACAGCGATGCGGGAGCGCTCGGCAGAAGGTGAGGCCGTCGTCCGACGTCAGCGGCCGGATGTCGGCGCACACGAAGTAGGTGCCACTCGGAACGAACACCTCGAGCCCGAGCGACCGCAGCCCACCGACGAGACGATCCCGCTTCGACGCCAGGTCGGCGGCAAGACCGTCGAAGTAGTCGGGACCCAATTCGTTGAGCCCTGCAGCAACGGCATATTGGAACGGCCCTGACGACACGTAGGTCAAAAACTGCTTCGAAGTGCGCACGGCGCTGATCAACGAGGCCGATCCCGTTGCCCAGCCGACCTTCCAGCCAGTGAAGGAGAGCGACTTCCCCGCCGACCCGATCGTGACGGTGCGCTCGGCCATGCCGGGAAGCGTCGAGATCAGGGCATGCCTCACCCCATCGAAGGTGAGGTGTTCGTATGCCTCATCGGAAAGCACGATCAGGTCGTGTTCGATGGCGATGGCGGCGATGCCCGCGAGCGCGGCATCGGTGAAGACGGTTCCCGTCGGATTGTGGGGCGAGTTGATCACGATCACGCGCGTGCGGACGGTGACCGCGCGGCGGATCGCATCGATATCGGGTTGGAAGGTCGGC
>JANOJN010000252.1:0-7249 GCA_031418775.1 Acidimicrobiia bacterium
CCCACGGCAGGAATCCAACGGAGCACCGCCGAAGAAGAAGACAAACGACCGCCGCTTCTGACTCAACCCACGGCAGGAATCCAACGGAGCACCGCCGAAGAAGAAGACAAACGACCGCCGCTTCTGACGCAACCCACGGCAGGGATGCGCTGCCCCTTCGTCCGCTTCGGCCGACCAAAATTGCGTGATGAGCCTGACGATCGTCGACCTGGGTGAACTCGACGCCCCTCTGGGCGTCGAGCTCGCTCATCGTCTCGGGACGCTGCACATCGCCGAGTGGGGTCACCTCTACGACCCTGCTGTCTGGAACGCCACGATCGCCGTCGGCGAATTCATCTCCATGCGCGACCCTGGCAGCGAGAGCCGAACCTTGGTGGCCTTCGAGGGTGAACCGTCGAGCGGCACCTTCGTCGGATCGGTGTCGATTCTGGAAACGGACGATCTGCATGGCTGGGCACACGTCCATCCCTGGCTGGCCAGCCTCCTCGTCCTTCCTTCCGCACGAGGGCGCGGCATCGGCTCAGCCCTGACCGACGCTGCGGTGCGTCTCGCCGAGCGCCGCGGCAATCGCTACGTGCACTTATTCACCCCGGAGCATGCCGAGTACTACGAGCGGCGGGGATGGCGAGTCGTCGCACCTGCCCTCGCCTCCGGCCGGGAGGTGACGGTGATGGCTCGGGGAACCGATCCCCACTCGGCGCGGCGCTCCGTCGTCAGCCGATGGGTCGGCGACCCCGACATCGGCGGCGCGTACTCGTACCTGCGTCCCGGTGGCACATCGCCAGACCGCGATGCAATCGGCACCGAGGTGCTTCCAGGGGTCTGGCTGGCGGGCGAGTACACGTGGTCAGCCGGTCCGGGCACGCTTCACGGAGCCTGGTTCAGCGGCGAACGGGGCGCTGCTGCTGTCCTCCGACGCCACGACCTCCAGCGGGTTGCCGTGATCGGTTCGGGCATGGCCGGTCTGGCGGCTGCCCATTCGCTTCACGAAGCCGGTCGGGACGTGGAAATCTTCGAAGCGTCAAGCACGCCGTTCGGGCGCGCCGCAACCGACCGGACGGTTGGTAGACCCATCCATCTCGGTGGCGCCTGGATGCACGGCATCGTCGGCCATCCACTCCGTGCCGTGGTCGACGCGACCCCCTGGAACTGGGACCCTGCGCCGACGTTCGTCGTCGGCCACGGTGAGCTCGGCGAGGAGGCCGAGTCCCGGTTGGCGGCGCTGTACCAAGCGCTGGAGACCCGACTCGATGAACTGCCCGACGACAACCGTGCACTGGGACCGTCCCTTCGGGCAATCGTCGCCGATCTCGCCGAGGACGCTCTCGATGCCGCGGTACTCATGTGCTGGGCGCGCGGTGAGTTCGAAAACCTCTACGCCGCTCCCCTCGACGATCTGGCGTTGGCGGCGCGTTCTGAGCACTACGAGCTGCCCGGCGAAGATCACCTCATCACGTCGCCGCTCGACGCCGTTCTCGAGAAATTGAGCAGCGCGCTTACTATTACTCTCGACACTCGGGTCGTCGCCATCCGGTCGGCCCGCGGTCATGTCGAACTCGACTTTGCGAGCCGTCCCTCGGAGTCGTTCGACGCGGTCATCTGCGCAACACCGCTCCCCCCGATCAAGAGCGGACGCCTCGTGTTCGATCCGGAGATCCCTGAAGAAATCGTCTCGTCGATGAACCGGATCGGATGCGGGCCGATCGCCAAAGTGGTGACCACGTTCGACGAACCGTTCTGGACGCCCCATCGGGCGTTCTCGCTCACCGGCGAAGAGCCGCAGCCGCTCGAGTTCTTCGTCGACGTGTCGGCAGTGGTCGGCCGACCGACGCTCTGCGGGTTCGCGGTGGGTGAGCACGCGGCCGCCGTCGAGGCGACGACCGAGGACGAGAGGTGTCGCCTCGTCGACCGCCTCCTGACCGAAGCCGGCGTCAGAAGCCGGTGAGTCGGACCGTCAGCCGCTGACGCCGTCAGGCACCTGCCCGAGGACGCCTCGCAGAACCTGGGCCGCCCCCAGCAGCGCAGCGCTCTCATATGGCACGACCACCTTGGTGTTGTCACTGTCGGCGAACTTGCTCAGCGCATCGAGTTGCAGGATCGCCAGCAGCGTCGGATCCGGTGCCGCAGCCTTGATCGCCCCGTAGATGCTGGCGATACCGATAGCGCGACCCTCCGCTTCGAGGATGGTCGCCTGCCGATTGCCTTCGGCCCGCAGGATCGCCGCCTGCCGCTCCCCCTCGGCGGCCTTGACGGCTGCCTGCGAGTTGCCGTCGGCGACATTGATGGCCGACTGCCTGGTGCCCTCGGATTGGAGGATCTTCGCCCGCGCTTCCTGATCGGCCTGCTTCTGCAGCGCGAGGGCTAGGAGGATCTGCGGAGGAGGAGCGATCTCGACGATCTCGATCCGGTTGATCCGGATCCCCCATTTGTCGGTGACGGCTTCCATCTGGTTCTGGACGTCGGTGTTGATCCGCTCGCGTTCCGACAGCGCCTGATCGAGGGAGAGCGTGCCGATCACCGATCGGAGGGCCGTGCGGGCGAGGGCATCGATGGCGACGTCGAACGAGGCGATGCTGAACAGCGCCTGCTTGGCATCGACGATCTGCGTGAAGATCGTGGCGTTGACGGTGACCACGACGTTGTCCCTGGTGATGACCTCTTGGCGGTCACCCGGGCGGGGGATCTCACGGATGTCCACCCGCTGGAGCGAGTCGATGAAGGGCGCCAGGATCACGAGGCCCGGCTCATGCGTCTTGCGATACTCGCCCAGGCGCTTGACCACATCGACCTCGCCCTGCTGGACGATGTTGACCATGCGTCGGAGCGCAAAGAGGATCACGAGAACGACGAGCCCGGTGATGACGAGTCCGGCTGATGCGGAGGAACTGAGGGCAATCATGAGACGGCTTCTTTCGGGTCGGCGTTACTCCGTCGGGTAGACGAGCAGTGTGGTTCCTTCAACCGAGATGACGACCGCCGGGTTGTCCTTCCCGATGGTCGTGTCGGCAAGACTTCGGGCCAGCCACGTCTCGCCCGCCAGCATCACGTGGCCACCCGGACGCTCCGTGACTTCGTCGGACGCGACGACACGCTGACCGACGATCCCGCCGTGAACACCCACGGCCGCAGGAGCTCCACGTGGGCGCAGCAGTGCTCTACTCACATGCGGCCGGCCGAGCAGGATCCCGAAGGCACAGACCGATACCGCTGCTGCACCCTGCGCAGCAAACACGCCGGGCGCGAACACCGACACCGCCGCTCCGGCGAGCGCGCCGACCGCGGCGAAGAAGGCGAAGAAGGCGAGATGGTGGAGCTCCACGGCGAAGAGGGTCAACGCCAGGACGACCCACGCTGCGGTCACCATGTCACCCTCACGGTCGTAAACGTACAACCGCCCGCTCAACATGGTTCACCGAGGCCCCCGAGCAGCCACCTCTCCGGGCGGTTCACTCGGCTTGGTCGAGAACGCGACGATCGAACGCAAGCGGACGCTCCTACTCTGACTGGGTGCTTTCCGCCGACCACCCGCTGGTGATAACGATGACCGGACTGATCCGCGCCGGAGACGTCCGCAAGCTGACGGAGTTACTGACCGCTCATCCGTCGTTGGCCTCAGAACGGATTGGCAACGCCGAGATGTCGTGCACCGCATGGCACGTTGCTGCCGACTGGCCGGGGCACTACCCCTCGGTGGCCGAAACCGTCGCCGCTTTGGCGGCGGCCGGTGCGCCGATCGACGGACGCTTCGCCGGTCCGCATCGTGAGACGGCGCTGCACTGGGCGGCCAGCTCCAACGACGTCAACGCTCTCGACGCACTGCTCGACGCGGGCGCCGACATAGAGGCTGACGGCGCGGTGCTGACCAGCGGCACGCCGCTCGCCGACGCTGTCGTGTTCGCCCAATGGATACCGCCCGTCGCCTCGTGGAGCGGGTGCCAATATGACGATCTGGCAGGCCGCTGCGCTCGGGCACGCCGACGAGGTCGCCCGCCTCCTCGACGCCGGCACCCACACCGGGCACGACGTCACCAACGCGTGTTGGCACTCGTGCCGTGCTGGCCAGCTGCGGACGGCACCGGTGTTGGTAGCGCACGGGGCCGACCTCGATTGGCTCGGTTACGACAACTTGACGCCGCGCCAGGCCGGCATGGCATCCGGCAGCGACGACCTCGCCGCCTGGCTCCGCAACGTCTAGTCCGCTGACTCCGCGCCCCCACCGAGAGCTCCGGCGCGAGCGAACCACGACCGGGCAGCCGCGGCTCAGCCCCCGGGGAAACGTTTGCGGAGGCTGATCTTGTCGAGCTTGCCCGTCGGGGTCATCGGCATGTCCGTGATCATCTCGATCATTGCGAGCCGAGCGTCGGCGTCGGGCTGCGCGTCGTAGAACGCCCGAAGCGCGCGAGCGTCCAGGCTCTCCGCCTCGGGCCACAGCGTCACTGTGGCCGCGGGTTGGCCGCCAACGGGAATCACCGCGGCATAGCGGACCGACGGATGGCGCTGCAGCGCTTCCTCGATCGGGCGCGGATAGATCGGGCCGGTGGGCGACTCGATCCGCTCCGACACGCGGCCGAGCGTGGTGACGAATCCCCCTGCGTCCATCCGTCCGACGTCGCCCGTGTGCAGCCAGCCATCGCGGGTTGCGTCAGCGGTCCTCTCCGGCTCATTCCAGTAGCCGATCATGAAGCCACCTCGGATGCAGAGCTCCCCCGGTTGGCCAATGGGGACTTCCTCGCCGAAGTCGTCGAGTACCCGCACCTCCTTGTCCGGGAGGGATTCGCCGACCGCGCCGAGCCGCTCGTCGCTGGGGCGTGAGGGACGGCCCAGAGCCACGAACCCTCCGAGCTCGCTCTGTCCGTAGCTCTCGCAGAACGCCACACCGAGTTCATCGAAGTATGCGCGCTTGAGTTCCGGAGCGACCGGAGCTCCGCCGGAAGCGACGAGCCGAAGCGCCTGTGGTGCCCCTCCCCGTTTGCGTGACTCCACGAGCAGATCGGTGAGGAACGGAGGGTTCGCCGGAAAGTACGTGCACTGATTGTCGTGAAGGTCTTCCCATACCGCGGAAGGGTCCCACTGCTTACGAAGGCCCACGGTCATGCCGCGGTGGACTCCGGGAAGGAGGTTGACCACGAGCCCATACGACGAGGCCAACCCGGTCGCTCCGAGCGAGGAGTCCTCCGGTCCGAGACCGAGCCGTTCGGCGATGCAGGCCGCGGCGCGACTGGTGAAGCCGTGGGCGAGGACGGCCCCTTTCGGGCGGCCGGTAGAGCCGGAGGTGAACGAAAGGTGCGCCGCCATCGTGTCGTCGACGGCTACCGATGGTGTGGCCGACGGCGCTCCACTCAGCGCATCGGCCCACGCGATGGCCCCCTCTTGGGGACCGTCCATGCAGTAGTACGTCGTGATGCTCGGCATCTTCGCTCGGTCACGTTCGATCGCCGGCAGGGCGTCGTGGGTGTAGACGAGGACCTTCGGCGTGCAGGCCTGCACGTAGTCCGCGAGCTCATCGACGACGAGCACACTGATGTGTGCGCTGATTGCCCCGATCTTCCACGCACCCCACATCGCCACGATGTAGTCCAGCCCGTTGTGGGCAAGGATGCCGACGCGATCTCCTGGGCGCACACCGGACTCCCAGAAGGCCGACGCCGCCCGATCGGTTGCCACCTCGGTCTCGGCGAAGCTGAGTGTGCGACCGCGATCGCTCCACCGGAGGAACGTCGCGTCCGGTGTCCGGTGCGCGGCCCGTCGGAGGAGATCGGGGAAGGTGGTGAAGGCCATCCCCAATACTGTTCCGTTCGACCGGCCGAACAAGCCCGGCAGTGTTACCGACGCGCGAATTCTTTCGTTCGCCACGGCGAACCGAAGGAGCGAGCCGCCGATGCGCCATGCTGGAGCCATGGACGTGCTCATCCGAAACGCCGACCTCATCGCTACTGTCGACGACCAGCGCCGCGAGATGCGCGGTGGGTGGATCGCCCTCACCGGGAACCTGATCACCGGGATCGGCGGGCCCGAGAATACGCCCGGCGCGGCGGAGACCTCCGGCGCCACGGTTATCGATGCTGCCGGCTGCCTCGTGACTCCGGGTCTCATCAACACCCACCACCACATCTACCAGAACCTCACGCGCGCATACCTTCCGGCCACGAACGGCACCCTCTTCCAATGGCTCACCACCCTCTACCCGGTCTGGAGTCAGCTCGACGAGGAGGCGGCCTACATCAGCGCCTGGATCGGGCTGGCCGAGCTGGCGCTCGGCGGGTGCACCACCAGCACCGACCATCTCTACGTGCACCCCAGGGGTGGTGGTGACCTCATCACGGCGGAGATCGCGGCGGCGACCGAGCTCGGCTTCAGGTTCCACCCGACCCGCGGTTCGATGAGCCTCTCGCAGAAGGACGGGGGACTCCCGCCCGACTCCGTGGTGCAGACCGACGAGGAGATCCTCGCCGACTCGGAACGGCTGGTGAAGAAGCATCACGACGCGTCGTTTGGCGCCATGGTGCGCGTGGCGCTGGCACCGTGCTCGCCGTTCTCCGTCACTCCCGCCCTCATGAAGGCAACAGCGGAGTTGGCGGAGAAGCTCGACGTCCGCCTGCACACCCACCTCGCCGAAGACCCCGATGAGGACACGTTCTGTCTGGAGACTTTCGGCCGCCGCCCCATCGAGCAGTTCGAGGAGGTCGGCTGGGGCACGGACCGTTCCTGGGTCGCCCACTGCATCTACCCGAACGCCGACGAGATCGCCCGCCTCGGTCGGTGGGGCACCGGGGTCGCGCACTGTCCCTCGTCGAACTGCATGATCGGCGGTGGAGGCATCGCCCCGGTCCGGGACTACCGCGCCGCCGGAGTGCCGGTCGGTCTCGGGTGCGACGGGTCGGCGTCGACCGACTCGGCGTCGCTGTGGATGGAGGCCCGCAACACCCTGCTGCTCGGACGGCTCCGTGAAGGCCCGACCAAGTTCTCCGCCCGTGACGCGTTGGAGGTGGCGACGCGCGGCGGGGCGTCCTGCCTCGGCCGTGACGGCGAGATCGGCCAACTCCGGGTGGGGGGGATGGCCGACGTGGTCGTGTGGCCGCTCGGCGGCGTGCTCTTCGCCGGGGCGCACACCGATGCCATCGAGGGATGGCTGCGATGCGGTCCGTTCGCCCCGCGACACACCATCGTCAACGGACGCTTCGTCGTCCGCGACGCCGCCCTCGTCCACCCCGCGCTCGACGAGCGTCTCGCCACGCACCGCGCCGTCGCC
>JANOJN010000253.1:0-63330 GCA_031418775.1 Acidimicrobiia bacterium
GGTCGATCTCCCCGACGCGCGGCAACTCCGCCCGATCCAGTGTTCGGAACTCGACCTCGGACTCCACCACCTCACGCTGTCACACGGAGAGGCTAAGGACGGAGGGAGTTGTTGCGCTCAGTCGCTCCTGGAGCGACCGAACGCGACAACTCCGGGCGGCACAAACACCCCGCCTCGTCGTGCGCACGCTGAGCGCGTCGGGGGGCGGTTGCGGGATGACAGACTGGATGCGTGAACGACCGGGTCTTCGACGAGCTCGTGCGCAAGCACGAAGTGGCGCTCATGACCTTCGCGAGATCGCTGACGCGAGACCAGTGGTCCGCCGAGGAGGCCGTGCAGGAAACCCTCGTCCGCGCGTGGAAGTATCTCGACACCTTCGACCGGCGCGGTTCGTTCGAAGGGTGGCTCCTGCGCATTTGCCGCAACGTGGTGATCGATCAGGCGAACGCCGAGTCACGACGGCCGACGAGCGTCGAAGCTCGCGACCTCGACCGGATGCTCCAACCGGTCGAGAGCGGCGCAACGCATGAGCTCATCGAACTGCTCCACCAGCTCTCGGTCGACTATCGCGAAGTGCTCGTCATCGTCGGTGTCCTCGGTCTCTCCTACGAAGAGGCAGCGAGCACCCTCGATGTCCCGATCGGTACGGTCCGGTCACGTCTCGGTCGTGCCCGCCAGGCCTTCAGCAAACTTCTGGCTGCGACGGGACTCGCCTCCAGTAATGCGGGCGCGGCATGAACGATCCGCTCGCCCCCGTCAACGGTCGACCCGGTCACGACCACGACGGCGATCCTCTCGAAAACGTCTTTGAGCTTCGCCGACGCGAGTCGAGCACGAGCCAGCTCGGTCATCCGTCCGGCCCCCGACCCGTGGTTACGGTCGATCAGGCGCTGCACGCGATTCGGACAGCTTCGCCTTCTGGGGACGCGCTCCGAGCCGTCCGAGCGATCCGACCCGATCCGTCGTTCCTGCTGCGCCTCACGCTCGGCGTCCTCTCGGCGATCCAGGTCGGCGTGGCCGGCGCATGGCTGGTCGGCGACGTTCCTTTCGGTCGGATTGTCGGCAGCCCGACGGCAGCGCACCTGTCGCGAGACGCCGCGCTGGGTGTCGTGCTCGGAAGCATCGGAGCGATCGTCTCGTGGCGACCGCGGTGGTCGTTGTCGCTGCTTCCCATCGTCGGTGCCATTGTTGCGGTGCAGATGATCGGCCTGATCGCCGATGGTTCGAATGGGCAGTCAGGCTTCCACTTCGAGTTCCCTCACGTGATCGCCATTCTCGTAGGTACACTTACTTTCGCGATGTCACGCCGCCGTCGGCCGACCACGCACCGACGCTGACCTTTCGACGCACCCACGAAACACTTCGGAGGCGCGAGATCAGTCGACCTCGATCACGCGGCCGGAGGGATTCGCCCTGACCCAGGCACGGAGTCGCTCCTTGGCGGCCGGTGGCACCACAGCCAGGACATCACCCTCGTGGCCGTCGAAGCGACCGTCGATGCAACGCACGATGACGTCGGCGACCGCTGTTGCCGGGAGCTTCGCATCCGGCGGCATCGGCGTTGGGCCGACCATCCGGGCGTGCATCGGCGTGTCGATCACCCCAGGCGACACCGTGAACGCCCGCACCCCAACAGCGGCACCCTCCATCGCCGCCGAGACGGTGAGGGCGTTGAGCGCCGCCTTGGATGAGCCGTAGGCGAAGAAGCCGTCGAACGGATCGATCGAGGCCATGGATGACACGTTCACGATCACTCCCCCCGTGGCTACGAGCGCGGGCCACGCATGATGCACGAGGGCAGCGGGCGCGAGCACGTTCACGGCATGCATGGCCGCGAACACCGCAGGCGTGGTCTCGGCGATGGACACCGCGCTCGCGTCGCCGGCGTTGTTGATAAGCGCATCGATCCGGGCGAAGCGCTCGAGGGTTGCCTCCACGACCTCCCGGGGTGCGCCGATCGCACCGAGGTCGACCGACACGATGAAGGAGTTCGGAGAACCACCGGCCACCCTCGCCAGCGCCTCCTGACGTCGGCCGACGAGGACAACATTCCAACCCCGCGCCAGAAGCGCCGACGACGTGGCTTTGCCAACACCGGATCCGGCACCCGTGACGATCGCCACTGGTGTGTCGCGCTCGTTCTCAGTCAAGTTGATCCTTCCTCACAATGGGTCTCCTTCCGTTCCTCCGAACATCGCCCGGAGCTTGGCCTTCTCCACCTTGCCCATCGCGTTGCGGGGCAGGGCATCGACGATGTGGAACCGTTTCGGAACCTTGAAGACGGCGAGACGCTCACGCGCAGCGTCGCGGAGCGACTCGGTGTCGAAGGCCTCGCCGGGCTTGCCCACGATCACTGCCGTGACGGCCTCGCCGAAGTCCGGGTCGGGCACGCCGATCACCGCGCTCTCCGCCACGCCCGGGAAGGCATCGAGCACTTTCTCGACTTCGATCGGGTAGACGTTCAGCCCCCCGCTGATGATCAGATCCTTGGACCTGCCGATCAGCCACAGGTATCCGTCCGCGTCGAACATCCCGACATCGCCGGTACGGAAGAAGCCGTCGGGGGCGAACTCCGTGTCGTTCAGGTCCGGCCGGTTCCAATACCCCGAGAACACGTTCGGGCCGTGGACCTCCACGGCTCCGATGTCGCCGATGCCCACGGTTCGACCTTCATCGTCGACGATCCGAACCTCGACGCCCGCAAGCGCGGGTCCGACTGTCCCGGCCCGGCGCTCACCGACGAGCGGGTTCGACGTGAGCATCACGGTCTCCGTCATGCCGTACCGCTCGACAATCCGGTGTCCGGTCCGGGCTTCGAACGCCTCGTGGGTCGATTGGAGGAGGGGCGCCGAGCCGCTGATGAACACCCGTACGCGCGCTGAGGATTCCTCCGTGAGGCGGGGGTCCACGAGCATTCTCGTGTACTGCGTCGGCACCCCCATCACCACGCTCGCTTGCGGGAGCGTCGCGAAGACCGCGTTGATGTCGAAGCGGGGAAGCCAGATCATCGACGCACCCGAGGCAAGAACGGTATTCACGGCAACGAAGAGACCGTGCGCATGGAAGATCGGCAGCATGTGGAGCAATCGGTCATCCGGTCCGACTTCCCAGAGCTCGGCGAGCACGCCGGCGTTGGAGGCGAGGTTCCGCTGGCTGAGCATCGCCCCCTTCGGCCGCCCTGTGGTTCCACTGGTGTACAGCAGCGCAGCCAGGTCACCCGCGCGCCGAGCCGTCAGGCCGAACACCGACTCCTCCCCCGGACCGCTCCCGCTCCCGGCAACCACATCGGCCCACGTGCCCGCTCCGGACGCGTCGAGCGTCAACGATCGATGGGCACCGACCAGGGTTGCCCGCGACGGATCACGGATCACGAGGGCCGGCGTTGCGTCGTCGACGATCCACTGCGCCTCGGTGTCCGTATACGCCGTGTTGAGCGGCAGGAACACCGCACCGTGGTGAACACACGCAAGATAGGTGACGAGGACACCCACGCTCTTCTCGCACTGGGCCAACACCCGGTCACCGGCACGCACACCGATATCGTGCAGCGCATCGACGGCTCGGGCCACCTCGCGCCATAGACCCCACGACGAGTACGCCCGGCCGCCTGCGACATCGATCAGCGACGGCGCGACATGACGGGCACGTCCGGCCGCGAAGAGCTGCGGCAGGGTCGGAATCGACGCGGAATCCATGCGCTAGGAGTCTGGTCGATTCCCCCGGATCGGGCCGACGCTTCCTACGGGCTGCCGCTCATCGCCGGGTGCCGAAATGGTCGGCGGCGTTCGATCTGTGGTTCGGTGCCGGATTGAGCGAAGATTGTCGATGTGAACGCAACGACCGACACCATCACCCGCGATGCGCAGACCGCCACCATCGAAGCGTCGCTCGATGCGCTTCTGGCTGCCCACGATCCCAAGACGACGGATCCGATCGCCTTCCGGGGCGCCCGTTTCGATGCAGGCCTGGCCTGGGTCCACTTCCCTGTCGGTCACGGCGGCCTCGGCGTTCGGCCGGAGCTGAACAAGATCGTCGAACGGCGTGTACGTCAGGCCGGCGCCGCGGCGCAGGATCCGACCACCTTCTTCATGGCGCTCGCCGGACCCACGATCGTGACCCACGGAAGCGACGAGGTGAAGGCCCGTTTCTTGCGTCCGATGTTCACCGGGGAAGAGAAGTGGTGCCAGCTGTTCTCCGAGCCGGGCGCGGGTTCCGATTTCGCCGGCCTCGCGTGCAAGGCGATCCGCGACGGCGACGAGTGGATCGTGAACGGTCAGAAGGTGTGGAACACCATGGCCCACATGGCCGACTGGGGCATGCTCGTCACCCGCACCGACCCTGATGCACCGAAGCACAAGGGGATGACCTACTTCGCGGTCGACATGCACTCCCCCGGTGTCGAAGTTCGCCCGCTTCGTCAGATCACCGGTGAAGCAGAGTTCAACGAGGTGTACCTCACCGACGCACGGATTCCGGACTCCCACCGGATCGGTGCCGTCGGTGAAGGATGGCGCGCTGCACTCACCACCTTGATGAACGAACGCACCGCGATCGGCGGCGGCGAGAGCGCTCCGGCCACGGGCGGTCCGGCCGGCGATCTTGTCCGGATCTGGATGGCTCTCCCGGCCAATCAGCGCCAGGCCGGCCATCGGGACGAGCTGATGAAGCTGTGGGTCCGCGGCGAGGTCGGTCGCCTCACCAATAAGCGCGCTTCTGAAGCGGCGAAGGTTGGGAACCCAGGCCCCGAAGGATCGGTCGCCAAGCTCGCATTCGCCGAGCTCAACAAGGCGGTGTACGAGCTCGCCGTCACGCTCATGGGGATGAACGGGACCATCGACTACGACTTCACGTTCCGCCGGGCGACGGAGCTCGACGTCGACGGCGGAGGCCGCGGGCCCCGCTATGCCTTCCTCCGGACGCGGGCGAACTCGATCGAGGGCGGCACGTCCGAGATCATGCGCAACATCCTGGGCGAGCAGGTCCTCGGCCTGCCCGGTGAGCCGAACGTCGACAAGGACGTCGCGTGGTCGAAGGTGCCGCGGAGCTGAGCCCGACGAGCGCGCTCAGCTCGTCGGGGCGGGTCGGTCACCCCGGAGTACGGCGATGCGTTCGGCGAGGAAGCTGGCGGCGGTGCGTCCGTCGGCGAGCACGACGTCGTCCTGCGGGTGGAGGAACAACGGCATCGATACCCGGGAGCGCCCAGCCGACTCGCCCGTCGGGTTCACCACCTGGTGGGTGGTGGACGGGAAGTAGCCGCCGCTGGCGTACTGCAGCATGTCACCCGCATTGACGGCGAGCGACCCGAGGTCGCACGGCACGTCGTGCCACTTCCCCGAGGAATCCTTCACCTGCAGGCCGGGCTCGTTCGCCGCCGGAAGAACAGTGATCAGGTTGATGTCCTCATGCGCGGCGGCACGGACGGCACCAACCGGCTCGTCGCCGGATAGCGGCGGATAGCGGAGGATGCGCAGCAGCGTGCGACGGCTGCCCTGCACCATCTGCGACAGCGGCATCGAGTACAGCTTGGCAATCTCCGGTGGCGTGTTGCGCTCGACCCACCCCAGCAGGGTCTTCGCCACCGACGTGGCCTGTTCGTAGAGATCGAACGCGCTGCGGCCGACTTCCTCCGGATACTGGCCCCACTCCGGATAGATGTGGAAGAACTCCTTGAGGTCCTTGATACGCGCGCCCTTCGCCGTCTCGGAGACGTCGGGCGGGTAGTAGCCGTCCCCCTCATTCGAGTGGAGATACGCGCGCTTATCGTGCGACGAGGTGAAGTAGTCGAGCCACTCGTTCTGCACCCGCTCGATGAGGGCTGGGGAGATCGGATGGTTCACGATGACGGCGAACCCTGTCTCCTTCAGCGAACGCGAGAACTGCGCGTGTGCATCGGTGGCTTCGTAGTCGACAACGGCAACGTCCATCACGCCAACAGTAGCGATCGAGTGATCATGCCAGCTACGGTGCGGACGATGACGAGCCAAGCGGCCACCGCACCGACCTTCGCCCACCTCGCCCTCAACGTCGACGGCGACATCGGCGTCCTGGCCCTCAACCGCCCCGAGAAGCTGAACCCGCTCTCCACCGAGGCAATGGAGGAGATCATCGTGGCCGCCCGATGGTTCGACGCACAGGCTGCGGTCAAAGTCGTGGTCGTCCGCGGCAACGGGCGCGTGTTCAGCGCGGGAGCTGACACCAGGGCCTTCGGATCGGCGACACGCTCCCTCGTCAACCAGCGCAGTCCGCGCGACGACGCCGACACCGGGCGCCGGATGGCCGATGCCGTCGAGGCGATGCGGGCCGTGACCGTTGCCCGCATCCAGGGCTGGTGCGTGGGCGGCGGCCTCGTGCTCGCCGCGGCGTGCGACCTTCGAGTAGCCGCAGCGGACACGACATTCTCGATCCCCGAGGTCGACCTCGGCATCCCTCTGGCGTGGGGTGGCATTCCCCGACTCATCCGCGAGATCGGGCCTGCACTGACGAAGGAACTCGTCATGACGTGCCGTCCGTTCGGGGCCGACGAGGCACTGCGGGCCGGTTTTCTCAACCGGGTCGTCCCGACGGATGACCTCGACACCGAGGTGGACCGCCTCGTCGCCCAGCTCGCGTCGAAGGCCACCTTTGCGCTCCTGGCGACAAAACGCCACGTGAACGCCGTGACCGCCCAGATGGTCGGAATCGATCGTGCCTGGGCCGACGCCGACGCTCTCGTGGCAGGTCTTCGCGACCCGGAAGGCCGCGAGAAGCAGGCCGCCTACATCGCGGCGCTGTCCGAACGGCGATCCGGCGAGTCTCCGACTGACGAGAACGGGGTGGGGACCCCATGACAGCGCTCTCACCGGAAGCGCAGGCGTTCCTCGCCGCCGGCGGGCCGGCGCGGCCGTGGCCGTCGCTGACGCCGATCGAGGCCCGGGCACAGGCGCTCGCCGCTCGCCGGCCCGACACAGGGGCTCCGGCGGTCGACACCCTCGACACGACGATTCCTCGCGCCGATGGTTCGTCGCTGGCGGTGCGGGTATACCGAGCGAGCGACGAGGACCCGGTGCTGGTGTTCTTCCACGGCGGAGGCTGGGTGTACGGCGACCTCGACATGGGCGACGGGTTCTGCCGCCGGCTCACCGTTCGCGCCCGGGTCACCATCTGCTCGGTCGACTATCGCCTCGCCCCCGAGTTTCCGTTCCCTGCGCCGCTCGACGACGCCGTGCTGGCGACCGCGTGGGCGAGTGAACACCTGGCCGCCAGAAGACCCGTCGGCATGATCGGTTCGAGCGCCGGCGGCAATCTGGCCGCCGCGACGTGCCTGGTCGCACGCGACCGGAACGGCCCGCCGATCGGTCTTCAGGTGTTGCTATGCCCGGTGACCGACTGCCGATTCGACACCGCGAGCTACGCCGAGAATGCCGTCGGGAGTTTCCTGGAGGCCGAGGACATGCGGTGGTACTGGGCCCAGTATCTGGCCGGCGATGGCCGGGCTGACCATGCGTATGTTTCCGTCCTCCGGGCAGACCTGCGAAGTGTCGCTCCCGCGCTCGTCATCACCGCCGAGCACGACGTGCTCCGCGACGAAGGCGAGGCCTATGCGAAGCGGCTCGGTGATGCCGGCGTGGAGCTGAGGCTCCGCCGCTTCGACGGCATGATCCACGCGTTCGCGGTGATGTCGGCGTTCCCGATCGCGCAGGCGGTCGCCATCGAGGAGATCGCGATCGCGATCGATCGCTGGCTCCGACCCGCCGACGCGTGACGTGGTCGCGTGCTGGCAATTCGACCGTCGCCGACGAACCCCCCGGGTAGGGTCGCAGACGTATGTCGACGTCAACGACGGGAGGTCCCGCGCTTCCCCCGGCACCCGACGCGTTCGAGGCCGATCGACGGGCGATCCGCAGGCGGGCCGTGTCCATAGCCGTTGCGTTGATGCCGTTTGCGTTCGCGTTTGGCATCTCCTGTGCCGAGGCCGGGCTCAGCGCCTGGCATGCCGTCGGGTTCTCCCTGCTCGTCTTCACGGGAGGCTCGCAGTTTGCTGCGGTCGGTGTGCTGCGCGACGGTGGTGCGTCGGCGTCGGCGATCGCCAGCGGCCTCCTCCTCGGGTTGCGCCTCCTTGCCTATGGAGCCGTGATGACACCGCACCTTCCCGGCCCGCGATGGAAGCGCGCGCTCGACAGTCACCTGATGATCGACGAATCCGTCGCCGTCGGCCTCGGAGCCGATGACCCGGCAAACGTTCGCTACGGCTACCGGTGGGGTGGGCTGTCGGTCTTCGTGCTCTGGAACCTGAGCACGCTGGCCGGCGTCGTGGTCGGAAACAGTGCCGGAGACGTCATCGAGAGGTTCGGTGTCGATGCAGCTATCCCGGCTTCGTTCCTTGCGCTTGTGTGGCCCCGCCTGCTCGATGAGCAGCAGCGGATCATCGCGTTGGTCGGGGCGGTGATCGCGGCGACCCTGATCCCACTCGCTCCTCCCGGCATCCCGATTCTCGCTGCGGGGCTCGCCGCTTTCGTCGGAATCGCTCGTGCTCGACGTCAGGGGAACACGAAGGCGACATCGCCCTTTCCGCCCGCTCCGGGCGCGCCGTGAACGCATCGTCGAAGGGCACCGTCGTGCTGATCGTCGTCGCCGTCGGTTGCTATGTGCTCAAGTCCGCGGCCCCGTTGGTCCTAGGCGGACGACCCCTCCCCCGGCTACTCGACGAGCTCGCCCGATTTGCACCGGCGGCGTTGCTTGCTGCGCTGGTGGTGACCTCGACGTTGGCCGACGGTCGTCGCATCGCGCCTGACGCCCGCATCGCCGGCGTGATCGTCGCCGCGCTCGCCCTTTGGCGCAAGGCGGGGTTCATCACGACGGTCGTTCTCGCCGTGGTAACGACGGCGGCTTTGCGGGCCGTGTTCTGAGCGCTGTCCGGACTGGGCGGGGCGGCGCCTAATCTGGCATCGTCCCATGGTCAGCATCCCCGGCATCCTTCTCGTCTGCGCGCTTATCAGCTTTGGGTTGATCCCTCGGCTGTGGCGGGGTCGCCGCCGACGCTGAGCGCGTCGGTCGGCAGCTCAGATGTAGCGGAAGCCGGGATCGCAGTCAGCGAGCAAGGGGAGCGACTGATCCTTTGCCGAAAGGATCGGGTCGGTGATCGGCCACGTGACGCCGATGTCGGGGTCATCGAACCGAATACCACCATCGTCGGGTCCCGAGAAGACCTCGGTGACGCTGTAGGTGAGCACAGCGTCACCGTCGAGCACACAGAACCCGTGGGCGAACCCGACCGGGACCCACAGGAGCCGACCGTTGGCGAGGCTCAGTTCTTCACCGAACCACTTCCCGTAGGTCGGCGAGCCGACGCGGAGGTCGACGGCGACGTCGAAGACCGATCCGGCCGCACACGACACCAGCTTGCCCTGGGCCATCGGGTCAGCCTGGAAATGCAACCCGCGAAGGACCCCCGGACGAGAGACGGAGAGGTTGGTCTGGACGAACTGCGAGGGCAGACCGGCAGCGGCGAAGTCTGCGGCCTTGAAGGTCTCGCGGAACACACCGCGGTCATCGGCGAAGCTCACCGGTTCGATCACGACCAGATCGACGACACCGGTCTCGCGGAACGTGAACGGCACTGCTACCCGCGGCTCATCCGGCAGGGGTCGCCGACGAGAACTTCCCGTAGCCGCCGCGATAGTAGGCAAGCGGACCACCGGCCTCGGCGGCGCCGAGCGCCAGCACGCGTCCCACCACGATCACGTGATCACCGGCGGGGACTTCCTCATGGATGGTGCAGTCGATCCATGCGTGCGCGTCGTCGAGCACGGGAGCACCGGAGACCTCCTGACGCCATCCGACGTTGGCGAACTTGTCCGGCACCTTCGAGGAGAACTGGCGGCTGATCCACTCGTGATCGGCGCCGACGATGTTCACGCAGTACGCCCCGGAGCGCTGGATGCGCGGCCATGTGCTCGAGTTGTTCCCGGCGCAGAAGAGGACCAGAGGCGGGTCCATCGACACCGAGGTGAACGAACTCGCGGCCAATCCGACCGGCGTCGCGTCCTCCGGATCCAGCGCCGTGATGATGGTGACTCCCGTGGGGAAGTGACCCATCACATGGCGGTACGCGGCGGCCTCGATCTCGGGAAAACTCACGGCATCGAAAGCTAGTGCGGCGTGCGCCGAACGCGCGTTACATGTTGGCGTTGCCGGCGAACATCGGTCCGACGACGTGGCGCTTGGAGAGCTGAGGGCCGATCGGCGACCGGGGATCCACACACAGGCCTTCGGAGGCCGCAAACACATCAACACCGCTGGCCAGACCGCGGACCTTGGCTTGGGCAGTCAGGCGGTCGATGTTCACGTCGGTTCGGGATGGGTCGTGATGGAAAAGCGCCAACGCTCGCGCTCCGGCCTTGATCGCCACGTCGACGGCGTAGTCGACCGTGCAGTGACCCCAGTGGCTCTTCGTCTTCCAGTCCTCGTCGGTGTACTGGGCATCATGGATCAGCAGATCGGTGCCGGCCGCCAGTTCGAGGACGCTTTCATCGACAGTGTCGAGGGACTCAGGTGCCTGATGATCGGAGATGTAGGTCACCGAGTGCCCGTTGTGCTCCACGCGATAGCCGACCGTGAGGCCGACGTGGGGCACGGGGCGGACCATGATCTTGGCGGTGCCGACCGTGAAGTCTTCGTTCAGCACATCGTGGAGACCGTACGTGCCCCGCAGTTGCTCGATCGCAACCGGGAAGTACGGCGGCCGGACGAACCCGGTGAACAGATCCGCGGTCGTGGTGCCGGTCTCTCCCGGACCGTAGATGTCCAGCCGAGACCCGGGCCGATCTGCCGCCGCGAGGAACGGCAGGCCCTGGACATGATCGAAATGGAAGTGCGTGACCAAGGCGGTGGCCGCGAACGTGCCGTCGAGAGGCTGGGTGTGACCCCACGCCTGCAGGCCGGTACCGAGATCGAACAAGATCGGCGCCTCGCCTGGGATTGACAGGGCAACACACGAGGTGTTGCCTCCGTAGCGGGCATTCGGTGGTGTCGGACACGGGGTCGATCCTCGAACACCGAAGAATTTCACCTTCACGAAACGTGCCGCTCCTGTGATGTTCCGACTGCGTGCGGGGATCCGTTGCCTGAGTGTGTGCACAAAGGCATGGACGAAGCGTAACGAGGCCAGTGGACATTCACGAAGCTCTTGTGACCAAGAGCACAGTGCTCGCGCGTCGCGAGCACTCTGACGACGCACGGTCGAAACACCAAGACGCCGGGCGGGAACATCACGAAGTCACGTCGGTACGCTGCGGCGGACGCCTTATGGGCCCCTTCGAGCAGCCCGGATAGGCATCGAGCGCCGCCGTCCGGGTACGGTGCAAGACCCGACCGAGAGGAATGCCCTGTGCCGACACTCGCTGAACTTCGTGCAGCCACGATCAAGGATCTCGGTGACGGGATCCACGCGTTCGTGAAGCGCGACTGTGCGGCCTGCACCCTCGTCGCCCCGGTCCTCGGATCACTCGTGATCGCATCGGTCGTGCAGACCGTCCACAGCCAGGACGACGTCACGTTTCCCGAAGAGGTCGCAGCTGTCGGAACGGTCACCGACGACACGTCGCTGCAACGGAGCTTCGCACTCGACATCGAAACCGTGCCGACCCTTGTTCGCATCGAAAACGGGGAAGAGGTCGGTCGGACGTTCGGCTGGAGCATCGCCGAGTGGTCGACGTTCGTGGGCCGAGACCTCGTCGGTGAGTTCGGCGCGTTGCCGGCGTGGCGGCCCGGGTGCGGTTCGAAAAACCTCGACATCGGCAAGCCGGAGAAGCTTGCGGTGACGTTCGGTGTGTCGTCGGTGCGTTCGCGGCGTGTGGAGCTGGCGTCGGCCGAGGACGAGCACGAAGCAATGTATGCACGCGGATGGTCTGACGGACTACCGCTCGTTCCTCCCACCGAAGAGCGGGTGCTCCGCATGCTGGCGGGCACGTCTCGTCGAGCGGACGAACTCGTGGCAGTCGTGCCGCCCGACCTGGTCGACTGCACCGTGGAGAAGGTCGCCATCAATGCCGTGATGGCCGGCTGCAAACCCGAATACCTGCCGGTGGTCCTGGCTGCGGTGAACGCGGCGTGCACGAGTGCGTTCAACGCGCACGGACTGCTCGCCACGACGTACTTCTCCGGACCGGTGATCGTGGTGAACGGCCCGATCGCGCGCGACATCGGGATGAACAGCGGTGTGAACGTCTTCGGTCAGGGAAGCAGGGCGAACTCCACCATCGGTCGGGCACTGCAACTGGTCATTCGCAACGTCGGCGGCGGACTTCCCGGTGGCGTCGACCGGGCAACGTTCGGCAACCCGGGCAAGCTGGGCTTCTGCTTTGCCGAGACGGAGACCGCCGGTTGGGGCACGTTGGCCGAGGACCGCGGGATCGCGCCCGGCGTGTCGGAATTGACGTTGTTCGCCGGCGAAGGCCCTCGCGGGATCGTCGATCAGAAGTCGCGCACGTCGGAGTCGTTGATCAGGTCCTTTGCGGCGTGTCTGCGATCGGTGGCGCACCCGAAGCTGCCGGTTGGTTTCGACGCCATCCTGGCGATCTCGCCCGAGCATCTCCGCACATTCCTGGCCGACGGCTGGGACCGCGCCCGCGTACGGGAGGAGCTCCTCGCGCTGCTGCAGCTTCCCGGCGCCGAGATCATCCGCGGGGCAGGTGGAATCGCCGAGGGCGTGCCCGAGCACCTCGTCGGCGCGACGATTCCCAAGTTCCGTCCCGACGGGCTCATGCTGACCCACTGCGGCGGTGATGCCGGCATGTTCTCGATGGTCATCGGCGGCTGGGTGAATGGGACCGAGGGCAGCCAAGCAACTACCGTTGAGATCGACCCCTGGAGGTAAGCGTGACCACAATGCTCTTGGACCCAACCGGTGAGCGTTCCGTAGCCGAACGCTCTCGACCGAAACGGCCGGCCTCACTCGAAGGCCTCACCGTCGCTCTTCTCGACATCTCCAAGCCGCGCGGCGATGTGTTCCTCGACCGGCTCGAGTCGCTGCTCAACGAAGCCGGCGTCGCCACGAAGCGATACATCAAACCGACATTCACCAAACCGGCGCCGGTCGACCTCCGTCATGAGATCGCTCGCGAGTGCCAGGCGGTGATCGAAGCGCTCGCCGATTGAGGCAGTTGCACGTCGTGCAGTGTGCACGACATCGCTGACCTCGAATCCCGCGGCCTCATCGGCGTGTTCGTCGCCTCGGATGTCTTCATCGAAGCCGCTGCTGCTCAGTCGGTTTCGCTCGGTTACGAGCCGGCATCGGTGTTCGTGCAGCACCCGATCCAGGACCGCACCGACGACGAGATGCGAGTGCTCGCCGACAAGGCCTACGCCGTGCTCATCGAACGGCTCACCACGAACGCTTGAGTTCGCTCGAGGAGCTCGTTACCTCGGCGATCGCGCTGCGGCGTGACCTGTCGGTGGGGAGACCGGTCTTGCTCGGCATCGTCGGACCACCCGGTTCGGGAAAGTCCACTCTCACCTCGGCATTGCACTCGGTGCTGACCGATTGGTCGGTCGTCGCGATGGACGGATTCCACCTCTCCAACGAGGTGCTGGTGTCACTCGGGCGCCGCGATCGAAAGGGTGCGCCAGACACCTTCGACGTCGACGGGTTCGTCGCTTTGTTGCGGCGGGCCGCGAGCAACGCTGATCGGGTCGTTTACGCTCCCCGGTTCGTCCGGGCGATCGAAGAGCCGATCGCCGGGTCGTTGCCCGTTCGTGGTGACTCACCCGGGATCCTGGTGGAGGGGAACTACCTCCTGCTCAACTCGGGCGGCTGGGAGCGGGTCGGGCCGATGCTCGACGCAACGTGGTTCGTGGACACGCCGGCCGAGGTGTGTCGTGACCGCCTCGTGGCACGGGCCACGCAGACCTACGGCCCGATCGACGGACCCCGTTGGGTCGATGAGGTGGACGAACCGAACGCGGCGATCGTGCGGGCGAACGCGACCCGGGCGAGCCGACGCGTCGTGTTGGACCTCTAGCTCGGACCGTCCTCGGTGACTGGCGCCGGAGCGTTCCACGCACCGGAGGCGGGGCGGACGAAGACCCGGTCCGGCGGGTCGGTGTAGCCCTTCCACGCGTAGGGGTCTTCGCCCGCGACCTGGACAACCCTTCGGTTGTCGGCGATCGCGACGAACGCTTCCTTCGGGAGCATCCACGGGAGCAGCGAAGCCGAGCTCATGTAGTGGTTCACGAGAGCGCGTCGCGTTCCGTTGCTGCGGTTCTTCAGGGAGCGGTGCAGCAGATATCCGTTAAAGAACACCACATCGCCGGTCTGCACCTCGACCGGGACGGCGTTCGAGTCATCGAACCCAAATGCCTCGTCGGACGGGTCGAACTCATCGGGGCGTCCGTGGTCCTTGAACGGATGAAGGATGCCTTCACGATGTGAGCCGGGCATGACCCACAGACATCCGTTCTCGGTGGTGGCATCGTCGAGCGCGATCCACGCCCCGATCAGCGAGCGATCGCGGGTGGGGATGAACCGTTCGTCCTGATGCCACGCCTGGCCCTGGAGTCCCGGCGGCTTGAGGAAGAGCATCGACTGCATGCACTTGACCTTGGCGTTCCAATGGGCGAGGTGGGCTCCGGCGATCTTCGACACCACGTCGACCAAACCGGGGTGGCGGACCAGGCCCATCGCCACATCGGAGACCCAATGCGGGAAGTGCACGGCAAGCAGCCTGCCGTCGTCCGGCACGCCATCGGCCGGGTAGTAGCCCGTGGCGAACCGCTCGGCCTCGAGCCGTGCTGCCCCAACGTCATCGGGTCCGACGAGTCCCTTGACGACGAGATACCCGTCGTCGACGAAGGCCTGCACGTCCTGCTCGCTCACCATGCACCAACGGTAGGCGCGACACGTCATGGGTGAGCGTCGGTGGAGCGGCGATGCTTCCGCGCCCGGCCTCGTTGCGTCACGACCGGGTGGGCAGGCCGCCGGTTTGGTTGTCGAGGAACGGGGTGACCGCTCGTCGAGGGTCGTTGGTGAGAAGGATGAGCTTGCGTGGTGGACACTCAGGCGGCGCGGAGCCGGAGGGGTGGCCCGGTGGTCCGGACGGTGCCGTCGGGGACGGTGATGGCGAGGGTGCGGTCCGGTTGCAGGGTGAGACGCCAGCCACCTTCGTGTGCGCAGTGGTGGTGCTTGCTGCAGAGCGGAAGGAGCTTGTCGAGATCGGTCGGGCCGCCGTGTTCCCAGTAGTGCACATGGTGCGGTTTCGTGAACTCGAACGCCACGCAACAACCGGCCACGGCGCAGGTCGGGTACATCGCTCGCAGGGCGCGTCGTTGGGGCTCGGGAGGCGAGGCGGGTCGTGCGGCCGAGGTTCATCTCACCCGGGTCATGCACTACGACGCCGTTGGCGACGATGACGGGTCGGATGTCGGCGCGCGGAAACAGCTCGGCGCGCCCCACGCCGGGAGTTCGACCGGGATCCCCCAATCGACCACGACTGCGCCATCGTTGGCTTCGACGGTTTGTTGTCGGGCGTCGAGGACAATGACGACCTCGGGACGTCCGAGTCGTGACGGCCCACCGGCATACAGCGCCGACCACTCGTCATTGTCATCGTCATCGTCATTGTCGCCGCCACGGTCGGCGTGCCGTGATGTCGTGGGGGTTGACAGGTCGCCGTTCCGGTCTTCCACGGGCGGGTCGGCGATGCGGAACATGCCGTTGCGCTTCTCGGTCCACGTGCGAAGCGCAGTGTCGCGGCGTTGTTGTTCGTATCTGCTCTCGCCGTCGTCGTTCTCGAGAGCCCTGGCGGCACGGTTGAGTGTTCGAGCGAAATCGTCGGGTGTGGCACCGGCCGCCGCGGCCTGTTCGATGATCGCGGGGAGGCCAGCGGTGAACGCTTCGGTGTGCTGTTCGCTGACGGTGCGCATCACTTTGGTGAGCGTGTCGACATGGGCGCCATGGAGTGCACCTTGGCGTAGTGGCCCGGCGACGGCGCCGATCTTCGCGACTGTTGCGGCTCGTTCGAAAACGTTGTTCCCGACTCTTGGGTGTCGTCGGGTGGCGGCGGCGATCAGCGGGGCCGGTAGGCCGTGGCGCGGTGCTCGATGCGGTAGACGATCACCAGTCGCTCGGTGTCATCGATCTCGTAGATGATGCGGTAGACGCCGCGTCGAGCCGAGCGCATCCCCGCCAGCTCGCGTTGCAGTGTTCCGCCGAGCCGACGCGGGTTCTCGAGCAGCGCGCCGAGCATGAATTCGACGATCGCGGCTGCGGTGCCTTCGGGGAGCCGGTTGAGCTGGCGTTCGGCCGGACCGGTAACGCGCAGCTTGTAGCCGGGTTCCTCAGCGCTCACTTTGCGAGGTAGCGGCTGCGGAGGTCATCGCCGGTCAAGAAGTCGCCAGCGGCATAAGCCTGTCGGGACTCGTCGAGTTGGCGCATTGCGTCCGGGTCGGAGAGCAGTTCGAGGGTGTCTTCGAGCGACGCAAGCTCCTCGGGGCTGATCAGCACGGCCGCAGGGCGACCGTTGCGTGTCACGATGATCCGATCATGCGTGTGCTCGACCCGGTCGACCATTTCGGAGAACTTCGACTTCACGTTCGCCAACGGCAGCGTTTCAGACATGACCATGATTGTAGTCACAAGCGCGTGTTGAGGCCCACCCCGACGTTTTGCGGGACACGTCCCAGCTGGTCGATGGGAATCCGCGGTCGCAATGTGCCTGAAGCACCGTTGATGGAGAATCACGCCATGAGAATCGTGGAGCCAGCATTCGGATTGACCGAATGGTCGAAGATCGAACGAGTCGAGAAGACGGCTGACGGCGGCCAGGTCTTCTGGCGCACCCAGCAGTTCGGAGAACTACGTGTACGGATGGTTGAGTACACGGCCGGCTACGTGTCAGATCACTGGTGCACCAAAGGCCACGTCCTGTTGTGCCTCGAAGGTGAACTCATCACCGAGCTGGAAGACGGTCGCGTGTTCACGCTCACGCCGGGCATCAGCTACCAAGTGGCCGACGACGCCGAACCTCACCGGTCGACGTCTCCGCAAGGGGCCGTCTTGTTCATCGTTGACTGAGCGGGACGAGTCGGCTGAGCGTCGCTGATCATCGCCGCGGTCGAGCTTTCGGAATGGGCCGCCACTCCGTTGGTATCCGGAAGCCCGTGTTCGTTACGGTGGCGCGATGAAGATCTCCACCACGCTCGGCTTCGACGGCGATCCGGTTCGGTATGCGCGAAAGGCCAAGGACCTCGAATCGGCCGGTGTCGACCTCGTCTGGTCGGGCGAGATCTACGGATTCGACCTGGTCTCGTCCCTCGCCTACCTGGCAGGAGTCACCACCACCCTCGAGTTGATGACCGGCATCATCCCGATCTATTCGCGCTCCCCTGCGCTGATCGCCCAGACCGCCGCCACGATCGATGCACTCTCGGGAGGACGGTTCCACCTCGGTCTCGGGTCTTCCGGGCCGCAGGTCATCGAGGGCTGGCATGGCGTGCCCTTCGACCGTCCGGTGCAACGAACCCGCGAGACCATCGAGGTGTGCCGCAAGGTGTGGTCCCGAGAACCGCTGAACTACGACGGAAAGACGATCCAGCTGCCGCTCCCGGCCGGCCAGGGAACCGGGCTCGGTAAGGCGCTGAAACTCACCGCCAAGCCACTCCGTCAGGACATACCGGTCTGGATCGCCGCGATCGGCCCGAAGAACGTCGAGCTGGCCGCGGAAGTTGCTCACGGATGGCAGCCGATCCACTTCGTTCCCGATCGTTTCGAGCAGGTGTGGGGAGAAGCACTGAAAGCAGGTGCCGCGAAGCGTTCGCCGGACCTGCCGCCGCTACAGATCATGGCGGGCGGAACGGTGGCGCTCGGCAACGGGCCTGAGGTTCGCGAGGCCCGCGAAGGAACTCGAGGACTCGTCGGGTTCTACGTCGGCGGGATGGGCGCTCGCGACAAGAACTTCTACAACGAGCTGTTTCACCGCTACGGGTGGAAGCAGGAGGCGAAGGACATCCAGGACCTCTTCCTCTCCGGCAAGCGCGAAGAGGCAATCGCACGGGTTCCCGACGAATACGTCGATCTCGCCACCCTTGCCGGCGATCCGGGCTTCGTACGCGAACGTATTGCTGTGTACAAGTCGATCGGTGTCAGCTACCTCAACATCAACGTCGTCGGCGAAGAACCTCTGAAGATCTTCGAACAGGTGAAGGCCTGGGCGGAGTAGGGCTCACGGTCGAGGTATTCGGGAGGCGAGAGTTCGGCGACAATGGCCCCGTGGACACCACCGACCCCGGACGCGAGAAGGTACGCGATCAGATCCATGCCGAGCGACGTCGTCTCCAGTCCCTCGTCGAGTCGCTGACGGCGAACTTCGACGACCTCACGGAGGCCGCCGACGCCAGTCCTCCCGACGACGAACACGACCCGGAGGGACACACCATTGCCTTCGAGCGGTCGCAGTTGACCGGTCGACGCGACAGCTACCTCCGGACCATCGCCGAGTTGATCGCGGCCGAAACCCGGCTCGATGATCCACAGTCAGCCCTCTGCGAAGCATGCGCCGAGCCAATCCCGCACGAACGACGACTCGCCGTCCCGACCACTACCCAATGCGTCGAATGTGCCCGAACCGGTCCGCCACGCGGCCTTCGACGATGAGGCCGGTCGCTCGTCCTCACTCGAAGCGCAGCGCGTCGATCGGGCGGAGCTTGGCCGCCCGGTTGGCGGGGTAGACCCCGAAGCGCACACCGATGCCGACGGAAACGCCACCGGCGAGGAGCAGCATCCACGGCTGAAGCTGCGGCGAGAAGTCGCCGACCTTGATCTGAGCAAGCGCGGACCCGATCGCAAGCCCGATGCCGCCGCCGATGCCGGTCAACACCACCGACTCGATGAGGAACTGCACCAGCAAGGTGCCACGCCTTGCTCCCAGGGCCTTGCGGATCCCGATCTCGCGGGTCCGCTCCGTCACCGTCACCAGCATGATGTTCATCACTCCGATACCACCGACGAGCAGCGAGATTCCGGCGATGAGACCAAGCAGCGCAGTGAGCGCGTTCGTGATCACGCTCGACGTCTCCCGCACACGCGCGGCGTCGAACACGTCGTAGTCGCGTTTGTCGGGATCGGTGATGCGATGCGTCCGGTCGACGGCCTGGCGGATCTGACGCTCCGCCTCCCCTGCCGCGAGTCCCGGCCGGGAACGCAGGTTCACCGAGTCATAGGAGGTCGAGCCGGTGACCGACGTCTGCATGGTGGAGATCGGGATGTGCACGACGGAGTCGTTGTCACCGTCGATACCAGCTCCGAGTCGCTGATACAGGCCGACGATCTCGAAGTCCTGACCGGCGATTCGAATTTGCTTCCCCACGACGTTCTTCGAGCCGTAGATGCGCTTCGCCACCGTTTCACCGATCACCGCCACCTTCGCCCGACGAGCGACGTCGTTCGCTGACACGAGCACACCGGCCTGCGTCCGACGATTGCTGACGGCAGCCCAGTTCTGATCGACACCGACGACGGCGCGAGGCGTGAGCGTTCGCGACCCCGCCGACACGAACGGGAGCGGCATGTAGACCTCCGGTGCAGCAAGGTCGATCGCCGTCGATGACTCCATCACCGCAGCCACATCGGCTGCGGTGATCTGGGGAATACGGCTGAGCGTGCCACCGCCGGCCGTGCCGGTCTTCGGGAACAGGAACACGGTGTTCGTGCCGAATGCGTCGATCTGCTTCTTCACGAAGGCCTGCGCCCCAGAGCCCATTGCCAAGAGCAGCACGACGGACATCACGCCGATCATGATGCCGAGCACCGACAGCACCGTTCGCAACTTGTTCGCCGCCAACGCACCGAAGGAGATCCGCAGGTTCTCGGTGATCATGACACCACCTGCTCGATGCTGGACTCGTTGCGGGGACGATAGAGAGGCGGGGGATCCCCGACCCCGGCGGCCCGCTCGTCGACGACGATCTGGCCATCGACGAGCACCAGGCGACGTTTCGAGTGGGCGGCAACTTCTTCCTCGTGGGTGATCCACACGATCGTGCGTCCCTTCTCCAACGATCCCACGACCGGTGCGCCTCCGCCGGGCAACGAGTTCGTGACGAACGCCCTCGGCGTGCTTCTCGTGTTCGCCTTCGTCGGCTCGGCGTGGTTCATCGGCGATCTCGTCCGACTCCGCCGGGAGAACGACCAACAGCTCAGTGAACGCAACGCCGAACTCGTCCGTGAACGGGCCGAGAACGAACGCCGAGCTGTCGTCGAGGAACGCGTTCGTATCTCCCGGGAACTCCACGGCGTGGTTGCCCACCATGTGTCGCTTATGGGCGTGCAGGCTGGTGCGGCACGCATGGCCCTTCGCCAGGAGCCGCAGAAGGCGGAGGCGGCCCTGAGCGAGGTGGAGCGTTCGAGCCGCCAGGCCGTCTTCGAGTTGCATCGGCTGCTCGGCTTCCTCCGCCAGGACGAACCCGAGACCACGGCGCCGCAACCCACCCTCGACGATCTCACCAAGCTCATCGCCGACGTCGAACGCACCGGGCGGCAGATCCGGCTGAGCCTCACCCTCCCGGAGACGGTGGCTCTACCGTCAAGTGTCCAACTCACGACCTATCGGATCGTGCAGGAAGCACTCACGAACGCAGTGAAGCATTCGAGCGTCGCACCGATCGACGTCGATGTCTCGCTCGTCGGCACCATGCTTCGAGTCAGCGTCGTGGATCACGGATCGCCCGTGTCGCCTTCGGGGCCGAACACGAAGGGCCACGGTCTGCTCGGCATCAGGGAGCGCGTCGCCTTCCACGGTGGGACCGTTGCCATCACACCGTCGCCGACCCAGTTCACGGTCGCCGCCGCCTTTCCGGCCGAGCTCGTGAACGCGACAAGAGTTTCCGCATGACGCGGGTACTCCTGGTCGACGATCAGGCGATGATACGAGCGGGCATCCGCATGATCCTCGAATCGACCGATGACATCGTCGTCGTGTCCGAGGCCGGCGACGGCGAGGCGGCGATTCTGCAGGCGCGAGCGGCGAGACCCGATGTGATCCTGATGGACGTGCAGATGCCGATCCTCGACGGCGGTCACTCGCCGCGTCATCGCTCAGGTAGGCATCCGCGGCCTGGCGTCATCGGGGCCGGACCCGTCGGCCCACCTGAGCGACCGTGAGCGAGAGGTCTTTCTCGGCCTCGCCCGCGGCAAGTCGAATGCGGCAATCGCCGTCGAGCTCTACCTGGGTGAAGCGACCGTGAAGACGCACGTGTCGAACGTGTTGTCGAAGCTCTCCCTACGCGACCGTGTGCAAGCCGTGATCTTCGCCTACGAGCACGGCATCATCGCTCCAGGCGACGACAGCTGACCGACTAGGCAGAAACGCTGGCGGCGAGGCGAGGCGAGGCCGGCCTCATCAGTGGACGACCCAGGATCATCCACCACGCCACCGCGAACGCGGCGTTGCCGATCGTGTTGCCGATCTGTTCGATCCATTGCAGCGCTCGCGTCTGGTCGACCGAGGCGAGGCCGGTGAGCAGCAAGACCGAGGCGATGTTCACCACGAGCAACACCGCTGCTGCGTTGAGATTGCGGCGCCGGGCCATCTTCACGCCCATGACGATGACGGAGAGGTCACCAAGCGTCATCAGCCCGATCATGGGGATCACCCATGCCCGACTCCAATCGGTGGTGGCTGAAAGCCCGAAGGCCAGCACGCTCAACGAAGCAGCGATCCCGAGCGGTACCTTCCACAGGCCGCGCGACGGTGGGGTGGAGCCGGTCTCGGTGAAGTCGACATGGATCAGGGCCCAGGTGAGGAGTGCGAAACCCCACGCGAGAAATGGGAATAGTGACGCGTCGAGCCATTTGAGATCGGGCCCGTCGACGGCACGGATGAGCTTCCAGGTCGCCTTGGCGAATCCCCCGCAGGCCACCGACACGCCACCGGCGATCGCCACTGGGTAGAACAACGGCGCGACCGACCGCACGAACCGGCCGAGGAACCAGCAGCCGATCGCCGTCGCGATTCCGGGCATGTAGTCCTGCAGCGCGAGGGGAATGGTTTCCAGCGTGGCAACGATCACGGCGGCGAAGACTACGGGCCAAGAAGTTCGACGGCCACCCTGCTCCGTCTTGCGATGGTCAGACCCGGAGCCTCGCCCCGATGCTCGCCACATCGGCGTCCGAGCCCATAAGGAGCAAGACGTCGCCCTCGCGGATCCCGGCCTCGACCGGCTGCCAAGGATCGACCGATCCGTTCCGTCGCAGGGCAAGGATCGTCACGTCGTCGTGTTCACGGGCCAGGTCGGCCGTAGTGCGGCCGATGACCCCGGACCCTGACCCCACGATGATGTCCTCCGACCGCAGCCCGTAGCCACTCAGAACGTGGGTCTCCACAACGTCCTTCCCCAAGGCCGAGGCCGCCAGACCGGCACCGAAGTCCCCGTAGGGCGACATCGCTGCGGTTGCCCCGGCATGCGTCATACGCTGCTGCCACTCCACTTCGTTCACCCGGGAGATGATCCGCAGGTCAGGTCGCAGTGCCCGAGCAGTCAGGGTGACGACCAGATTTGCCGGATCGTCGGGGCCCGCGGCAAAGAGTGCGCGGGCAGTCTCAATCCCGGCCTCACGGAGCACGTCCTCCTGCATGCCGTCACCCACCACCACGAGCGCACCTTCTTCTCTGATGCTCTCGGCCTTGGCCGGATCGGCGTCGACCACAAGGCACTGGTGGCCCGATCGCAGCGTCGCCAGAACGACCGCTCGGCCCACGCGTCCGAAGCCGACAACGATCACATGCTGGTGCAGGTCCTTGCGCATCCGCTCGCCTCTCTGCGTCAGGAACGCCGTTCTCAGATCACCGGAAAGTAGCAAGGACGTCAGCACCGCGCCGGCATAGACCAGGACCGCGAATCCACCCGTGATCACTACCATCGCCCACGTCCGGCCGACGGTGTCGAGCGGCGTTACCTCACCGTAGCCAACCGTCCCGAGCGTGATCACGCTCATGTAGAGGGCGTCGAACCAGTCGAGACCCGCAATGATGACAAACCCGGCGGTCGAGACGACGAGCGTCAGGACCTGCGCCAGCAACACCCAACGCAGCTTCCCGAACAGGAACCCGACAAAGGACCGCGATTTGGCCACCGGCCGATGCTATTGCTCTTGACCGACGGGTTGCCCCTCGGCGGGTAACGGGAGGATGAGGCGGGCTGCCCGGTCGTACGTCAGGTAATTCCACGCCCAGTTCAGGAGCACGTTCGCACGGTTGCGAAACCCCATGAGATACACAATGTGCAGCCCGAGCCACGAGAGCCAACCGGGGAATGAATGCAGCCGCCAGCCGTTGGGGAACTCGGCCACCGCGTGGTTCCGGCCGATCGTCGCCATCGACCCTTTGTCGCGGTACTGGAACGATGTGGTCCCGCTTCCGACGAGTCGGTGTCGAATCTGATCGGCAACATGACGGCCACCCTGGATCGCCGGCTGGGCAACTTGTGGAAGAGGGCGGCCGTCATCGGTCGGCGACTGAGCGATATCGCCGATAGCGAAGACCTCCGGGTGCCCGTCGAGCGAGAGGTCCTGTAGGACAGGAATTCGGCCGCCGCGACCCAACTCCACGCCGAGCAGCGATGCAACCGGACTCGCCGCGACGCCCGCCGCCCACACAATCGTTGCCGCCTCGATCCGACGACCGTCGCGAAGCACCACCGCCCCGGACTCCACGCGGTCGACGCCGACCCCGACCTCCACCCGCACGCCACGGTCGATCAAGGTGCGTTGTGCCCGTTCCGCCAGTGACGGGTGAAACGTTCCGAGCACGTGGTCGGCCGCTTCGACGATCGTGATCGGAACGTCGGCCAGGTTCCGATGGGGAAAGTCCTTCTGCAGTACGCGGTCCAGGAGTTCGCGTAGACCACCCGCTATTTCCACACCGGTGGGACCACCACCGACGACGGCGATCCCGAGTCGATCGACCGAGTCTGTCGCACTCGACGACTCGACGAGGCGGAGCAGATGGTCGCGAACGGCAAGTGCATCCGGCAGCGTCTTCAGCGCGAATGTGTGCTCGGCGACCCCTTCCACACCGAACGTGGCGCTGACGGAACCTGCGGCGATCACCAGGTAGTCGTACGGCACGATCGCACCGTCGCCGAGCGTGAGCTCGCGATCGCCGAGGGCGATGCCGGTTACGCGGCCAAGGCGAAACGTTGCATTCTTCTGACGTCGCACAACCGCGCGGACAGGAAATCCGATGTCGCCGGCATCGAGCCCGGCGGTGGCGACCTGGTAGAGCAACGGCTGGAACGTGTGAAAGTTGTTGGCGTCGATCAGCGTCACCCGGACGGCAGCGTCCTTCAGCCCTCGAGCGGCCCGCAACCCCCCGAATCCGGCGCCGACAATGACCACGTGGGGCACGTTCACGATGACCAGTACAGCAGCTCGCCTCTTTCCCCCGAACGGCATTCCACCGACGGACCAACGTGCTACGAACGTCACGTGGAAGAACGGGCCCGACCAACCGCCCTCGTCGCCGGCACGCTTGTGGTGTTGATCGGCGCGGCCGGCGCGGGGAAGTCCACGTGGGCGAGGGCACACTTCCCGGAAGGTGAGGTCATCTCGACCGATGCGATGCGGGCCATGGTCGGCGAGGGCGAGGGTGATCAACGGGCGAACCGTGACATGTTCGCGATCTTCGATGCGGTGCTCCTCGCCCGAGTCCGGCGGCGACTTACGACCGTGATCGACTCCACTGCTCTGGAATCCGAGCGCCGGGCGCACTACCTCGAACTCGGTCAACGGTTCGGCGTGCCCGTGGTGGCGATCGTCTTCCGGGCCTCCGCTCAGACCTGCCTCGCCCGCAACGCCCTACGCGAGCGGAGGGTTCCCCAGGACGTGATTCGCGCCCAGGTTGCGGCGGTCACCGCGCTTGCGTCCGAGGCGCTGCGGGCGGAGGGGTTCACCGAGGTGATCGACATCCGGGCCGAAAGGGGGGATGGCCATCGCGATGTCCGCGTCGTTGCGCCAGCGTTCGCGGACACCATCCGCGGCGCCCCCTCAGCCTTCGCGCTCGGCCGAGCCGCTCCGACGATCGGCGTCGACCTCGCCATCTCGCGCTTCTCCTGGCCGGGCGGAGCGGCATCGATCCGACAACGGCTTGCCGACATCGCCGGTGAGGCCGAGGAAGTCGGCGTGGGCGGAATCTGGCTCATGGACCACTACCGGCAGATCGCCCAGGTCGGGGCAGCATGGGAAGACCTGCCCGAGTTGATAAGCACACTTGGTTACCTGGCCGGAGTGACAACACGGGTTCGGCTTGGCTCGCTGGTCGCATCGGTAAGCGCACGGAGCATCCAGCAAATCGCCCGATCGATGGCATCACTCGATGTGCTGAGCGGCGGTCGGATCGTCTGCGGACTCGGCTCGGGTTGGTTCGAAGCGGAAGCGGCCGAGATCGGAATTCGCTTTCCTGCACTCGCTGAGCGATTCGAACTTCTCGAAGACGCGCTGCGTGTGCTCCCGCTCTTCTGGGGCAAGGGCGGTCCGTCGTTCGACGGTCGACACCTGCACGTGCCAAAGGCCACGGCCTACCCCCGGCCGCTGCAGGACCCGCTGCCCCTGCTGGTCGGCGGGTCCGGACGGCGAACGCTGCGTCTGGCGGCCCAGTACGCCAGAGCCGTCAACGTGCAGGGTTCCCTCGAAGTCGTCGCCGGCCACGTTGCGTACCTGCGCGAATGCATGGCTGCCATTCCCGGTCGATCCGTCGAGGATGTGGAGGTCACCCACCTCGGTCCGATGCTGATCGGAGACGACGATGCCGATCTCGCCGCACGAGTTGCCAGCAGCCGGGGTCGAGTCGGCGACCAGCGCTACCGGGCGTCGGTGAACGCCGGAACCGTCCAGGATCAGGCGAGTCGGCTCACGTCACTTGCCGGTGTCGGAGTGCGGACGGCGATCGTGTCACCGGTTGATCTCGGCGAGCCAGGCACCCTGCGTCGCCTCGGACACCTGATCGAGGCACTGGGCGAACGATCGGCCGTCGGTCGGTGAGAGGGCTCGACTAGGCGTGACAGGCCGGTCGTCGATACGTTCAAGGGATGGACTTCGCCATCCCCGCTGACATTCAGGCAACGCTCGACGCTCTCGACGTCTTCATCGAGGCGGAGATCAAGCCGCTCCAGGCCCAGGACGACAACGAGCGTTTCTTCGATCACCGCCGTGAGTGGGCCCGAACCGACTTCGAGAACGGCGGTGTGCCGCGGGCCGACTGGGAGGCATTGCTCCGTGAGATGCGTCGGCGTGCCGATGCCGCCGGATGGCTCCGGTTGGCGCTCCCGAAGGAGTTCGGAGGACAGGGCGCCTCCAACCTCACGATGGCGATCATCCGCGAGCACCTCGCATCGAAAGGTCTCGGCCTGTTCAACGACCTCCAGAACGAGAGCTCGATCGTCGGCAACTTTCCCACCGTTCTGATGATGCGCGACTTCGGCACCGAGTCGCAGAAGGCCGAGTGGATGCCGGGCTTCCTGGACGGAACACGTCGTCTGGCCTTCGGGCTCACGGAGCCGAACCACGGTTCCGACGCCACCTACATGGAGACGACCGCGGTGCAAGACGGTGACGAGTGGGTCATCACCGGCATGAAGCGGTGGAACTCCGGACTCCACCACGCCACCCACGACATCATCTTCGCCCGCACTTCTGGAGAGAACGGCGACCCCAACGGCATCACCGCATTTCTCGTACCGACCGATTCCCCCGGTTTCAAGGTGGAGTTCTTCTGGTGGACGTTCAATATGCCCACAGATCATGCCGAGGTATCGCTGTCGGATGTGCGAGTGGGTTCCGAAGCCGTGTTCGGCACCGTGGGCAAAGGCCTCGACCTCGCCCAGCACTTCGTGCATGAGAACCGCATCCGTCAGGCCGCATCCTCGCTCGGTGCCGCGCAGTTCTGCATCAACGAAGCGGTGGCCTACGCGAACTCCCGCATCACCTGGGGAAAGAAGCTCTCCACCAACCAGGGCATCCAGTTCCCGTTGGTCGAGATGCACACCGAGGCGGCGATGCTCCGCCAACTCGTGCGCTACACCGCGGTGATGCTCGACACCAAGCACCACATGGAGGTCACCCACCTCGTCGCGATGTGCAACTACCGGGCGAATCGTCTGGCGTGCGACGCTGCCGACCGGGCCATGCAGACCTGCGGCGGCGTCGGCTACTCCCGGCACATGCCGTTCGAGCACATCTATCGCCACCATCGCCGCTACCGGATCACCGAGGGTTCCGAGGAGATCCAGATGCGAAAGGTCGCACAGCAGCTCTTCGGGTTCGGCCGCAAGTAGACGGGCCGTTTCGACCCGCGCGCTTACGGGTCCGGGGCGGCGACGCCGTTTGGTTGTCAAGGAACAGCGTGACCGCTCGTCAATGGTCGCTGAGCGACGAGCTTGGGCGAGGCCTACGGATGGACGTGACCATCAGCAGAACCCGGCGGGACTGTTGGTGGTCGCTTCGGCCCGTTCGCCGGAGTCCACTGGTCCGCCGATCGCCGACGCCTACGCGGCGCGGAGGCGACGGGGGCGGGCCGGTGGTGAGGATGGTGCCGTCGGGGAGAGTGATCGTGAGTGTGCGGTTGGCTTGGAGGGTGAGTCTCCAACCTCCTTCGTGCGCGCAGTGGTGGTGTTTGCTACATAGCGGGAGGAGGTTTGGAGTTGCCCCGGTTGGTCCGCCGTGGTCCCTGTAGTGGACGTGGTGCGGTTTGGTGAACTCGAACGCCACGCAGCATCCGGGCACGGCACACGTCGGGTAGGGCGCGCAGGGCTCGGCGTTGTGCTCTTGATGCGAGGCGTGTGGTGCGTCCGAGGTTTATCTCTCCGGGGGAGCGGAGGACAACGCCTTTGTGGACGATGACGGGGTGCGCGTCGGCTCGTTGGAAGAGATCCTCTAGCGCTCGTTGCGGGACCTCAACGGGGAGTCCCCAATCGACCACGGGTGACCCGCGGTTCGCGTCGAGGGTTTCTTGACGGACATCGACGACCACGACGATTTCCGGTCGACCCAGCTTGCTCGGTCCAGCCTGGAAAAACTCCGACCATTCGTCGAGGTCACCTATGCCGGCCCCGGCACGGCTGCTGTCTGCATCGCTGTCGCTGGCGTCGTCGCTTTCGTTTTCGCTGAACGACGAGTCGGGCGATGCTTCGGAGTTGTTGGGCACGACGGTGAGTCCGGACGCCTGCTGTTGCACGACGAGCGCCAGGAGAGCGAGGGCACGGAGGTGGTCTTGTTTCGCACCTGGGTCGGTTGGACAGGTGGACGGCACTCGTTCAGAGAACAGGGCGGCGACCATGGCCTGGAGGTGGCCGTGCAGCACGACACCGCTCAACGGGTCGAATCGGCCCGACAGCCGGAACATGCCGGTTCGTTTGTCGGTCCAGGTGTGCAGAGCGGTGTCGCGGCGTTGTTGGGTGAAGCGGGTCATGCCGTCGTCGTTTTCGAGTGCCCGTGCGGCTCGGTTGAGGGTGCGGGCGAGGTCGTCGGGTGTGGCATTCGAGGCGGCCGCTTCCTCGATCAGGGTAGGTAGTGCTGCACTGAATGCGTGGGTGTGTTTCTCGTCGACGGTCCGCAAGACCTTGGCGACGGTGTCGATGTGGGCCGCTTGCAGAGCGCCGGACTCGAGCGGTGCAGTCAGTGATGGCACAGCAGTGAGTGTGGCGGCTCGTTCGTAGAACCCGGTCACCGGCTCGGGCATGACGCTGCGTGGCCTTGGCAAGTTCCGCTGGAGCGCTATGGCTGAGCTCATGAAGTCGACGTGCCGCGGTGATCTCGAGGGCGTCGAGGAACCCGCGCAGTCGTTGCACACCGGCGAGGAATGAGAGTGTGGCGCGCTGGTCGGCGACGCCAACGTGCACTCGGCGAAGGTCGCCGATGATCTCGTCTGCCAGTCCGAACTCCATGCGTACAAGTGTACGAAGAGGGTGTGACAGCCCACCGTGGATTGGTCGGCAATCGGGAGATTCTCTGATTTCTTCCAATTCGATTTCAGCCTGAAGCGCCGTCGCTTCGGTAGTCCCAAACGCGAATCCAGTGTGTCGCTCGTTCTCGACTCGCAGTGGCGAGACACCACGCTTGGTCACCCGCATAACGCCGGATACCGTGCGGTAAGAATTGGTTCCGGGTTTGGTGTTATCGGGCGGAGCTGTTCGTTGATCTCGCATCGGCCTTGCACGACACCTTCAAAGTCTGATGGCAGCTGTTCGCGCGTCGCTTCCGCGACCAAGCCTCCTTCTAGTTCGGGTTGGCGGTTAGGTGGTGGCTGTGGGGCGTGGGGTTCCGGGGAGAAGTCGTCGTGCTCCGGGGCCTTCGTTCGACAGCGTGTCGTAGGGGTTAGCGAGGTGGCAGGTCTTGAACGATAGGCAGCCGCATCCGATGCAATGGGTGAGGTCGTCGCGGAGCCGGACGAGTTGGTCGATACGTTCGTCGAGCCGGTCTTTCCATGTGGCTGCCAGTGCTTCCCAGTCGTCGGGGGTCGGGGTTCGCTTCTCGGGTAGTCGGGAGAGGGCTTCGGCGATCTCGGCGAGTGGGACACCGAGTCGTTGGGATGCCCGTATGAACGCGACTCTTCGCAGCGTTTCGCGTTCGTAACGTCGTTGATTACCTGAATTCCGTGTGCTGGCGATGAGTTGGTTCGCTTCGTAGAAATGCAGTGCCGAGATGGTGACGCCGCTGCGTTCGGCGATTTGCCCGACGGACAGCGAGTTGAACGATGTTTGACCTCGGGGCATGTGACGAACCTATCACTTGACCTCAAGTTTGGTTGAGGTCATAGGGTGGTGGCATGAGTTCGAACCGGTCCCGTGATGTCGCCCCGCTTCCTACCTTCATGGTGGTGGCCACGTTCAAGCCCGATACCGACATGGGCGAGGTGATGACCGTCGTCGTCGAGGAACGGGCCCAGGTTGATGTGCTGAAGCGTGAAGGGCGAATGGGTTCGGGCCACATCTCCCAACCGAGGGGCACGGTATTCCTTGAGATCTTCGCAGCGGCGGAAGCTGACGCGGTCTCGACCGTGAAGATGTTGCCGATGTCGAAGTGGTGGGACCTCGACGTCTACCCGTGTCCTGCAGCGGTTCTTCCTGCAAGTGTGATCCCGGCACCGGCCAAGGTCTTGTCGGCTGCTGAAGGTGCGTATCTTGCGACGCAGACCCTTGGCCGGTTGGCCACGGTGAACCGGTCCGGGATCCCGCAGAACGCTCCTGTGAGCTTTAGGTACAACGAGGAAACCGGAACTATCGATATCGGTGGTTACGCCATGGGAACGACACGCAAATTCGCAAACGTTGCCGCGACCGGCGTTGCGTCGCTCGTCATCGATGATGTTGCTGATCCCGTCAACTGGGCTGTGCGTGGCGTGGAGATCCGCGGGAACGCCGAGGCGCTCCGAGACGTCGAACCGCCCACGCCGGACATGAGCCGCGAGATCGTGCGGATCTACCCCACCCGAATCATCAGCTGGGGACTCGACGCCAACGCCGACGGGGCCTAGGCGACAACACTTACAACGCGCTACCAATCGCTAATAGATCGGTCGGCTCGAGACTTGCCCTGACGGATCTTGGAACAGCGGCGACGCTTAGGGGTTGGGGAGGGTGATCCAGAAGGTTGCGCCTTGTCCGGGTTGGCTTGTGGCGCCGTAGGTGCCGTGGTGGGCTTCGACGATGGCGGCGACGATTGCGAGTCCGAGTCCGGTGCCGCTGGTGGCTGTGCGGGTGCGGCTGGGGTCGGCGCGGTAGAAGCGTTCGAAGAGGTGGGGTAGGTGTTGCGGGTCGATCCCGGGTCCGTAGTCGGTGATCTCGACGCGGACGCTTTTGTCGAGCGGCACGACTCGGAGTTCGATGGCAGTGTCTGGGGGTGTGTGGTGGCGGGCGTTGGCAAGGAGCGCGGTGAGGGCTTGGGTGATTTGGTGGGTGTCGCCGTTGACGATCGCCGTGTCAGGGGCATGGGTGGAGAACGGTCGTGTCGGGTCGATGGCGGCTTGGTCGGAAGCAAGGTCGTGTGCGAGTTGGGCTAGGTCGATTGGTTCGACGGTGAGTGGGTGGTGCTCGTCGAGTTCGGCGAGTTGGAGGAGGTTGTCGACCATTGCGGCCATTCGTTTCGTTTCGGAAGCGATGCGGGCCATTGCGTCGTTGACGGCCGCGGGGTCGGTGAGACGTCCGGATTGGTGGAGGGCCGCGTATCCGCTGAGTGTTGTCAGTGGTGTGCGTAGTTCGTGTGAGGCGTCGGCGACGAATCGTCGTAGTCGTGTTTGTGCTTCGTGGCTGTTGTCAATCATGAGGTTGAGGGCTCGTCCGAGCCGCGCTGCTTCGGTTTGTCCGGTCACGTTGTCGACGCGGCGTCCGGTAGCTCCGGCGGTGATGGCGTCGGCGGCGTCGGTCATGTGACGGATGGGGCGAAGTCCGAATCGATGGACCCATGACGCAATCAGTCCAATCATGGCGAGCATGAGCGTTCCGGCCAGAAGGGCGGTGGCCAAGAGCCGACGATTTGCCTGTTCAACTGGTCGTGTGGGGAGGCCAAACACGGCCACTGTTCCGTCGGGAAGTAGTGATGCAACGACTCGCATGTGCCGGGATTTTCGAGAGGTCGTGCGAACGGTTACCGGCCGGTCGGAACTCAAGTCGCGGTCGATGATTGGGATCAGCCCGGGGTCGTCTGACGGGGCGAGAAGGGTTTCGACCTCACCGTTTGGGCTGGCCCGCCCGATGTACACGTCGGACAGTGCGCTTGGTGGGCCTCCTGGTCTGCCTGCCCCGACGCCGCCGAGTCGTCCGATGACTTGTTGTGACGAGCGGGCGTAGGCCCTGAGGCGGGTGTCGAGTTGACCGATCAGGTACTGGTTCTGTGTCCGGATGACGAGGGTGCCGGCGATCCCGAGGACGACAATGATCGCCGTCATTCCGGCGAGAAGACGGGAGCGGAGGGTCATTAGGAGCCTCGGATGGTGTAGCCGATGCCGCGCACGGTGTGGATGAGTTTTGGTTCGCTGTTGTCAACTTTCTTGCGAAGGTTCTTGATGAACGATTCGATGATTGCCGACTCACCGTCGAAGTCGTACTCCCATACGAAATCGAGGATCTGTCCGCGTGTCATGACTCGGCCCGCGTTCGACATGAGGCAACGCAGCAACTTGAACTCGGTGCCGGAGAGATGGATTTCTTCTTCGTCACGCCAGACTCGATGGGCGTCATCGTCAAGCACAAGATCAGCGACCTGAAGCCGACCCGACTGTTTGGATGCGAGGGTCCCGGAGCGACGCAACGCGACGTGTACCCGGGCGATGAGTTCTTCGAGCGCGAATGGTTTGACGATGTAGTCATCGCCGCCCGCCGTGAGTCCGCGGACTCTGTCAGCGGTGGTGTGGCGGGCCGTGAGGAACAGCACGGGCGCGTGACACCCTTGTGAGCGGAGACTTTTGAGTACTTCGAAACCGTCGTTGTCGGGGAGCATCACGTCGAGCACGATCGCGTCGGGGGCGAACAATGCAGCTAGCGCGATTGCCTCCGCGCCGGATGCGGCGGTGCGAACATCGAGCTTTTCGTAACGTAATGCGGAGGCCACGAGGAATGCGATGTTCTCGTCGTCGTCGACGACCAGCACGCGTGCTTCGTTGGCCGTTGTCGGTGTCACGATGTCCACTCTGACAGCCGACGGCGCATCAGTCGGTGACGTCACGACGAACCACAACCGCGAGACTTGCAGCGACGGCGAGAACGACTACGCCGAGGACCATGAGTAGCGACTGAACATATGGTGTGGTGCCGCCGCCGTTGAACACGTTGGTGATCACCCCGCCAGGCAGCCAGTCACTCGCTGAAGACCAGGCCAAAGCAATGAGCTTCTCGCCAAGAACAAGATAGCCGAGTCCCCCGGCTATGGCCGTGGCAACCGAACGTGTCGCAGCCGCGAGGACTGTTCCTATCGCCCCCCAGGCCAGCATGCCCACGAGCGTGTTGAACAGCCCACTCCCGACGGCGGCGATTGTCCAACTTGTCGTCGATATGTCTTTCCCGGGTGCCAGGAGAAGTGCTGTACCGACGGCGACGCTTGTGGCGGCCATGGCGAGCGTGGCCGTGAGTGCGAGAAGCGCGATGAGCTTGCCGGCGAAGTACACCCCACGCCGCGACTGCGTCACGAGCAGCACCCGGATCGCTCCGGTCTGAAAATCGCGAGCCACGCTCGAACCCCACAACACGAGCGTGAGCAGCCCAAGAATTGGAGCGACCGTGGCCAACCCAGCGACGATCCCACCACTACCGGTAAGCGCCTGGGCAGCGGTCGCGGTCGCGGTCGCGGTCTCACTCGTACTGGAGCCACCACGAGAACCGCTTCCGCCTCCGGTCGCGGAGAATGTTGTCGCCGTTGCGACCGCGGCCAGCACCATCGCCACGACCAGCATCGGCCATGACCGGCGCACGCGTACCAGTTCGGAACGAATCGCCCGGATCATGACGCGACCCCCGAATCGCTCGTCGCCTTGGACGATGCGTTCATAACGTTGAAGAACACGTCTTCGAGGTCTTGATGACCGCATCGAAGCTCGCGAAGCGTAACCGCGGCCTCAAAGCAGATCCGGTTGATCTCCGGGGACCGATCCGGATCGGCGTCGATGATCACCTCTGTCGGGTTCGCCTGGGTCCGAAACCCCGCCGTGTTGAGCACGTCTTCGAGTTTGCGGAGATCGGTCGGCCACTCGGGTCGCACGGTCACTTGCTGCGGGCCGCGGGCCAAAAGCTGATCGGACGATCCAGCGAACACCAAAGAGCCGTTGCGGATGACTACGTAACGATCGCAGGCGGCTTGCATCTCAGCCAGCACGTGACTCGACACGAAAACGGTGCGACCCGATCCGCCCAGCTGAACGAGCAGATTTCGTATCTCCACGATCCCGACCGGATCGAGTCCATTCGTCGGCTCGTCCAACACCAGCAACGGTGGGTCGCGGAGAAGTGCGATGGCGATGGCGAGGCGTTGCTTCATGCCCAGCGAGTACGACCGAACCTTCGCGCGTGCGAAATCGTGCAGGTCGACCACCTCGAGCACCGCCCCGACCCGGCCACGGTGAAGGCCGGCTAGCTCGGCGTGAACCGCCAAGTTCTCGTGGCCGCTGAGTGCGGGGTACAACGCCGGAGAATCGACAAGCGCCCCCACCCGACCCGTAAACGCCGCGGGCGTTGACAACGGATGACCGAGAACCCGTGCCGTGCCGCTCGACGGTCTGATTAACCCGAGCAGCATCCTGATCGTGGTGCTCTTTCCCGAACCATTCGGCCCGAGAAACCCCGTCACGCCACCCTGCGGAAGCTCGAACGACAAACCGTCAACGACCTTCCGATCACCGAAACGCTTCGTCAAGCCCTCAAGGAAAAACGCTGGGGCCGAATCCCTCGGGGATGCGTGTGTAGTCATGACCGAACCATGACGGACCCAGCTGAACCACCGAAGGACATCACCTGGAAGATTCCTGGAGATCACCCCACGATGCGGGGCGTTCATGAACGCGTTCGTGGGCGGCACCCCAATGAGTGCCGCCCACGAATTGGTAGGAGAGGGAAGTACTGCGTCGGGCTCGCGGCCCCTACTTTTTGGGCCTCCCTCAGCCACGGGCCCCGGCGCCGGCCGGAATCGCGATGCCACACTTCGCAGCAGCGTCACGAAGTTGCTGGAACGACGCAGCGGTCGGACGAGCCGTCGGGCGACTCAGCCCAGCATCGGTCAAACAGGCGCGCTGGCCATCGGTCAACTGCGCAAACCGCGCACCCCCGCGGCCGGCCTCGGCCGGGCGACCGCTGACATTGGCGGGGCGCCCCGCCTTACCGACGTTGGCTGGGCGGGCCGTACCGACTTTCGCAGGGATCTCGATGCCGCACTGTTTGGCCGCAGCCGTCAGACTGTTTCCTTGTTCCCCCGTGGTGGGCCGAGCCGACGGGCGAGACAATCCGGCGTTGGCCAAACACGTCTTCTGCGAGTCGGTGAGCGACTGGAAACGAGCCTCCTTCGAGGGGTGGCCGCCTCCCTGGCCAGCAGGAGCAGCGTTTGCCGCCGAGCCGAATGAGGCGATGCCGGTGAGCGACGCCGCGGCGATAACCGCAGCCCCGACAAACTTGCCAAGCGTTCGCTTCCGGGGATCCGGGTTCTTGTGGGTCTTCGTGAATGGGTTCATGAGTTGCCTTTCGTTCGTACCGGCCCTTCGACCGTGGCAGTCCGTTCGGACCGATACGACAACCATGGCGACCGAGCCTGGCATCTCATGGAATGAAACCTGGAGAATCGCAGGACGTTCTCGCTCGCGTACCGCGTGCTCTGGACGGGCACCAGTTCCCGGGCAAACGCTCGCTATGCGCTGCAAGATGCGCAGCGGCCGACGCGACACGAACGGATTCGACTGTCGCCGCAATCGAACACACGCGCACACCCACTCAAGCGGTGGACCGTCGTCGCTCAACACATGACCCCTGCTTGGTTCGGCAAGCTCCAGTCGTGGCGGGAACACTTCCAGACGGCTGAGATTCGATCGCCTTCGCAGCGCACCAAAGTCGATCACCGACATCTACCGGGTAAGGCCACGCTGACTGGCCATACCGATCCGCGCGATGCCGAGGGCCGTGAACAGCCATCACCGAACTACGCCAGACCTACGACCAACACTCACTCCGCGCGCTCGGTATCACCAGCCCAGGAAAACTGCAAAGGCCGCTCAGCTCACGCACGGGTACGGCCCATCTGAGCGCCTGCGGTTTCCGACGCATTGGGTGAGTTCTTCAGCAGGCGATGGTGCCTTCGCCGTCAGGGAGTGTGCGCCCTCAACTGCGTCGGGCGCTGCCCGCGACACCGTGAGTGGAACGCTCATCGGCCGGTCGGGAACCCACCCGTGGATCGCACGAATCGCGCTGCGTGCCGGAACACCCCTCAAAGCGGGCGAATACGGGCCGTGAGCTCGATCTCGACAGCAATGTCGAAAGGCAGTTCGGCGAGTCCGACGGCGCTGCGAGTGTGCCGACCTCGCTCACCGAAGACGTCGATGAGCAGCTCCGAACAGCCATCGATCACTGCGGGGGTTTGGTTGAAGCCAGGCGCCACGTTGACCATGCCGAAGACCTTCACGATCCGCTCGATCCGGTCGAGCGAACCGAGTTCCGCTTGCAGTGTGGCCAAGATCGACAGCGCTGTCATACGGGCGGCGAGCTGTGCCTGGGCAAGCGTCACCGTCGCCCCGACCTTGCCGCGGATGATGTCGCCGCCGTTGACCGGTCCATGGCCGCCGACGTACACGAGACCGCCGTCGACGACGCAGCCCAGGTAGGAGCCAGCCGGAGGAAACACCGGGGGCAGGACGAGGCCGAGTTCGTCAAGACGCTGTGCGATCACGGTGCGACCCTACTGCCGGAGCGCTCGCATGGACCCAGCTCTCGTCAAGGCAGGCGAGACGATTGATCGCGACTCGCGTCGACGTTGCAACAGAGGTTTAACCTCTGCGATACTGAACGTATGCCTATCGACGAAACCCCGGCGACTCACGAGCAGCGCCTGCGTTCGGCGGGGATCGTGCTCCCGGCAGCGCTGCCCGCGTTCGGCCAGTACGTGCCCTGCGTGCCGAACAACGGCCTGCTCTGGATGAGCGGTCACTTCGGCACCACGACGCTCGACACGAGCCTGCACACTGGCAAGGTGGGTCTCGACGTCGACACCGAACGGGCACGCGAAGCGGCACGCTCGGCCGCGATCAACATGCTGGCCACGATCCGCAACACACTCGGCACGCTCGATCGGGTCGAACGAATTCTCACGGTCAACGGGGTGGTGAACGCGACGCCGGATTTCGTCGAGCACACCCGCGTGATCGACGCAGCGTCCGACGTACTCGTCGAGGTCTTCGGTGACGCCGGTCGCCACGCTCGCCTCGCCGTCGGTGTCGCATCGCTGCCGGCCAACATGTGCCTGGAGATTCAGGCCGTGCTGCAGCTCACGACGACGGCGGAATGAGCGCGCATCGTCCCGAGGCGAAGCGCACCTCGGATGAAGTCGCGTTCGAGTTCGGCGGTCGTCTGTGCCTCGACTTCACGTGGACGCTCCGCTATCGGGCCGTACATCCGACAGATCTGCTCGCCGGACCGGAGCGCCTCGTCGGGTGGCTGGCGGCGGTCGGGCTACCGGCCGGGCGAGTCACCACGAGGGAGCTCGACGCCGCCCGTGAGTTCCGCGAGGCTATCTACGCAGCTGCGCTCGACACCGTCGAGGGAAACGCGCTGCGGCCGCGCCACCTCACCGTCATCAACCGATGGGCGACGGCCGAACCTGCGGCCGCTCGCCTGCACCCCGATGGCACGAAGACACTCGCAGTGCGGCGCGAGCACGAGACTGCAGCCGGACTCACCATGATTGCCAGCGACGCCATCGAGCTGCTCTCCTCGGGCGAGGACCGAATCCGTCGATGCGAGGGGCCCAGCTGCTCATTGCTGTTCCACGACACGTCCCGTCCCGGAACCCGGCGTTGGTGTTCGGCCGAGCGATGCGGCAACAAGGTCAACACAAAGAACTACCGCGCCCGCTTCTACCAGTAACAAACGAGCGCGGCGACTCGTGCCCGAAGTCGCTCCGGGAGCGACCTTGTCTTCAAGCGGTCGGTCCATCATCGGAACATCGTCGGTCCGAAAAGCGTTGGTATACACGTGCAGTCGATTCGAGATCTCGTCCCATCCGGTTTTCGCGCCCTGAACCGCGTCGTGGTGCCCCTCGTTCGGGCGGGTGTCGGCTCGCCGCTCCCCCTCGGGTTCGGACTTGTCGTCCTCGAGACGACGGGTCGGCGGTCCGGCGTCGTTCGCCCCGTTCCGGTCGTTGCGTTTCGGGCCGGTCGGCGTGTCACCGTGAGCACCGTCCGCGCCGACTCGCAATGGGTCAAGAACCTGGAAGCCGGCTCCGATGCCGCGATATGGCGCAACGGAACCCGACGCGAAGTGACCGCCGACGTGCAGCGCGGCCCGCTCAACGTCGTCACCTTGAACGAGGACTGAGGCTCGACGTCGCTGTGCACCCGGCGCTGGCAGCGGCAACAATCGACGCATGGGGATCGACGACCACACAACGGCCAACGACGACGAGCTCATCGTTACTCGCCAAGGTGACGTCGAGGTCCTCACGATCAACCGGCCCGGAGCGAGAAATGCCCTGACCCATCGCACGTACGCACTGCTCGAGCACGCGATTCGCAACACGACGGCGCGTTGCGTCGTGATCACCGGCACCGATCCGGCGTTCTGCTCCGGTGACGACGTGCGTCAGGTGATGGGAGGCGGCGACCGTCCCCCCGATGTCGGCTCGGCGGCACGAGGCGGCCCCCGGCTCACTCCTGCCGCAGACGCGCTCCTTCACACCAACGTTCCGGTGATTGCCGCAGTGAACGGCGCGGCGGTCGGATGGGGCATGGAGCTGGCGATCATGGCCGACCTGCGGGTCGCCAGCGAGAAGGCGAGATTCGGTGAGCTGTTCGTCCTGCGGGGCCTGGTGAGCGACGCCCCCGGCATTGGACGACTCGCTACACTCGTCGGCCGCGAGAAGGCTGCGGAGTTGTTGTTCACCGGGGAGGTGATCGACGCGGCAGAGGCTCTGCGCATCGGACTCGTCGGACGCGTGGTTCCCCACGACGAACTATTGCCCACCGCGCTTGCCCTGGCAGACCGCATCGCCGCCAATCCTCCGCTGGCCGTACAGCAGCTCAAAGCCGGGCTGCGAAAGGCGCTCGACCCGGACTGGGCGAACCTAGGTTCGTGGGTCTCGTCGACGCTCGGTGAGCTCTTCCGGACGAACGACCACAAAGAGGGCGTGAAGTCCTTCTTGGAGAAGCGCCAACCGAGCTTCACCGGCACCTGAATCCGACTCGGGTACCCTCGTCGGCGTGGGAGCGGCGGCAGTCCAATGCGAACTGCGGCAAAACACCTCCCAACGACGTCGGGAGGTGTTTGACCCCCGTATATGGGGGCAACCTCTCTCCCAAAACCTAGTCCCGTGCTGACGCTCATCTACGGGGTCACCTGTGCTCCCCCTGTGGTTCCTGACGACTCGGGCTACCCGTGCTGACGCTCATCTACGGGGTGACCTGTGCTCTGTTCTACGGCTCCGCTGACTACGCGGGCGGGCGCGCATCACGGACCACGTCGAGCATCGCCGTCACGGCGAGCTCGCAGGTCTTCGGGTGGGCTCTCGTGCTGGCCCTTGTGCCGTTCCTCGGCGGGAGCGGGCCGACGACTCGGGCGTTGTTCATCGGCGGACTCGGCGGCGTGTGCGGCGCCACCGGGCTGCTGCTCCTCTACCGGGCCCTGAGCCTTGCCGCCATGAGTGTGGTGTCGCCGATCACCGCCGTATTGAGTGCCGTAGTCCCGGTCGTGGCCGGTGTCATCATCGGCGAAGGCCTCACGACGACGCACGCCATCGGCGTTGCGCTCGCACTCACGGCCATCGGGTTGATCAGCCGAGGAGGCGACGACGCCCATGATGCGCACGAACATCACCGCCGGCCCTCCTTGTCACTGTTGTCGACCTCGTTCATCGCCGGCATCTTCTTCGGCCTCTTCGTCGTCGCCCTCGACCGCGCCGGCGACGACGTCGGCGTGTGGCCACTCGTTACAGCGAAGCCCGTCGGCGTCGCATTCGCCCTTGTCGTGGCGCTGAGCCAAGGCGTCGGGCCGATCGTGCCCAGGAAGGCCCTCAGGCTCACCCTCGCCGCAGGGGCGGCCGACATGACTGCGAACGTGTTCGCCACCCTCTCCGCGCAAGCCGGACAGGTGGCCATCGCCGGTGTGCTGGTCTCGCTTTACCCGGCGAGCACCGTCGTCCTCGCCCGGTTCGTCGACCACGAGAAGATCACCCGGCTCCAGTTAACGGGCTTCGCCATCGCCATCGCCGCGCTCGTGCTCATCGCTCTCTGACGCAGAACGAGTGACGGGCACCCGAATCAAGGGGGATGCCACGACCTCGACTTAGTAGGGTGATCCGTCGTGCCGCCGCTCGAACGTCTCCCCGAGTTCTTCCTCACCGCTCTGGTGATCCTGGTCATCCCCGGTCCGAGCGTGCTGTTCGTGATCAGTCGGGGCGTCGCCTACGGAAGGCGCACGGCACTCGCGACTGTGGTCGGCAACAGCGCCGGCGCGTTCTTGCAGATGTCACTCGTCGCATTCGGTTTGGGAACGATCGTCGAACGGTCGATCACGGCGTACAACGTCGTGAAGCTCGTCGGCGCGGCCTACCTCGTGTACCTCGGCGTGCAGGCGTTCCGTCATCGCCACGAACTCACGCAGGCGACCCTGAGCGGAGCCGAACCCAAGCCGCTCCGACGGATCCTGCGCGAAGGCTTCGTCGTCGGTGTCACGAACCCGAAGGTGATCGTGTTCGCAAGTGCCGCGCTTCCGCAGTTCGTCGACCGCGAGCGCGGCCACGTGACCCTGCAGATGTTCTCCCTCGCCGTCATGTTCCAGACCGTCGCCACACTCTCGGACGGAACCTACGGCATGCTCGCCGGGTCCTTGCGCAACTGGTTCGCACGCTCACCAACGCGACTGTCGACGATGTCGGGCGTCGGTGGTCTCGCCATGGTCGGCGTCGGTCTCAACCTTGCGCTGAGCCGACGTCACGACTGATCGGCGTCACGACTGAGCCCCCGACACGACACATCGGCGTCACGACAGGGCCGCGTCACGACCGATCGGCGTCACGACTGATCGGCGTTACCCGCGGTCTTGGGCAGGAGTTACAGGTTTCCGGCCGGGGCCGAGGTGGTCCGCTCGAACCCGTCCTTCGTCCAGCGCCCGCTGTTGCGCGTGACGGTCCAGTGCTCGTAGGAGCCGGCGTCGTTCTTCTGCCAGACGTCAAGCTGCCCGTCGCCTGCACTCACCCGACCGGCAGGCAGGTCGAGATGGAGCGAGACTCCCGCGTTGCCGTCGCGGATCTCGACGATGTCGACCATGAGCGAGGAGTCGGATCGGAACCCGAACAGGAGCTCCGGCTGCCCGTCACCGGTCACGTCGGTGATCAGGGGACGGCGGGTCGGGGTCGAACCCGTCTCCAGCTCCACGTTCCACGTGCCGGGCTCGTCCGCACCCGGATCGTTCTGTAGCACCGTGGCTCCGCCGCCGGCGTCGATCACCCAGGCGATGTTCACGCCGCCGATGGAGAGGCGATCGCAGTCGCTGGCCGCGCCCGTCTGGGTTGCGATGCTGTCGCATCCGACGGCATCGTCCCAGAGCGCCCGGTCGCTGGCTGCCTGAAACAGGGTGCCATCCGTCGAAAGCGACAGCTCCCGCGGTGGGCGCGTGGTGACCGGCGCGCGGGTGGTCTCGGGCGACAGCGTCGTCTCGACCGGCGTGGTGGTATCCACCGGAGTCGTCGAATCGACGGCCAGAGGCGTGGTGGTCTCCGGTGGTGTCGTGGTGTCAGTGGCCGGCCCGGAATCGACGGAGACGACCGTCTCGTCGAGCTGGCGCTGCCGGAAGACGTAGGCACCGCCGAAGGCGAATCCGAAGAGCAGAATCAGTAGCGCGGCGAAGGCGACGCGTGAACGGGTCGAGGACCGGGAAGAAGTCATGGGCGAGAGGCGGTCGGCGACGTGAGAACCACGCGTCGGTCGACGGCCAGCGTAGGTGATCGCACCCGGCACAGCGGGCAGGCCGATAGGGTCGAGGGCACGATGAGTGACAATTCGGTGACCGACATCACGGATGGCACCCTTCGCCGAGCACCCGCAAAATGGCTCGGTCCAGCCCTCTTGGCCGTCGTCATCGGCCTCTACTTCCTCGGCCTCGCCGCCGGCGGAGCGGCCCCCGAACTGCTCAAGAACCATCCGCTCACGCTCCTTGCTCTTGCACCCCGCTATCGCTGGTTCATCCTCACGGCCTCACGGATCGATCTCTTGCCGTACTTCGCAGTCGGCATTCCCCGATTGCTCGCCTCCGATCCGGTGTACTTCATGCTCGGGTGGTACTTCGGCGACCGCGCCATCGGATTCTTCGAAGACAGTCTCGGTAAACCGACAATCGACAAGACGCGCGACCTCTTCCTCAAGGCATCGACGGTGATGGCACTGTTCTTCGCCGGACCGATCATCTGTGTGCTCGCGGGTGCCGCCGGCATGAATCCACGCAAGTTCTTCAGCCTCAACATCATCGGCACCACGCTCCTCGTCATCGGTTTGCGGGTGTTCTCATCTCAACTCGACGGTGCGATTCAGCCGATCCTGCGCTTCAACGACAGGTACTCCCGCTACATCCTCGTCGGCACGATTGCCATCAGCGCCATCTACATCAGCCGGGCCGTCCGCAAGCAGATGGGTGCCGCGAAACGCTTCAAGGGGTGACCACAAACGTGATGACAGAGGCCGGTGAGGTCACGGAGGAGCGCCACGCCAGCAACCTCGAACTCTTCGTGGACCTGGTCTTCGTGTTCGCCATCACCCAGGTCACCTCGCTGATTGCCCGCGAGTTGACGTGGGCCGGAGTCGGCCGCGGAGTGCTGGTCGCCTGGCTGGTGTGGTGGCTGTGGTCGCAGTACGTGTGGGCCGGTACCGTGCTCGACCTCGAACGAAGCGGGCATCCCCGCCGCACTGCCGTTCTCGGATCGATCCCGCCGGCATTGCTGAGTGGCCAAGCACGTCGTCGTGCACCCCGGACAGCCACTCGACCACCCCGACCGATGGATCCTGGCGGCATCCGTTGTCCTCTTCACCGGCGGACTCATGGTCGTGAAAGCCCGGACCACGGGAGGTATCGCGCTCGAGAGAGTTGCCGTGATCGCCATCGGCTGCGGCGCGGCGTTCTCGGGTGATGCAGTGGATGCGATCGCGGCGATCGCCACCATCGCCGCAGCGATGATAGGTGCACAGATCATTACCGGGAGGCGCTTCGAGCGGAGCGGCCTGGCCCGGCGCCCCTGAGTCAGTCGGTCAGACGCTGCGGCCGAGGAAGTTCAGCATGCGGGTCTGGGCATCGGCACCCTTCGCCGGCCTCACTGCCGGACCGAAGACATGCGGGCCGCGCAGCATCGAATCGGGAAGGGACTTCCAGACCCCGAGGACGCTCTTGCAGAGCTGGGCGTCGAGACGCTCGTCGACCTTGGCGGTGCGGGCGAGATCCCAGGTGTGCACGAGGAGATCACCCCCCATGAAGGGAAGGAACGAGTCGACCGGCATCGGACCGAAGAACGTCTGGGCCACCTTCTGGAGCACCTCAGGCTGATCGAGAGCCTCAAGGGTCTGATCGCGGAGCTTCGCCCACGCCGCCGCCGGGTCGGCACCCGGTTTCGGCCACGCCGTCGGCATCGCGCCTTTGGTCGCGGCCGACTGCACGGATTTCGTGCCGCCGAGCACGTGCCCGATGACGTCGGCACCCTTCCAGTCGGCGCAGGGCGACTGCCGCGCCAGGATCTTCACGGTCTTTGCCGGGTTCTCGGTGACGAGCTTGATCACGTGATCGAACGCGTAGACCGTCTTGATGTAGTTCCGAAGATTCAGGCTCATGCTCGCACCGTACCCGAGACGCGTCAGCGCCGCACGTGAGGCCTAGAGCAGGGCGTCGAGGCCGACCGTCAGACCGGGGTGGTCGGCGATCCGCTTGACCGCGAGCGCGACCCCCGGCATGAAGCTCGTTCGGTCGGTTGTGTCATGACGGATCACCAGGGTCTGGCCGGTGGTGCCGAGGATGACCTCCTGATGGGCGACCATGCCGCGCATACGAACGGCGTGGACCCGGATGCCGGCGGGGCCGTTTCCACCGCGCGCGCCGTCGAGGAGAACCTTCTGGGTGGGGTCGGGCGCCCACGCACCTTTGGCGCGAGCCATCCGCTCAACGGTCGCCATCGCGGTACCCGACGGTGCGTCGATCTTGGCGTCGTGGTGGAACTCGATGATCTCAGCCGTCTCGAAGTACGGAGCGGCGATCTCTGCGAACCTCATCATCAGGACTGCGCCGATCGCGAAGTTCGGCGCGATGACGCAGTTGCTCGTGACGAAGGCGGCCCGTAACTCGTCGAGGTCCGACGCCGAGAACCCAGTGGTACCGACGACCGCGTGCACACCGTTCGCCGCGCACCACCGGAGATTGTCCATCGCCGCATCGTGGTGGGTGAAGTCGACGGCAACCTGGGCACCGGCCTGGGCAATCGCTTCCGGCCCTGCCGCCACTTGAAGCGAGACCCCGTCGATCCCGGTGGCCTGACGGAGATCGATCCCGGCCTTGAACGGGTCGACCGCGGCGACGAGCTCCATGTCGGGATCGTCGACGACGGTACGGCACACCTCGGTTCCCATCCGACCGCCTGCACCGAACACTCCGACCTTGATCATCGCTTCGTACCGCTTCCCTGAGTTGTGCCGATGGGGCATCAGTTTGGCCGATGAAAGGGCGGCGCGGAGCCCGAAATCAGGAACTGCAGGAGAGCATCGAACAGCCGACCTTGGTGCGTGCCCACTCCGGTCGTTTTGCCGAGAACCGCTCGCGGCCGGGCTGTTCGTCATAGGGACGCCGGAGGACGTCGAGCATCTCACCGATAGGGACAGCATCGCCGGCCTCCGCGGCGTCGATGATCTCCTGGGCCAGGTAGTTCCGAAGGACGAAACGGGGGTTGGCGGCGTTCATCGTCTTGCGGCGCGTCTCGTCACCGAGCCCACCAAAAGTGGCCCTCGCTCCCCAGGTGCGAAGCCACGCGAGAACATCCGCGCGCATATCTCCATGGATGTCGGCCGGCCGGTACCACGCCTCGCGGAGCGGGGCGAGAAGGTCGTCGTCCGTCGATGACTCCGATGTGGGGACGTCGGCAAGGTTTCGGAAGAACAGCACCTGATCGGTCTCTGTGCGAGCGAAGAGCCGATAGAGCGTTTGAACGATCGCGTCGTCGGACTCACCGCGATGCTCGCCCCATCCGAGCCGTTCTGCCGTCATCCGCCGATGATGCGCGCCGAACACGTCCGGGTAACGATCGACCGCGGCCTGCAGTGGCGAGGGATCACCGAGCAGAGGCACGAGAGCGTTCGCCAGCTGCACGAGGTTCCAGTGGACGATCTGCGGCTGTGCTCCGTAGCGGTAGCGCTTCATACCGGCGTCGGTCGTGTTCGGCGTCCATCCCGGGTCGAAGTCCTCGAGCCAGCCGTAAGGGCCGAAGTCGATCGTGAGGCCGAGGATCGACATGTTGTCGGTGTTCAAGACGCCGTGCACGAAGCCGACCCGCATCCAATGAGCGACGAGCAGGGCCGAGCGCTCCGACACCTCCGCGAAGAATGCGCTGACCTTCTCGTCGAAAGAACAATTCGCCGACCAGAGGTGAGGGAAGTCGTTGCGAATGGTGAATTCCGTAAGCGCGCGTAGAAGATCGAGATCGCCCCGGGAGGCTGGGAGCTGAAAATTCCCGAAACGCACGAACGACGGGGCGACCCGACACACGATGGCCCCGGGCTCATACGCCGGGTGGCCGTCGTAGAGCATGTCGCGCATCACCTGATCGCCGGTGGCGACGAGGCTGAGCGCGCGGGTGGTGGGCACGCCGAGGTGAAACATGGCCTCGCTGCAGAGAAACTCGCGGATCGACGAACGCAGCACGGCACGACCGTCGGCGGTGCGGGAATACGGGGTCGGACCGGGTCCCTTCAACTGGAGTGTCTGATGCTGCCCGCTTCGATCGAGCACCTCGCCGATGGCGATCGCCCGGCCGTCACCCAGTTGTCCCGCCCAGTTCCCGAACTGGTGTCCGCCATACGCCATGGCAAACGGATCGGCACCGGTGGGGATCCTGTTCCCGCTGAACACGTTGGCAAAGTCAGCGTCGGCGCACTGCTCCGGGGAAAGACCGAGATCGTCGGCGACCTCCTGTGACCAGGCGAGGGTGTTCGGCCCACCGGTCGGGGTCGGCAGCACCCGGCTGTATGCGGCTCCGTGCACCTGTCGGCGTCGAACGTCGTTCGAGTCATCGCCCGGCAGTTCCCGCACGAATCGGTTGTCGAACGCCAACGAATCGAGCGGGCTGACCATCTGAATCTTCCTTCGGCCTGGCAGATCGGTCAGGCGACCAGACGATGGCCGACGATCGCCGACGTCTCGACCGGCCCGACCGCAGCGACGTGGGCTGCGGAGGAGAACAGTCGATCAATGACCTTCTGGACATCGGAGAGCGTGACCTCATCGGTTTGCCGGAGGATGTCCTCGATCGGACGGATTTCACCGTGGAGCAACTGCGATCGACCAATGCGAGACATCCGTGAGCCGCTGTCCTCCATGCCGAGTGCCACGGAACCGCGTACGGAACTCTTCGCTCGGCGCAGCTCGTCGGAGGTGATTCCCTCGCTGCGCAGACGATCGAACTCGTCGGCGATGAGGTCCATCACCTCGGGCAGACGCGTGGCCGCGCATCCGGCATAGACACCGAGGTAGCCGCCGTCGGCATAAGCAGAACGATACGAATACACGGAATAGGCGAGACCACGCTTCTCGCGGATCTCCTGGAAGAGCCGGCTCGACATCCCACCGCCCAACACGTGATCGAGCAGTCCGAGGGCGAACCGGTCGGGGTCGTTGCGGACGACGCCGGGCAGGGCAACCACGAGGTGCACCTGCTCGGTGTCGTCGGTGATCACCTCGAGTCGCTTCTCCGTCCGACCCGGCGCATGCCGCCCGGTTGCGCCGCTGGTGGCCTGACGCTGCAGGTGCTTCTCGACGTCTTTCACGAAACGGTCGTGATCGACGAGCCCGGCCGCCGCCACGACGATCTCGCTCGGCACATAGGTGGCGTCGAGGAAGGCCCTGATGTCGTGTGACATGAGCCCCGTCACCGTCTCCGGTGATCCGGCGACGTCCCGACCAAGTGGGTGGTCGCCGAACACCAGCTCATGAATCGTGTCGTGAACAAGGTCAGCCGGCTCGTCGGCGCGCATGGCGATCTCTTCGAGAATGACCTGCTTCTCCGACGCCACGTCATCGTCGCGCAACGCTGGGCGGCTCAAGATGTCTCCGAGGATCTCCACGGCGAGTTCGGCATCTTCGGCCACCGTGCGGACGTAGTAGGTCGTGTGCTCCTTGGTCGTATAGGCGTTCATCTCGCCGCCGACCTCATCGATCGACTGCGCGAGTTCCAGCGCCGAGCGGTTCTCCGTTCCCTTGAACGCAAGATGCTCGAGAAAGTGCGAACAGCCCGCCTGCTCCTTGGTTTCGTCGCGGCTCCCGACCCCGACCCAGACAGCCGTGCAGATCGACAGTGCGCCGGGCATGAGCTCAGACACCACGGTGATCCCCGAATCAAGCGTGGTCGAGCGGACAGCCGAGGCGGAAGGAGGAACGGATTTTCGCGAGGACATGGGAACAACAACCCTACTGGCACCAGGGATCTGCGCAGCCTGAAGTCCGTTCGGCCCGATGAAATGCATGGGACAATGGAACAGTGCCCACGCTGCCGCCGTCCACGCTCGGCCTTGAGCTCGTGGTGAACGGTTCCGACTACATCAGTGTTCCGGATGGCACCGTTGCCGCGATGGCGACGCTGCTGGCCGAAGCCAGACGCTTCTTCGAAGCTCCGACCGAGGACAAGGCCCGCTTCGAGGCCGCGACGACCGGCACGATGACCGGCTGGAGACGCATCGGCGTCGAGTACAGCCAGACGCCTGACCGCCCTGACCTCAACGAAACCTTCTGCTACCGCCACCGCGACGACGCTGCGCCGACCGTGGTGGAACACCCGCTCCGCTCCGCCTGCCGGTACGCCCAGAGCGCGCTCGACGCGGCTGCGTCGATGGCGCTCCGATCACTTGCTGACGCGGCCGGAGTCACGCACGAGGTCGACCCGATACGCACCTTCGAGGAGTCGTGGTTGCAGCTCAACTGGTCACGGCCCTCAATTGCGAGCCGGGAGTTCATCCAGGACGCCCACGAGGACGGACACCTCCTCACGCTGCTCGTCGCCGACGCCCCCGGGCTCGAGATTCTCGATCCGAAGCAGGGCTGGCTTCCGGTGTGGCCGACGATCGACCGCATACTCGTCTTCGCCGGCGAGTGCAGCGCGCTGCTCGTCGACGGGCGGGTCGTGCCGATGATGCACCGCGTGCGCGCCCGAGCCGAAGTGCCAACGCGCCTGAGCGTGGCCTACTTCGTGAACCCTGACCTCGATCAGACCCTCGAGCCGTGGATTCCGGGCGCACGCAACAAGGGCATCGATCTCCTACGGTGGGGCCAGCTCAACCCAGCTCGCTTCGGGCTTCCCGCTCTCTAGCCGCGGGCATCCCCGAAACGGCGTTCGTGCGGCACCGCCGCCGTCACTTCGGCACGGGAGTGACGGCAAACGGGATCTTGACGGCTCCGCGTGACTCCGATGTGGTGAGCACACTCCGCGCTTTCGGGCGTGCGCATATCGATTCGCCCTGCACCATCGCCGGGAGCTCGAACGACTCCGGCTTTGCCGCAAAGGCGCTCGGCCACGCTCCGCCCTTCGCCCGACGGAGCAGGTACCCCGACTGGTAGGTGCGGAACACGACGCCCGATCCGTCGGCCAGTGCATCGGCCCCGGTGATCCGGTTGGGGAAAAGGAAGCCGCCTTCGTCGAGCGTGATCGTCGCGAAAGTGCGCAGGATCTCCCCCTCGGCGACGAACACCTTCGATGGGCCCTGCGCTTCCTTGGTGATCACGAAGACCGAACCGTCGGTGGGGTCGACGACCAGGGCTTCCGCATCGTGCGGGCCGTCGTCGTAGCGGAGCATCTGCGCCGTTGCCGCAACCGATCGGTCGGTGCGAGTCGGTTCAGGTATCCGGTAGACCACTACGTTGTCACGCTTCGCGTTGTTGTCACCGATGTCGCCGATTACGAGCGTGCCGCCCGGGGCCGAAGCCATGTCCTCCCAATCGATCGCCTCGGACCCTGTCACGGTGACAGGACGAACCGTTCGCTTCACGAGGTCGAGCGCGAACACGCGGGGAACGTCACCGGAATCGTTGTGCAGCCACACCAGGTCGGCGGTCCGTTTCGAGAATGCGCACCCCGAAACCTCTTGCAGCGGTCCGGCAACGAGGTCAAACCGCGTCGGTGACTTCGACGACGCCGCTCCCACCGTTCCCGACGAGAACAGGCAAGCCAAAACGACGCAAGCGGTCAGCCATGCCGGTGTCAGTTTCATCGGAGCCCAGTATGGTGCGCACGCATCGGAATTCCGGCGGTTCGGCCGAACGAGCGGCCAGTACGATGGAACGAGTGCGCCGCCCCCCCGATACCCTCGTCCGGCCGATGTCGCCGGGCCGGGTGTTGGCCACCAACCGGGACTTCCGCAAAGTCTGGGTGAGCGGAGCAGTATCGGACGTCGGCACCTGGATGCAGCTGATGACCGTAAGTACGCTGATTGCATCGCGCACGGGAAGTGCGCTGCAGACAGGACTCGTGGCGATCGCGACCTTCTCCCCGCAACTGGTCTCCTCTCCGATCGGCGGCGTGCTCGCCGACCGCTACGACCGGCGCCGAGTCCTCATGACGATCCTCGCCCTGCAGGCCGTCGCAGCAACGTTCCTGGCAATCGCCGTTGCCGGCAGTGCCAGTTCCGCAATGCTCACGATGATCGTGTTCGCGCAGGGTGTCGTCGGCTCACTGGCCAACCCCGTGACCGCCTCGATGCTGCCCGATCTGGTCGATCGGGACGCTCTTCTCGGTGCTGCCTCGCTCGGGAGCGTGTCGTGGAACGCCGGAAGAATCGCCGGCCCGATGCTGGCCACCTTGCTGATCCAGACGGTCGGGGCAACGTGGTGCATCGCCGCGAATGCGCTCAGCTTCGCCGTGCTCCTTGCGGCGCTCAGCACCATTCGACGGTCCTTCGCCCCGCATGCCACCGACACGGACGACTCCGTCGTCAAACGCGTGCGGCAGGGCATCCGTTCGCTTCGGTCAACCCGCACCGCGCTGTTCGCCTACCAAGTGTGCCTGGTGAGCCAAATCTCGATCGCGCCGCTCATCGGAATGGTCCCGATCCTCGCCACGAAGGTGCTCGACGGAGACTCCAGAACCGTAAGCGCGCTGTTCATTTCGTTCGGTATCGGGAGTCTGTTCGGCTCGCTCGCCGTAACCTCCGTGGTCGCCAGGGTCGGTCGCCCGCGCGCCGGCTTCGGGTTGCTCACCTGCGGGGCGGCGTTCACTTTGGCCCTCTCCCAGGTCCACGCCACGTGGTTGGCCCTGCTGCTGGTGGCGCCTCTGGGGGCTACGTACATCGGCGGCTTCGTCACGGTGCACTCGGTCATCCCCCGTGACTCGCCGGCAGCCGAACGAGGAAGGATCGCCTCCATCTTCTCGGCGTCCGTCGGCACCGCATACAGCCTCGGTGTGCTGTGGATGGGAGCCCTGGCCGACGCCACCAGCCTGCACACTGCGCTGGCGGTCGCAGGGTGCGTCGGCCTCAGCGCCCTCGGGGTGTCCGTCGTGGCATTCAACCGGCACTGGCGGTCGCTGGGTATCGGCGACATGGCGTCACGTCGGGCGCTCGATCGCGGCCTCGCCGCCATGCCGACGACCTGAACCTCGACGCGACAACGCCGGCCCAGGGCCGGCGTTGAGTGTTCTGCGGGTGGTTGGTGGTTGGCGCAGGATTGCCGTCGAAACGACGTCGCCAACCGCCCGACTCGTCGCCGACTACCCACGCCTTCAGCGTGGGTAGCGCGACGAACGTTGCTCAGCGCCGACGACGGGCGTTGCGGCGAGGTGCTCCGCCACCGTCTTCGGCGAGGATCTCGGCGCCGTCGGTTGCCGGGCCGAGGTTGCCGAACTCGGCGGCGACCTGGGCATCGAACTCGTCGTCGAAGCTCACCGTTCCCGACGGTGCCGCGGCGGACGACGCGGGAGCGGCATCACGCCGCGGGCCGCGATCGCGGCCTCCGTCACGGCCACCACGAGGGCCACGGTCGTCGCGTCCGCCACGACCGCCATCGCGGTCCCGGCCACCATCGCGTTCACGGGGACCACGGTCCTCTCGGGGCGACGCCTCGGACACAGGCTGGTCGGCCCATGACAGCGAGACCTTGCCCTGTGCATCGATGTCGTCGACGCGCACTTCGACGGCGTCGCCGAGCGAGAGCACGTCTTCGACATTGTTGACGCGCTGGCCCTTGCCGATCTTGGAGATGTGGAGGAGCCCATCGCGTCCCGGAAGGATGTTGATGAACGCACCGAACTTCGTTGTCGACACAACCCGGCCCATGTACACGGCACCGATGTCGGCCTTCGGCGGGTCGAGGATCAACTCGATGCGGCGACGGGCCTCGTTCACGGCGGCGCCATTGGTCGAACCGATCGAAACCGTTCCGACCTGGCCGTCGTCGTCGACGCTGATGTCGGCGCCGGTCTCCTGCTGCATGGCATTGATGACCTTGCCCTTCGGACCGATGATCTCGCCGATCTTGTCCATCGGGATCTGGAACGACACGATCTTCGGAGCCGTCTCGTTGACCTCGGAACGAGGCTCGGAGATTGCTGCATTCATCACCTCGAGAATGGCCAGGCGCGCTTCTTTGGCCTGCTCCAGCGCTGCAGCCAGGACGTCGGTCGGGATGCCGTCGATCTTGGTGTCGAGCTGCAGCGCGGTGACGAACTCCGATGTGCCGGCGACCTTGAAGTCCATGTCACCGAACGCATCCTCGGAGCCGAGGATGTCGGTCAGGGTCGTGTACTTCCCGTCGTCGAAGATCAGGCCCATGGCGATACCGGCCACAGCTGCCTTGATCGGCACACCGGCGTCCATCAGCGACAGCGAGGCCGAGCAGACCGAGCCCATCGACGTGGAACCATTCGACGCCAGAACCTCGGACACGAGACGCAGCGCGTAGCTGAACTCCTCCTGGCTCGGGACGACCGGCAACAGGGCGCGCTCGGCGAGCTTGCCGTGGCCGATCTCGCGTCGCTTCGGCGAACCGACGCGACCGGTCTCGCCGTTGGCCGATGGCGGCATGTTGTAGTGATGCATGAAGTACTTCTTGTTGACCGGCTCGAGGGTGTCGAGCATCTGGTTCATCTTCGGCATCGCCAGCGTGCACACGTTCAAGACCTGGGTCTCACCGCGCTGGAAGAGACCGGTGCCGTGTGCTGTCGGGATGATTCCGACCTCGGCCGTGACCGGACGAAGGTCCTTCGCGCCACGGCCGTCCATGCGCACACCGGACTTGACGACCCGGGCACGGACCATCTTCTTCGTAAGTGAACGTACGGCTTCCTTGATTTCCTTCTCGCGGCCCGGGAAGTCCCCAGACAGCGCAGCAACAATTTCGGACGTTGCGGAATCGGTCGCGGCGTTGCGCTCGGCCTTGATGATGATTTTGGTGACCGGCTCGAGAATCTTCTTGCCGAGCTTCTCAACCGCCTTGAACACGTCGTCGCCGTAGTCGTAGACGGGCGTGTAGCTCATCATGGGGCGCGAACCGGCAACGGCGACGAGCTCCTTCTGCAGCGCGATCGACTCCTTGATCCACGCTTTGGCGGCCATGAGGCCATCGGCGACCACGGCCTCGGTCACCTTTGGAGCGCCGTCTTCATACGACGCCCAGGCAGTCTCGGTGCCACCCGCCTCGACCATCATGATCGCGACGTCGCCGGCGTATTCGCCGTCCTCGACGAGACGACCGGCGACGACGAGCTCGAACGTGCTCGCGGCACCTTCCTCATACGTCGGGTGGGGAATCCATTCGCCCTCGGTTGAGTACGCAATGCGAACGGCGCCGATCGGCCCCTCGAACGGGATGCCCGAGATCATCAGCGCAGCCGAAGCCGAGTTGATCGACAGCACATCGTGCGGGTTGATCTGATCGGCACCGATGACGGTGATGACGACCTGGGTCTCGTTGCGGAAACCGGCGGGGAACGCCGGACGCAGCGGCCGGTCGGTGAGCCGGCAGGTGAGGATCGCCGCATCGGTCGGGCGACCTTCACGACGGAAGAATGATCCGGGGATCTTGCCGGCCGCGTAGGCCCGCTCCTCGACGTCGATGGTGAGCGGGAAGAAATCGATGCCGTCACGCACGCCCTTGGCGGCGTTGGCAGTGGTCAGCACCGAGGTGCCGCCGAGCGTGGCGACAACGGCGCCCTGGCTCTGCTGGGCAAGCTTGCCCGTGGAAAAGGTGAGGACCTTGTCGGTCCCGGTGACCGTCGTTGAGACGGATTTGGCGTCAGCCATTGGGATGTACTCCTTACGTGTTGCACGCCACCACAGCCCCGCCTCTGGCGGAGAATTCTTGGGTGGTGCCGTGCGTGGAGCACCCCAGGCGGGTGGGCCGGTTCCCAGTTGTCGACGCCCCGCACTTTGCGGGGGATCCACAACTGGCAGCCGACCCCATCGTCGAAAACTGCGGGCTTGGGGTGCTACCGGTTGGGTAGGTATTCGGCGTGAAGTTTCCCGTACGCCGACAACGGGTTGGTGGACCCTACGGTCCGGCGCCTTGCGTCCGCATTCGGGCCGCAATGCGCATCGGGCGGCCCGCTGGCCGCCCGAAGAACTTATGAACTAGCGGCGCAGACCGTGAACGGCGAGGATCCCGCGATAACGCTCGACGTCGTTCTTGCGAACGTAGTCGAGAAGCCGGCGACGCTGACCGACCATCATGAGCAGACCACGGCGAGTGTGGTGGTCGTGCTTGTGGTCCTTGAGGTGGTCGTTGAGATAGGTGATCCGCGCGGTGAGGATGGCGATCTGCACTTCAGGCGATCCGGTATCGGAATCGCTCGTGCGATGCGCGGCGATAACTGCGGCTTTGTCGAACATGAGAACAGGGAATGCTTTCGTTGAGAGACACCGGATGGCTCGCGAGAGACCAGTCAAGCGGGCGACCGGAGCCGCTCCACACGTGCTGGGTGCCAGCCAAGGGACCTGACCACACTACCAGTGTCCGGCCAGTGTCCGGCCAGTGTCCGGCCCGTCTCCTGCCCCTTCGACCCCGAGGCCTTGGCCCCGCGCCATCCGGGCCGTCCCGGTGTCAGGCGAGGCGGCGCGTCAAGACGTCGACGACCAGCTGGTGATCGGCACGCTGCGGCAGGCCAGAAACGGTCACGACCCCCACCACACCGGCATTTCTGACCGTGATCGGAAACGCTCCTCCGTGCGGCGCGTGGAGCGACCCGTCGAGCAGGAAGGCCTCGTCGATCGACTTGCCCAGGCGGCGGAGCGTGCACCCCACGCGAAATGAACTCTGCTCGAAACGCCGGACGACGCGGACCTTGCGTTCGACCCACGCATCGTTGTCGGCCGTGGTGCCGGGCAGCGCGGCATGGAACACCTGCTGATCACCCCGGCGCACGTCGACGGTGACGGCGAGCTGCTCGGCCCGGGCCGCATCGACAAGCGCAAGCCCGAGGGCGATCGCATCGTCGTTGGTGAACGACTCGAACACGAGCAGGGCCTCCTGGGCGGCCAGCTCGGCGTCGGTCGGGTCCGGTGTGCTCAACGCGCGCCCAGGATCTCTCGGGCATGCAGCACATCTGCGTTCATCTGATCGATGAGGGCCTCGAGTGACTCGAACTTCATCTCGGCCCGGAGACGCTGGACGAACTGCACTCTCGCCACCTCGCCATAGAGGTCGCCCGAGAAATCGAGGATGAACGCTTCGAGAAGGGAGTGCGGCTGCGAGTCGTAGAACGTCGGGCGACGGCCGAGATTGATCGCTGCGGGAAGCCGCGTGCCGTCGGGACGGAAGTACCAACCGGCGTACACACCATCGGCGGGTAGGCAGAGTTCCGGATCGACGGCGACGTTGGCCGTCGGAAAGCCGAGCTGACGGCCCCGGGCATCGCCGTGGACGACGACACCACGGGCCCCGTGGGGGCGGCCGAGCAACTCGCCGGCGCGGACGACGTCGCCCGCCCGCAGGACCTGGCGGATCTGGGTGCTCGACACCTTCATCCCGGTGGTCGGGTGACCGTCGCTTCCGACGAGGTCGATGCCGACCACGTCGAAGCCGAGCTCGCTCCCCAGACTCGAGAGCAGCTCGACGTTGCCCTTGCGCTCCCGACCGAAGTGGAAATCGTCGCCGACGACGACCGCCCGCACGTTCAGTGCGCCCACGAGCACCTCGCGCACGAACTCCTCGGGCGACTCGGCCGCCCTCGCCTGATCGAACTCGATGACCACGGTGGCATCGACGCCCGTCGTCGCGAGGAGTTCGATGCGCTCGTCGAGCGACGTGAGCAGCGCAGGGGCGGACTCGGGACGCACGATCTTCGCCGGGTGCTTGTCGAACGTGACGACGACGCTCGTGAGCCCACGCTCGGCGGCGACCCGACACACCTCGGCGATCACGAGCCGATGGCCGAGGTGCACACCGTCGTAGAAGCCGATGGTGACGACCGAACCCTCACCCAGTCCCGATACGGCTTCGAGATCGCGAATCACCTGCATCCTCACCAGCGTAGCCCGAGGGTTCCGCAACCCTTCTGCCCACCTCTCGGAACCGACCTGGGTCAGCTCAACGACGTCGGGTCGGGATGTGCTCACCCGTGCGCCCCAGCCGACCCAGTGCGCCGCAGCCGACCCAGTGCGCCGCAGCCGACCCAGTGCGCCGCAGCCGACCCAGAGTTCCGCAGCCGACCCAGAGTTCCGCAGCCGACCCAAGGGACGCCCGTGACTCAGGCGGATCGTGACGGAATCACGATCGACGCCCTGGCCAGATCGTCACCGGCGCGTTCGTAGACCGCGAGCAACTCACCGTCGGGCCCGACGACTCCCCACCGCGGAACTCCCGCCCCGGGAAGACGCTCGTTGGCCCGGCTGGCGTTGACCGATCCGCCTACCGCCGCCGCTTCGAAGGCGAGCGCCGGGAGCATCCTGCCGTTTGCGACCATTGCTGCGGTCGCCTCGTCGGCGGTGACGATCGGGTAGTCCCTGAGGGCATCTCGCGGCGACAAAAGGGTGGCGTCACGAAGGGCGTCGTCGACCGGGACCCCTTCGTCGACCTGGAAGGAGCCGATCGCGGTCCGACGAAGATTGCGGAGGTGAGCGCCGCCGCCGAGCGCGGCGCCGAGGTCGGCGGCGAGCGTACGGACGTAGGTACCCGACGAGCACTCGACCTCGACGGCGAACACACCGGACTCCGCTTCCCGGTGGATCTCATAGCGGTACACCGTCACCGGTCGGGGTGGTCGGTCGATCTCGATACCCTGGCGCGCCAACTCATGGAGACGCTTGCCGCCGATCTGCACGGCCGAGACCATCGGTGGGATCTGTTCGATGTCGCCCACAAACATGCGGGACGCCGACCGGACCTGTTCGATGGTGAGTCCGGACATGTCGTGGGAACGCAGGACGACCCCGGACGCATCGAGCGTCGAGGTCTCTGTTCCCATCACGAACTCGGCGGTGTAGGTCTTCGGCAAGGCGGTGAGCAGCGGGAGCAGCTTCGTGACACAGCCGAAGCCGATGAGGAGCACCCCGGTGGCATCGGGGTCGAGCGTCCCCGAATGCCCAGCTCGCTTCTGGCGCAACGCGCCTCTGCACTTGGCTACGACGTCATGGCTCGTCCAGCCGGACGGCTTGTCGACGACGAGCAGCCCATCGACACCGGAATCCTTCGTCTTTCGTCCCACAACCGGAGTCGTATCAGCGAACGTTGTCGAACGCTCGGAGCAGCCTGGAGTGCACCGCGTCGATCGGACCGGGCATGGTGAAACCTGCGGCGCGAACATGTCCGCCTCCGCCGAGCGACCCGGCAACGGCGCCGACGTCGACCTTGGTAAGGCTTCGTATCGACACGCGAACGCCGTCAGCCGCTTCCTTGTAGATCACGGCGACCTCGGCCTCCGCGGCCGTACGCAACCAGTCGATCATCCCCTCGATCTCGTCGTACTCGACCCCGAATTCTGCGAGATCAGCCTGTGTGACCCGGCTGTGGATCAGCTCGCGGCGTTCGTCGAGAACAGCTCGCGCCAGAACACGCGACGCAAGTTGTAAGTACGCGTAGCTGTGCTCATCGAACAGTTCCCGGTTGAGACGGGCGATCGGAATGCCGAACGCCACGAGCTCGGCTGCCATCTCGAAGACGGCCGGGTCGCTGCACGAGAACTGGAACCGTCCCGTGTCGGTGACGAGGCCGACGTACAAACAGGTCGCGGCCTCACGGGTCAACGGCCAACCGAGCTCTCTGGCGAGTGCGTGGACGACCACGGCAGTGGCCGCGGCTCGGGTATCGACCACGTTGATCGACCCATAGCGATCGTTCGTGGCGTGATGGTCCAACACGATGAGCTGGCCGTGGTCGCGGGCGAAGGCCGCCGGGACGCCGAGCTCGACCAATCGGCCCAGCGAGCCGCAGTCGAACGTGACGACCGTGGTGGGCCTCTCGGGGAAGTTCGCCGAGTCACACAGCAACTCGATGCCCGGCACCGAGCGGTAGTGCGCCGCCACCGAGAACGGGTTCGGGAACGACGCAACTGTGTGGACCCCCTGGCTCCGGGCGAGGTGGTGGAGTGCCAGCATCGAGCCGAGCGCGTCACCATCGGGAGAGACGTGGCACATCAGCGCCAGTGTGCCGCCCGAGGCGATGCACGCCCGGATGGCGTCGGCGGCCACGCGCAGGTCGGCATCGGCGTCTGCGTTCACCCGTCGGCCCGATCGGTCACATCCGCGGCGGCAACCCGGCCGATGCCATCTTCGTCCACGCCGTAGTCGATCCCTTCCGGCGACCGGGGCATCGTGCTGATGATCGATTCGATCTTGGCTCCGTTCGCGACGCCCGAATCCGGGACGAAGCTCAACAACGGAGTGCGCTTCAAGATCAGCTCGCGGCCGATGGCCTTCTGCAGAAGCACACGGTGGTCCTCCAGCGCCTGACGAGTTTCCGCAGCACGGTCCGATGCCGTTGGATCCATCACGGAGAAGAACACCGTGGCATGTCGGAGATCCGGGTCGACAGCCACGCCCGTGACGGTACACAAGAAGAGGCGGTCGTCGTCGATGCCTTCGATCTCCTCCGCGATCACCTCGCGCAGGCTCTCGTTCACCCGAGCGACCCGCGGATACTTGCGAGACCCTCCGCTGGCCCGTCCACCCGAACTTCTGCGCTGCACCATGTCAACAGTCTTCCACGTGCCCCGACTCGGCCGTCTCCCAGCGTGGTCAGTCCAACCAGGACCGTTCGACGGAGAGCACGTCGAACTCCGGGAAACTCCAGACAAACCGCTCGCAGTCGTCGAGCACCTGACCGACCAACGAGACCGACGATCCCACCACGGCCACGCCTACCGACGCACGCTGCCACTTCTCGGTCTCGCCGACCTCGGCAACCGAAACCGGAAACCGGTTCCGCAAGCCCTCAACGACGGGACGAAGCAGCGCTCGGCGCTCCTTCAGGGAATGCGCGTGCGGAAAGAACAGTTCGATCCGCAGCGCGCCGACGTACATGAGTGTCGTTGGATTGACGATCGAAGGGTCGAGCTAGGTGACTTGCCAGCGGTCAGAGCAAAGTCAGAGCCAAGTGATGTTGCGCTGCTCCCGCCCAGCAGAGCTAGACGCGGGCGATCTCTCGCTCTTCGTAGGTCTCGATGATGTCGCCCGGCTTCAAGTCCTTGAAGTCGGTGAGACCGATACCGCACTCGAAGCCGGTGGCGACCTCGCGCACGTCATCCTTGAAGCGTCGCAGCGAGGCGATGGCTCCGGTCCAGATGACCACGCCATCGCGGAGGAAGCGAACCTTCGAACCACGAATGATGGATCCGTTGAGCACGTAGCAACCGGCGATGGCACCGATCTTCGGAACGCTGAACACCTCGCGCACCTCCGCGTCGCCCATGACGACTTCTTCGATCTCCGGCTTGAGCATGCCGACGAGCGCCTTCTGCATGTCTTCGATCACCTGATAGATGATCTGGTACGTGCGGATCTGCACACCGGTCTCTTCGGCAAGCTTGCGGCTCTCCCGTCCCGGACGGACATTGAAGCCGATGATCGTCGACCCGGTGGTCGCGGCCAACTGCACGTCGTTCTCGGTGATCGCACCAACGGCACGATGCACGAAACCGATCTTCACTTCGGGACGCTCGAGCTTCTTCAGGCTCTCGGTAAGCGCTTCGAGTGAACCCTGTACGTCGGCCTTGATCAGCAAGTTGAGCGTGGCCTGCTCGCCCTTCTGGATCTGCTCGAACAGGTCTTCGAGCTTCACGCCGCCACCGATGGCCGAAGAGGTTCCGCGTAGGCCGGCGAATCGGAACCGCTGCTCGCGGGCCTCGGCGACGGTCTTCGCGGTCTTCAGAGCCGGAGCGCCGCGGAGCTCGTCGCCCGCACCCGGGACCTGGGAGAGGCCGAGCACCTGGACCGGCATCGACGGACCGGCTTCTTTGATCTGCTCGCCCTTGTCGTTGAGAAGCGCGCGTACGGTTCCCCACGCAGCCCCGGCAACGATGGGATCTCCGACCTTGAGGGTGCCGCGCTCGATGAGCACGGTGGCGACCGGGCCGCGACCGATGTCGAGGTTCGCTTCGAGCACGACGCCACGGGCGGTGCCGTGCGGAACCGCTCTGAGATCCTCGACGTCGGCAACCAGCAGGACCTGCTCGAGGAGATCGTCGAGACCGAGGCGCTGCAGCGCAGAGACCTCGACCATGATCGTGTCGCCACCCCACGCCTCGGGAACCAGCTCGTATTCCGTGAGCTGCTGCATGACCCGGTTCGGGTCGGAGTCGGGAATGTCGATCTTGTTGATCGCCACGATGATCGGCACGTCGGCAGCCTTCGCGTGGTTCAACGCCTCGACCGTCTGCGGCATGACGCCGTCGTTGGCGGCAACCACCAAGATGACGATGTCGGTGGCACCGGCGCCGCGGGCACGCATGGCGGTGAACGCCTCGTGGCCAGGAGTGTCGATGAACGTGATCAGGCGACCGTCTTTTTCGATCTGGTAGGCACCGATGTGCTGCGTGATCCCACCGGCTTCACCGGCGATGACATTCGTCTCGCGGAAACGGTCGAGCAGCAAGGTCTTGCCGTGGTCGACGTGGCCCATGACGGTGATGATCGGCGGACGCGTGACCTCATCGGCAGGATCGTCGTCGTCGTCGTCGAGCATCTGCAAGAGCCCGGCTTCCTGCTCCTGGCCGGGATCGACGAGCAGCAGCTGACCGCCGACCTCGAGAGCAAACAGCTCCATGGCGTCGTCGGTGAGGCTCTGGGTCGCCGTGACCATTTCGCCCTGCTGCATGAGAAAGCGGACGACGTCGGCTGCCGTGCGGTTGAGCTTCGGACCGAGCTCCTGGGCCGAGCTGCCGCGCTCGACGATGATCTCGCCATTGGGGACGGGAGCGTCGCTCTTTGAATACCGGGTCATCGCCGTGGGGGCGAGCTCCTCGAACGCACGACGACGCTTGCTCTTGGACTGGCGCTGCGGGCGCGCCTGGCCACGACCGCCACCGGGGCCACCGCGACCGGGGCCACCTGGACCGCCACCACCGGGACCGCCCGAGCCGCCGCCGGGACCGCCCGGACCGCCAGGACCACCGGGACGCACACCGGCACCCGGGACCGACTGGCGCGGATAGTTCCCGCCACCCGGACGACTCGGCATGTAGGGGCGCGGGGTACCACCGGGGCCCGTCGCCGTGCGCGGACCACCGGGGCCACCCGGTGCGCCGCCGGGACCGCCAGGTCCTCGTGCACCCGGGCCACCGGGACCACGGGCACCGGGTCCACCCGGACCGGGGCGCGGGCCAGCACCACGGGCCTGGCCGGGCGGAGGCGGGATCGGGCGACCGGTCAGCGAACGCGGCTGGCCGGGAGGCGGCGGAATCGGGCGACCTGTTGGCGAACGGGGGGCACCCCCGGCGACGTCGGCACGGGCACCCGAGGCGTCGGCGGCGGGCATCATGGGTCGCGGCGGGACAGCGGGCCGCGGCGTGGAAACGGTGCTACCCGGCCGATTGCTCGACGAGATGATGCGCGAACCCGGTGCCGTGACTCCGGGCATCGGCGGGCGCGGTCCGGGCACGGCCGCCGGCAGGGATTCCTCGGCAACGGGGGCGGCCTCGACAGGGGCGTCCGGGGCGTTCGGGACGACCGCGGCAGTCTCGGCCGCAACCGAAGGCGCGGCCTCGACAGGGACCTGAGCGGCTTCGACAGGAGCCGGCATCTCGACGACCACCGGGGCGGGCGCAGCTGCGTGGACCTCAGCTGCCTCCTTCGCCACCTTCTCGGGTGTCACTGCAGCGGGCGCCTCTACGGCGACATGGGCGGGTGCCTGGGCGACCGGCACCAGTACAACGGCCGGAACGGCGACATCTTCGGCGGGCGCTTCGTCTGCCGACGCCTTCTTCTTACCCTTCGCCGGCGGCTCCTCCGGCTGCACGTCGCGCTTGAGTCCTTCACGCTCGGCCTTGCGGCGCACGCGATCAGCCTGGGCGTCCTCGATGCTCGACGAGTGTGTCTTGACCCCGATACCGAGGGCGACACAGAGATCAAGCGTCTCTTTGTTGGTGAGTCCGAGCTCTTTGGCGAGCAGGGACAGACGAATCTTTGCGGGCACGGGTTCCTGATCGGTTTCGCTGTGAGTGACGATCGAGCGGTGACACCAGGTGGTTCGTCCATGCAGGATGGGCGCGCCACGCGGGAAAGCCGCAAGACCGGGAGGACATGCTATCGGGTGGGCGACGAAGCCCAGACCTGTTCAGTTTCGACTGGCCGCCGGGACCCGAAACGCACGGGCGAAGGCTTTGCGGCGAACCGCCTCGCCGAGACACGCCTCCGACGGAAGCAGCGTTGCGTCGGCCCGGCACAGCCAAGCTCCGCGACCCGGCAATGACCGGCCGATCACGTAGCCGGGCGGCCCGTCCGAAGCGACGAGCCGCACCAGCGTGTCGGGCGCTCCCCGACGTCGACAACCGATACAGGTGCGGACCGGGCCCGACGTACCGACGTCGGGCGTGCCCGCACCGGAGTCACGCCGGAGGCGTCGGCTCCGGACCATCGACACTCTCGACCGCAGCGGCTTGCGCCGCTGACGCCTCGGCGCTCCACTCCTCGGCCGTGAGGGCCACGCCACCGTCGGCGGGGACCCACACCTGGTCACCCGTCTCCGGGTCGATGACCCACTCGCCTTCGGCATAGTCCTCGTCGACGAGACCGCCGCCGGCTTCCTCCTCCGCGAACTGGGTCTCCCCCTTGATGTCGACGCGCCATCCGGTGAGCCGGGCCGCGAGACGGGCGTTCTGCCCCTCCTTGCCGATGGCCAGGGAGAGCTGGTTATCGGGGACTATGACCGTGGCGACGCCCAGTTCCTCGTTGATCCGGACCTCTTTGACTTTCGCCGGGCCGAGGGCCTCTCGGACGAACTCCTGCGGGTCGGCCGAGTACGGCACGATGTCGATCTTCTCGCCGTGCAGCTCGTTGACCACCATGCGGACGCGGGCACCGCGCGACCCGATGCACGCACCGGCGGCGTCGATGTTGTTGTCGTTCGACCACACCGCGACCTTCGTACGATGCCCTGGCTCACGAGCCATCGCCTTGATCTCAACGACGCCGTCGGCGATCTCGGGGACTTCGAGCTCGAAGAGTCCCTTGACCAGGCCGGGATGGGTGCGAGACACAACGATCTGCGGACCCTTGGAGCTCTTGCGGACCTCGACGATATAGGCCTTCAGGCGCGAGCCCTGGGCATAGCGCTCGTGCTGGACCTGTTCGGCCTGCGGAAGCAGCGCCTCGACGCGACCCAGGTCGAGCAACGTGTAGCGACTCTCGCCCTGCTGCACGATGCCGGTGACAAGCCCACCCTCCCGACCGGAGTATTCCTCGAACTTCTGGTCGCGTTCGACCTCGCGGATGCGCTGCTGGATGACCTGCTTCGCGGTGACCGCGGCGATACGGCTGAAGTCCTTCGGGGTGTCGTCCCACTCGCGGACGACGTGGCCCTCCTCGTCGAGGTCCTGGGCGAACACCAAGATCTCCCCGGTGTCCGGGTCGATCGACACGACTGCCTCTTCTGCGGCGCGGGGCTGACGCTTGTAGGCGGTGACCAGCGCGTTGGCCAGAGCCTCGAGGATGAGCTCCTTCGGGACGCCCTTCTCGGCCTCAAGAAACTCGAGGGCCTCCATGAATTCGGCGTTCATCTTCATACGTCGTCTCCTTCGTGTTCGTCGGTACCAGGTCCTGCAAGGTCGTCATCGTCCGCGGCGTCATCGTCGGCGTCATCGTCGGCGTCATCGTCGGCGTCATCGTCGGCGTCATCGTCGGCGTCATCGTCATCGTCATCGTCGGCGTCATCGTCGGCGTCATCGTCGGCGTCATCGTCGGCGTCATCGTCATCGTCGGCGTCATCGTCGGCGTCATCGTCGAGATCGTCTTCGTCGGCGTCATCGTCGAGATCGTCTTCGTCGAGATC
>JANOJN010000254.1:0-8627 GCA_031418775.1 Acidimicrobiia bacterium
GACGCTGACCACCCGACAACGTCTTGATCTGACGCGTTGCCGCCGCTCCCAACTCGAAGCGATCGAGCAACTCGGTCGCCCGTTTCGTAGCTGCGTGCCGAACGAGACCGAACAGCACGCCTTGGTGCACGAGTTCTCGCATCGGCGTCTCCTCGGAGTCGAGGCCACCGCTCTGCGAGACGACACCGATCACCCGTCGGATCTCGCTCCGCTGCGTTGCCAGCGAGAACCCCGCAACGGTGGCCTGGCCCCCGGACGGAGCGAGGAGGGTCGAGAGCATCTTGATCGTCGTGCTCTTGCCCGCCCCGTTCGGGCCGAGCAGACCGAAGATCTCGCCGCTGTCGACGCGCAGGTCGATCCCGTCGACGGCCACGATCGGCTCGACGACCGCGCCCTTCTTCTTGGCACCCGGCCCTTTCGGCTGGAAGATCTTCAGGAGTCCGACAGTCTCGATCACGGGTACACGTGCATCAGTGCAATTCGGCGATCAGCGCCTTGGCGATGACCGTCTTCAAGATGTCGTTCATGCCTTCACCGATGGCCATCAGTGGCGCGTCGCGGTAGAGACGCTCGACCTCGAATTCCGTGGAGTAACCGTAGCCGCCGTGGAGCCGCATCGAGTCGAGTGAGCAGGTGATGGCGACTTCCGAAGCGAACAGCTTCGCCATGCCCGACTCCATATCTGCGCGCATACCTTTGTCGGACCGCCACGCCGCCCACCACGTGAGAAGGCGAGCCGCCTGCACCTGCGTGGCCATGTCGCCGAGCTTCATCTGCACGGCCTGAAAGTTGTTGATCGACTGCCCGAAAGCCTCGCGATCCTTCGTGTACCGAAGCGCCTGATCGAGCGCCGCTTGAGCGATGCCGACCGATCGCGCGGCGATGTTGACCCGCCCGACCTCGAGCGCACCCAAGGCCATCTGCATGCCTCGGCCTTCGTAACCGCCGAGCAGACAATCCTCGGGGACGAAGCAGTCCTCGAAGACGACTTCGCAGCTCTCCGTGCCCTTGTAGCCGAGCTTGCCGATGTCCTTCGTCACGGTCATGCCAGCCGAACCCTGTTCGACCATCAGCACGCTCATCCCCTTGTGCGGAGGCGTGGTGGTCGGATCGGTCTTGCACAGAACCGGCATGGGGTTCGCGTAGCGGGCGTTGGTGATCCACATCTTCGTGCCGTTGAGGACGTAGCCGCCCTCGACCTTCTTCGCTGTGGTCCGGATGCGCTGGAGGTCGGTTCCGGCATTCGGCTCGGTCAGGGCGATGCACGTCCGACGGACACCTGTGGCCAGTTCGGGGAGCCAGCGCAGCTTCTGCTCCTCGGTGCCGTGGTTGACGATCATCTTGCAGGCGAGTGAGTGGCTTCCGAGGATGCCGGCGATTCCCATCCACCCCTTGGAGATCTCCTCGAACACGATCGCCATCGTCACGAGGTCGGCGTCCATGCCGCCATACGCACCCGGGATCGTGATGCCGAAGAGCCCGAGTTGCTTCATCTTCTCGACGATCTCGGTCGGATAGCGGCCTTCGTGTTCCCAGTCTCGGGCAACAGGACGGATCTCGCGGTCGACGAAGTCACGCATCGTCCTCTGGAACATCTGGTGTTCGTCTGACAGTTCGAAATCCATGGCGAGTCTCTTTCCGATGCGTTCCGACCAAAGGAACGCTGTTCTGCGTCGCCAGGGAGTCTACGAACCAACCGCGGCTACGAAACCGTTGGTGGATGGCATGGAACCCGCAAGACTGCTGATATGGACTCCGCCCGCCAGATTCAAGACGAGCTCCGCTCCCCGGCTCGTGCCCTCCGTGAGGACATTCCCGACGTGATGAAGGGCTTCGCTGAACTTCATGCCGCGGCCATGAAAGACGGGGCTCTTTCGGCGAAGACGAAGGAACTGATCTCGCTGGCCGTCGCCATCTCCAAACAGTGCGACGGCTGCATCGCCGCACACGCTCGGGGAGCGGCGCGGACCGGGGCAACCGAGGCCGAGGTTGCCGAGACCATCGGCGTGGCGATCGTCATGAACGGAGGACCGGGAACCGTCTACGGGCCGCGAGCGTTGTCGGCGTTCCGCGAATACGCCGAGCCTTCGGCCTAGGGCGTCTTCTGGGTCAGCTCACGTCGCTGGGTCGGGAAACTGGCCAAATGTGCGCGTAAGTCGACCCAGTGCACGTAAGTCGACCCAGTGCGCGTGAGCCGACCCAGAACACTGCGGCGCGGACGTGGTGCCCCGGGCTCGTGGGACCTTCCCGTCGCGAGCGTCTACCGTGCAAGGGTGCGTTTTCGGGTGGTTGCGTCTGACATCGACGGAACGCTCATACGATCCGACGGTTCGCTGGCGCCACGCACCAAGGCGGTGCTCGACCGCGTTGTGGCAGGTGGTTCGACCTTCGTGCTGGCCACCGGCCGCCCGCCGCGCTGGGTCCACCCGATCGCCGAGATGACCGGTCACCAGGGTCTGGCCGTGTGCTCGAACGGGGCCATGGTCATCGACCTCACCGACGAACGCGTCGTTGATCAGCGGCTCCACCAGCGAACGACCGCCCTCGCTGCTGCCGACGCCATCCGCGCCATCCTGCCCGATGCCTCGTTCGCGGTCGACGGTCCGTCGGGGTTCGGCCACATTCCCGGCTACAAGGCGGTGTTCGCGCATGGACGCGAAGCCCGCGAGGCGCCCCTCGAGAAACTCCTCGACGGGCAGCTCACGAAGATCATGTTCCGGCATCCCGCGATGGACGTCGACCTGCTTGACGCCCTGATCGCGGCGATCGGAGACCTCGCCACCGTGACCTACGGGTCCATGGGCGATGACCTCGGACCCAACTCGCTGATCGAGCTCATGCCGTTCGGTGTCACGAAAGCCGATGCCCTCGAACGCATTGCCCATCACTTCGACGCATCGCAGCCCGACGTCATCGCGTTCGGTGACATGCCCAACGACGTCGACATGCTCGCGTGGGCGGGCCACGGCGTCGCCATGGACAACGCGCATCCGGTGACCAAGCAGGCCGCCGACGAGATCACCGTTTCGAACGATGACGACGGAGTGGCTGTGGTCCTGGAACGTGAGCTCGCCGCCGACGAGAGGTGACGTCATGACGACCGACGCGAGCGCGGACCGCGCCGCGAAATCGGTGCTGTCTCCGCAGTACCGTTCCATCACCATCTCGACCCTGACGGCGATCTCGTTGTCGGCCTTCGACGGTTTGGGCGTCACCGCCGTGCAAAGCACGATCGCCGGCGACCTCGGGCGGGTTCGCCTGCTTCCGTGGGTCTTCACGGCCTTCACCCTTACCCTCACGATCGCCGCGCTCGCCTCCGGGCCGTTGATCGACGGCATCGGTCTCGCCCGGGTCTACCGATTCACGCTCGTCACGTTTCTCCTCTCCAGCACGGCGTGCTGCTTTGCGCCGACGATGGAGACGCTGATCCTCGCTCGCACCGTGCAGGGAATGGGCGGCGGGCTCGTCGTTGCTGTTGCCCTGGCCGCAGTCGGAGTCACCTTCCCGGAGCACCTTCGGAGCCGGGCATTCGCCGCGAACTCGACCGTGTGGGGTGTGATGTCGTTCGCCGGGCCCGCGCTCGCCGCCGCCCTGGTCCGAACCCCGCTCGGATGGCGCGCCGTGTTTGCCGTCAACATTCCTCTCACGCTCTTCGCGGCATTCATCGGCTGGAACCGACTGCCGGGAAAGCGCGAAGGATCATCGGTGTCCTTCGACCTCCGGGGGCTTGTCCTGCTTGGCGCCTTCCTGACCCTGCTGCTTGTGGGGGCCACCGAGTTCAATGCAGAGGCTGTGATCCCCATCGCCGCCGCCCTCGTGCTCGGCGGCGCCTACTGGAGGCACGCGCGGCGCACGGCCTCACCAATTCTCGAACTCCGTCATCTCAACAAACCCCCCTTCGCGGCCATCAACATCGCCGTGTTCCTGTTGTTCGCCGGCGGACTCGCCGTGGAAGGGTTCGTGCCGTTCTACGTGACCGGAGCACTCGGACGTTCACGAGAAATCGCCGCATTCTCCGTCACCTTCATGGCCCTCGGATGGACAACGGCATCGATCGTCGTCAGTCGCCTGCTCGATCGTTTCACGAACACCCAGGTGATGCTCGCCGGTGGCCTGCTCACGATTCCACCACTGGTGACCGGCCTCGCGGTCTACGGTTCGACAGCGACGCCAGTGGCGGTCGTCGCGGGAATGTCGTTCCTCCAGGGCTGCGGCATCGGTGCAGTCACGAACGCCGGCCTGACCCTCCTGCAGCGATCGGCCGACGCTACTGACATGGGCCGGACCAGCGCCGCGCATCAGTTCCTGCGCAATCTCGGATCGACCGTCGGCGTTGCCGCCGTGAGCGGAGTGCTGTTCGGCGTGATACGCCATCGAGTCGGGGACCTCGAGGAGATCCGCCCGCTCCTCAAGGGCGAAGACACCGCGGTGAGCGATGTCGCCCGATCGGCGATCGCGGCCGGCTACCGCGCTTCGCACATCGTGTCGTTGGTGCTGTCTCTCGGAGCGGTTCTGATCATCATCCGCCTGCACCGCTGGACGAAACGAACGATCTGACCCTTCGACGCGAAACTGCCCGGGACTCGCCGGCCCGGGCAGGAATCGCAACAACAGGCGGTGCCGCGGCACCCGACGGCGAGTGGTCAGACGTTGACGACGTAGGTCGAAGCCATCTTGTCGTGCCAGGTCTGCTTGTCCTTGTCCCACAGCATCCAGAAGTAGCCGAGTGCCAAGGGAATGGCCGAGACGATGCGACCGACGTAGCGAACGGCAGCTGACCCGTACCCGATCGGCGACGCACCGGAGGTGGAAACGACGCGCAAGCCGAGCGCCTTCTTTCCGAGCGTGGCGCCCTGCCCACCTTCGAAGTAGATGTAGTAACCGAGCCCGAGCGCGGTGGACAGCGCCTGCCCCGCTGCTCCGCCTCCGAGGATCGCTCCGAGGATGGTGCCCACCACCCCGACGATGATTCCATCGAGAAGTGCGGCGAGAAACCGCTTGCCAAAGCTGGCACGGGTCATGGTGTGTCCTCCGGGTAGATGATCCCGTGCAGCATTGCGGAGGATCGCTCCGTCGTCAACGACGGTGCGCGGGCCGTTTCACCACACCTTGAACGACACCGTCTCAGGCCAACCGGAGAATCTCCCGATCTGGAGAGGAAATCACCGGAGCTTGTGGGCCATGATGGGACGACCATCACACCGAACCACACGGAGCAACCATGGCGAAGCCATCGAAGACCGACAAACTCACGCACCTCGCAGCCGTCCCGCTGTTCTCGTCCTGTACCCAGAAGGAATTGAAGGAACTCGCCAGCCTCTGCGACGAGGTCGAGGTGTCGGCCGGCAAAGTCATCGTGCGCCAGGGCTCCACCGGGTTCGAGTGCTACGTCGTGCACGACGGATCGCTCAAGGTCGAGATCGACGGCAACCTCGTGACGACCCTAGGGCCGGGATCGCACTTCGGTGAGTTCGCCCCCATCGACAAGCGGCCCCGCTCGGCAACGGTCACCGCGATCACCGATGCCACCCTGCTGGTTCTCGGGCCGTCGCAGTTCTCCACGGCTCTTGCCCACATCCCCGGCCTCTCGATGAAGCTCTTGTCGGCGATGTCGGAGCGGCTCCGCGAAGCGAACGGTACCCGCTTCTCCCACTGAGAGATGTTCGATCGGCGACCGCCTCGGAGCACGCTCCGGGGCGGTCGTCCGCGTCGCCGTCAGTTCCGCAGATCCTCGTCGATCGGGTCGACCCCGAGGATGCCGTCAACCGAACGAAGTTCTTCGAGCGCGGCTGTCGGCACCGCGTCGTCGGTGTCGAGGATCATCAGGGCGCTCCCACCCGTCTCCGAGCGACCCAGTGCCATGTTCGAAATGTTCACTTCGTGCTTGGCGAGTGTGACGCCGACGGCGCCGATCATGCCTGGACGATCGTCGTTGCGCACAACGAGCAGATGCCGCGAAGGCGGCACTTCCACCGCATGATCGTCGACCATCACGATGCGCGGCTCCATCCGGAGACCGGCGATCGTACCGGCGAGGGAGTGGCCGCACGACGTGCGGAGTTCGATCTTCGACCGATAGTCGAGTGAGAGCGACGACTTCGTCTCGGTGACCGACATCGAGCGCTCGTCGGCAAGCTGGGGCGCGTTGACGTAGGTGACCTGATCGTCATGCACGGCACCGAGCAGACCCTTGAGCACCGCGAGGCGGAGGATGCGGGTGTCGTAGTCGGCGATCTGGCCGGCAAAGGTGATGGCCAGCTCGGCCGGCGTGCCATGACAGAGGCCGGCAACGAGCAGCCCGAGACGTTCGGCCAGCGGCAGGTACGGGCGTATCGTCTCGCTCGCTGCGGCAGCGTCGACGTTGACGGCGAACGGGACGAAATCGCCGGCGAGCGCCAGCTGCACCATGTCGGCGATCGTGTCGCCGGCCTTGTCCTGGGCCTCGCGAGTGCTCGCGCCGAGGTGCGGGGTGACGACCACACGGTCGAGGGTGAAGAGCGGCGAGTCGGTACACGGCTCCTCGCTGAACACATCGAGACCCGCTCCAGCGATCTGGCCTGACTTCACAGCGTCGAACAGCGCGACCTCGTCGACAATCCCGCCCCGAGCAGTATTCACGATGCGGAGATCCGTCTTCGCCAGCTTGAGCATGGCCGCACCGATGATGCCGTTGGTCTCCTTGGTCTTCGGGAGGTGCACCGACATGAAGTCCGACTGGCGCATGCACTCTTCGAGGGTGCGCAACTCGGCGCCGAGGGCTGCGGCGCGTTCATGCGAGATGTACGGATCGAACGCGATCACCCGCATCCCGAACGCGGCGCATCGTTCGGCGACGAGCGCTCCGACCCGGCCGAGGCCGATGATCGAGATCGTCTTGCCGTAGAGCTCGACGCCCTCCCACTTCGAGCGTTCCCATTTGCCATTCTTCAGCGCGCCGTGGGCCTGGGCCAGGTTGCGGGCCGTGGCCAGCAAGAGCGCCATGGCCTGCTCGGCGGCGGAGACAACGTTCGACTGCGGCGCGTTCACGACCATCACCCCGCGACGGGTGGCAGCCGGTACGTCGACATTGTCGAGACCGATTCCGGCCCGGCCGACGACGGCAAGAACATCGCCATGTTCGAGCAGATCAGCCGTGACCTTCGTGGCCGATCGGATGATCAGCGCATGTGCACCGATGATCGCGTCGTTCAGCTCGGCGGGAGAGAGACCTTCTTGCACATCGACGGTGTGTCCCGCCTTGCGAAGTCGCTCCAATCCGCCTTCGGCGATGGACTCGGTTACCAGGATGCGTGCCACAGGGTGAGCAAGGCTAGGCGTCCGCCGTTGGACGTTTCGTACGATCCCCCGTTCTCCGACGTGGCGCCGGTCACGTGACCGAACGGACAATGTTGACGGAACGTCCGCCGGGTGTTCCGTAGGCTCGACCCCCGTGTCAACGACCCCCGACCTCCGCATTCCCGCCGACCTCCTCCCCCGAGACGGTCGGTTCGGGTGCGGACCTTCGAAGGTCCGTTCCGAGGCACTGGCGGCACTCGCCGCGACGGGCACCTCATTCCTCGGAACGAGCCACCGCCAGGAACCGGTCAAGCGTGAGGTCGGCCGACTGCGGAGCGGCCTGCAATCTCTGTTCTCGCTCCCCGAGGGCTATGAGGTTCTGCTCGGGAACGGCGGGTCAACCGTGTTCTGGGACATCGCCACGCTCGGTCTCATCGGGGATCGAAGCCAGCACCTCGTCTTCGGCGAGTTCTCGTCGAAGTTCGCCGAGGCCAGCGCCGCCGCGCCGTTTCTCCGTGACCCGGAGGTGATCAACGCCGACCCCGGCACCTCGGCCAAGACGATCGCCCGTCCGGCCAACGGTCCGAACGCGGTCGACGCGTACTGCCTCACCCACAACGAGACGTCCACCGGAGTGGCCAACACGATCACCCGACCGATCGGCGCGGACGATTCGCAACTCGTCCTCGTGGATGCAACCAGCGCGGCCGGAGGACTCGAGGTCGATGCGTCGCAGTTCGACACGTACTACTTCGCCCCGCAGAAGTGCTTCGCATCCGACGGCGGACTGTGGATCGCCCTCTGCTCGCCACGAGCTCTTGCCCGCATTGCTGAGGTGAAGGCGTCCGGCCGGTGGATTCCGGCGTCGCTCGATCTCACCATCGCGCTCGACAACTCGACGAAGAATCAGACCTACAACACGCCGGCGTTGGCCACCATCTTCCTCGCCGCCGAACAGACCGAGTGGATCAACGCCAACGGAGGACTCGCGTGGGCGAACGCCCGCTGCTGCGAATCGAGCGATCACCTCTACGCCTGGGCCGACTCGCGTTCGTTCGCAACACCTTTCGTGGCCGATCCGAATGATCGTTCGGCTGTCGTCGCCACCATCGATCTCGATGGTGTCGACGCACTCACGGTGAGTGCAGTGCTCCGGGCCAACGGCATCGTCGACACCGACAGCTACCGCAAACTCGGGCGCAATCAGTTGCGGGTCGCCACGTTCCCGAGCATCGACCCCGACGACGTTCGAGCGCACACCGCGTCCATCGACTGGGTTGTCGAGCATCTCTCGTTGGTCTACGGCGATCTGAGCAGATCAGATCAGATCAGATCGCCGTCACCCGGGGAAT
>JANOJN010000255.1:0-11423 GCA_031418775.1 Acidimicrobiia bacterium
CTGGTCAGGAGTGGATCGCCTGCCGGTGACGAACCAGACGCGACCTCGACATGACCCGGGCGCAACGACGGTTCGCTGCCTGCCACCACTCCAGGCTACGTGAGTCCGTCAGCGGGCGATCCCAAAGAGCAGGCGATCCCAAAAGGCGGTCGGGTCCGACGGAGGTCGGTGGGAAGATTGAGAGTTGTGCCCGACAGTCCGAACAACGAGAACTCATCGCCACGGGCGATGCCGGGTCTCGTCGGCGAGGCCCCGCCCGACGCGCAACCCTCCGCAACAGAGAAGGGTTCGCAGCAGGAGAGCGCCGCGCCGATCACGAAGAGGCACTGGGGGACCGACGCCCGTCTCGTCGCCCTCTACGCCCGTCGCGAACCGAAGCTGTTCACCCTGGCGGTCGGCGGAGCCACACTCTTCGCCCTGCTCACCGTGGGATGGAGCCGGACGCTCGGCCGCGTTGTTGATCGACTGATCACACCCCTCCTCGACGGCCAAGCGCTCCCGTCGGCTGCCGCGATCGCCCGCGAGAACAAGGTCGAGCTCCTCCTTCTGCTCGGCGGCATCGGATGGCTCCGGCTGGCCGCGGCACTGCTCCGGCGGATCAACGCGGCCCGGCTTGCTCACACGAGTGCCCACACCTGGCGACGACTCGTCGTCGAGCACCTCCTCCGTCAACCCCTCACGTTCTACCGCCGCACCCCCACCGGCACCCTCCTCGGAAACGCCGACAACGACCCCGAGGCGGCCACCGCCGTCCTCCATCCGCTCCCCTACGCCCTCGGCGTGGTCGCGCTCATCGGCATTGCCCTCGGCTGGCTGGTGTCGGTCGATGTGCCGATGGCGATCGTCTCGGCCGTCGTCCTGCCGCTCACGCTGTTCCTCAATGAGCGATTTCAGAACCTCGCCGAAGGCCCGAACACCGCGGTGCAGGAAGATGTGGCCGATCTTGCCGGAGTGATCCACGAGATGGTCGACGGGATTTCGGCGGTCAAGGCACTCGGGCTCGAACAGCACATGACCGACCGGGCCCGCCCACGGATCGCCCGACTCCGCGATCACAAGCTCCAGATCGTGCGCCTCCGGAGCACCGTGAACACGCTCGAGGGTGTCGTCCCGCAGTTCGTCAACGTCGGCCTGGTGCTGATGGGCGCATGGCGGGTCGACCGAGGTGCGATGTCGGTCGGTGACGTCGTGGCCGTCGTGTCGCTCTACAACCTCCTCGTGTGGCCGCTCCTGCTCCTGGCCTGGGCGATGTTCGACATGGCGCGTTCACGAACCGGACTGGCTCGGGTCGAGGCGCTGCTCGCCGAACCAGTTCCGGCTACGCCTCATCAACCACGGCCGCTGGATCACACCGATCTTCTCGACCTGCAATCCGTGTCACTCGTCCACGAAGACGGACGGCGAGCACTCGACAACGTCACCATCGGCATCACCCGGGGGCGGACAACCGCGATCGTCGGAGCCACCGGCTCCGGCAAGTCCTCACTCCTCCATGTCCTCGCCGGTCTCGACGCGCCCACATCGGGAGCGCGAGGCACGGACACCGACCGCATCGCCATGGTGTTCCAGGAGCCACTCGTCGTGTCCGGAACGGTGGAGCACAACCTCTCACTCGGCACCTCGCTCGACGAGACACTGGTTCGTGCCGCGATGACGACGAGCGGTGCCGACGAGTTCGTCGACGGTCTTCCCGATGGGCGCCGCACCCGTCTGGGCGAGCGAGGAGTCTCACTCTCCGGCGGCCAGCGTCAGCGACTTGCGCTCGCCCGAGCGCTCTCCCGGGAGAACGACGTGGTCCTCCTCGACGACACCACGTCGGCTCTCGACGCCGAAACGGAAGCGCGCATACTTCAGGCACTTCGGTCCACGCGGTCCGACCTCACGATGGTGATGGTGGCGTCCCGCCCTTCGACGATCGCCCACGCCGACCACGTCATCGTCATGGACGTCGGGCGGGTGGTCGCGCAGGGAACTCATGAGGAACTCCGTGAGACTTCAGCAACGTACCGGTCCCTGGTGGAAGCTCTCGGGCACGCATGACGCCGGTCACCACGCCCGATGGTTCCGCCCGCAAGTCGTCGCTGCGGCGCGCCTGGCACGGGGTCCCCGAGTTCCGGATCGGATGGAGGACAACACTCGCATACGCACTCGTCGGCGCCCTTGGACGACTGGTCGTACCGCTGCTTATCCGCCAGGCGGTCGATCAGGGCTTTCGTTCCGGGGACGTTCGCGTCGGCTACGTGGGCATGCTGTGCGGAGTTGGCGCGGTGGGCCTGGTCGTCACCTCTGTCGCCTCCCGAACCGCGATCGTCCGGCTGGGCAGCACTTCCGAACGAGGTCTCGGCGTGCTGCGAGAGCGGATCGTGCAGCGCCTGCTCGGGCTTTCCCTCCAGCAGCACGGCGAGCTTCCCCGTGGGGTGCTGGTGTCCCGAGCCACGAGCGATGTCGAAACCCTGTCGGAGTTCTTCTCGTGGGCGGCGATCGCCTGGATCACCAATGCCGTCGTGATGACGGTCGTTGCCATCGCCATGGTCCTGCTCGACTGGAGGCTCGCGCTGCTCACGTTGGCACTGAGCGCGCTGATCATCCCCTTCATGAGAACGATGCAACGACGACTGCGCACTGCTCATGCGGAGGTTCGCGAACACGTCGGCAGCTACCTCGGACAAGTGGCCGAGCTCGTAAGCGCAGCACCGCTCATCCGCGCGTACCGTGCCGAAGGGGCGGTCGGTGCATCCACTGTCGCCGCGTCGGATCGTCGTCGCCGAGCGAGTGTTCGCGCCGGGGCCCAGTCGGCCGTGCTCGGTATCGGGAATCAGTTCTTCGAGGTGGCCATCGTCGTTGCGGTGATCGTCTTCGGTCTGAACCGCAGCGGCGCCTCGGCGATCACGGCCGGCACCCTCGTCGGTTTCGTCTTCCTCGTCTCGCGGTTCCTCGAACCGCTCGGGGAGCTCTCCGAAGTTGTCGACCAGACGCAGCGCGCCATCTCCGGGATCGACCGCATCCTCGATCTGCTCGACCTGCCGAGCGACCTCGCCGAACCGGCACACCCGCGTCCGCTTCCTTCGCAACCTTTGACCATCGACTTCGACGCCGTCGGGTTCCGCTACCCGGAGCGCGCACCCGACGAATCGAGCCCCGTTGTCGAGCCGGCAGGACATCGCGAACCATTCGCGTTGGAGGGCTTCGAGTTGCACATCGAGGCCACGACGACCGTCGCCATCGTCGGCGCCACCGGCTCCGGCAAGAGCACCGTCGCCCGTTTCATCGCGCGGACGCTGGACCCGACGACCGGCACCGTGCGCATCGGAGGCATCCCCCTCACAGAAGTCGGCTCGTCGGACCTCCGTCGACGGCTGCAGCTCGTGCCGCAGGAACCCTTCCTCTTCGATACGACCATCGGGGCCAACGTCGCGCTGGCCAACCCGGGCCTCGATCGGGCCACCCAGACGGCGATCTTCGATCATCTCGGCATCGGCGACTGGTTGCGCTCGCTGCCGCTCGGTCTCGATACGGAGGTAGGCGAGCGGGGCGCGCTGCTCTCCGCCGGAGAACGCCAGCTCGTCGTGCTCGCCCGGACCCGCGCCAGCAATCCGGACGTCCTCGTGCTCGATGAGGCGACCTCGTCCGTCGATGCGACCACCGAGGCCCGACTTGCCGAAACGATCGTGCATCTGGCGTCCGGACGGACCACCGTGGTCATCGCCCACCGGCTCACGACGGCGGCACGCGCCGACCGGGTCATCGTCATGCGTGACGGCGTCATCGTCGAGGACGGCCCGCCGCACGAGCTGCTCCGCCGCGACGCGGGCGAGTATGCCCGTCTGTGGTCGGCCTGGCGCGCCGCACACTGAACGGGCTCGTCGACCCGGGGGTCATGTCCTTCCCCCGACCCGGTGGCGCCGGTGAGCGTCACCAGCGTGGCGTTCTAGAGTCGATAGCTCGATGACGACGGCGACCATCCTTCGCAGCGATGTCCTGTCGGATCCGGCCGACGCTCCGCCGACGCGGACCGGATCACGACGTCTGCCTTCGCTCGTGGCGCTCCTCGCCGGCCTGCTCACCACGGCAAGCATTCCCCCGTTCGGCTGGTGGCCCGCCGCCGTGGTCGGTCTCGGCCTGCTCCCGGTCGCCCTCGAATCCGCCAGCACGATCCGTCAGCGATTCGTCCGCTCGCTCACCTTCGCCGGGGGTCTCTACATCCCCTCCCTGTGGTGGCTCACCCAGTTCTCCCTCCCCGGCGGACTCATCATCTGCGGCCTCGAGATGGTCATCACCGCCCTCGTCATCTCGCTGACCACGCCACGGGCACGCAGTGAACGACCGCTCGCATTCGTCTGCTCGGTCGCCGCCGCCGTCGTCATCGCCGACGCGCTGCGCAGTCTCTGGCCGTTCGGTGGCCTTCCGCTCGGCGGCATCGACCTGGGTCAGGCCGACGGACCGTTCGCCGCACTTGTCACCTTCGGCGGACGACTCCTCCTGATCGGCGCCGTTGCCGTTGTCGGCGGAGCCACCGTGCTCACCGCCCGGCTTCTCCGGCGCGATGCCGGTTTCACCGGTTCGGTCATCCCGTCCACGCTGGTGCTCATCCTCTTTCTCACGGTCACGGTCCTGGCCCACGTCGTCCCCGACGGCACCCACGGCGGACGGACCCTGCGCATCGGCATCGCCCAGGGAAGCGGACCTCTCGGCGAGCGGGCCACCGATGCCGGCCTGGAACGGGCGTTTCGAGCCCATGTCGCCGCAACCGGGCTCATAGGCCAACCCGTAGACCTGGTGCTCTGGCCCGAGAACGTCGTCGACGTCCAGCGGTTCGCGTCATCACCGAAACGGGCGGAGATCGGTCGACTCGCGGCCAGGCTCGGGGCGCCAATCGTTGCCGGGGTGGTCGAGGACGATTCCGATCCGACCCGGTTCCGGAACTTCTCCGTGGTGGTCAACCCCGGCGGTGGCCTCGGCGACGGGAAGACGGGACGCTACGACAAGGTCCGCCGCGTGCCGTTCGGAGAGGTCGTCTACTTCCGGTCGTTCCTCAAGCGTTTCTCCTCGGCCCTTGCCACGAAGGACATGCGCTCCGGTTCGCTCCCCGGCGTGATCGAGACCCCGTTCGGACCGATCGCCCTGATCATCAGCTACGAGGGCTTCTTCGACGATCGGGCGCGCAGCGGCGTCCGGGCCGGCGGGAAGGCGCTGCTGATCCCGACGAACGCCTCCTCGTTCACGTCGGCCCACCTTCCGACCCAGCAGATCGCCGCGGCCCGGCTGCGGGCACGCGAAACCGGACGATGGGTGGCCCAGGCCGCTCCGACCGGGATATCGGCGATTCTGACCCCGGACGGTCGCGTGGTCACACGGAGCAGGATCCAGGAACAGACTGCCCTCGTCGCGAAGATCACCCTTCGCGACGGTCTCACCCCTTACGCCCGATGGAACGACGCGCCGGCGCTGGCCTTTACCGTCGCGGCCGGAACGGCCGCGTTCCTCGTGCCGCGCCGCCGGTCCCGCCGAACCTGAGCAACGGCTCGGGTTCGATGCGCGCCGAGTAGCCTCGTCGGCCATGTCCGCCGGAGCCCCCGACCGACCGGCACGCCGGATCGACCCCGACGCCAGCGCTCTTCGCATCGCCTGGCTCATCTACCGCGGCAACCCGCATTCGGGAGGGCAGGGCGTCTACACCCGTTACGTGGCCCGCGAGCTGCGCGAGCTCGGACACCACGTCGACGTGCTGTCCGGACAGCCGTGGCCGGTGCTCGACGCCGGAGTCGAGCTCATCAAGCTCCCGAGCCTCGACCTGTTCCGGGCCGAGGATCCATGGCATATGCCCCGCCCCCAAGAAGTCGCCGAACGCATCCGGCGCGCCCGAGAACTGGGCGTCGCCGAGTTCGGCATCGACCTGCTCGAGTTCGCCCACATGCTCACGTCCGGCTTTCCCGAGCCGTGGACGTATTCGCTGCGGGCCCGGCGCTACCTCCGCGCCCATGCCGGCGAGTACGACATCGCCCACGACAACCAATGCTTCGGCTACGGCATCAAAGGCATCGTCGACGACGGACTCCCGGTGGTGGCAACGCTTCACCACCCGATCACCGTCGACCGCGATCTCGAAGTTGCCGACCTGCCACGCGTGTACCCGTCGAAGCGGTCTTTCAGCTACGCGAAACGCCGCTGGTCGCTGATGCGCTGGTACGGCTTTCTCGGCATGCAGATGAAGGTCGCCAAGGGCATCCCCCGCATCATCACGGTGTCGGAATCGTCGAAGCGCGACATCATCGCTCAGATGGGCGTGGCCGACAAGCAGCTGCACATCGTTCCCGTCGGTGTCGACCACGAACGGTTCAAGCCGCTTCCCCACGTGACCCGTCGACCGCACCGCATCATGACCACCGCATCGGCCGACGTCCCGCTCAAGGGTCTTCGACCGCTCCTCGAAGCACTCGCCAAGGTTCGCACCGAGCACGTGATCGACGTGACCATCGTCGGCAAGCAGCGCGAGGGTTCGGTCTTGCCGGAACTCCTCAAGCGACTCGGTCTTGAAGATGTGGTCACGTTCGAGTCGGGTGTCTCCGACGACCGGATCGTGGAGCTCTACAACGAGGCGGAGATGGTCGTTGTCCCGTCGCTCTACGAGGGCTTCTCCATCCCCGCCATCGAGGCGATGGCCTGCGGCACCCCGCTCATCACCACCACCGGAGGCGCACTCCCAGAAGTGGTCGGTCCGAGCGGGGAGGCGGCGCTGACGGTTCCGCCCAACGACCCATCGGCACTGGCCGTAGCGATCCTCGAAGTGCTGCGCAGCCCCGAGCTACGGGCCAAGCTCAGCGCCGGAGGTCGCGCCCGAGTGCTCCGCGGCTTCACGTGGCGCGTCGCCGCCGACGGCTGTGTCGCGCAGTACCGCGAAGAGCTCGAAGCGAACGCCAAGGTTGCCCACGACTCAGCCAGGGCAGGAAAGTAAGTCCGCATGCTTACGGTGCGCTACGAACAACTCGGTCTGCGAGCCGGCGACCGCGTGCTCGACATGGGAGCGGGAGGCGGACGTCATGCCTTCGAAGCCGTGCGCCGTGGTGCTCACGTGATCGCGTTCGATCTCGGCATGGACGATCTCCGCCAGGCGGCGTCGACTCTCTATGCCATGAGCCTCGAAGAGAGCCCGTCCGGAACCAGCATGTGCGTGCAGGGCAACGCACTCGCCCTCCCGTTCGCCGACGGCGCGTTCGATCGGATCATCTGCTCCGAGGTGATGGAGCACATCCCCGATGACCGCGGTGCGGCTCGGGAGCTGGCACGGGTATTGCGTCCGGGTGGGACGATCGCCGTCACTGTGCCGTCGTTCTTCCCCGAGAAGATCAACTGGGCACTCGACTCCGACTATCACGCCCCGGCATCGCCGGGTGGGCATGTGCGCATCTACCGCAAGCCGGCCATCGAAGAACGTCTCCGCACGGCCGGGCTGCGCGTCACCGGCACCCATCGTGCGCACGGGCTCCACTCGCCCTATTGGTGGCTGAAGTGCGCCGTTGGGGTGAACAACGACGACAACGCCCTGGTGAAGAAGTACCACGAACTCTTGGTGTGGGACCTCATGAAACGGCCGAAGGCGACCCAGATTCCCGAGCAGATCCTTGCTCCCGTGATCGGGAAGAGCCTCGTGGTCTACGCCGCGAAACCGGTTGCCGCGTGAACGAAGGAGGCACCCCGGTCGGGCACCTGCTCGAAGCGAAGCTGTTGTCCGACGCGGAACTCGATCAGAGCGCATCCTCAATCGCATCCCTCCAGATTCCCTCCGGCCTCGTCCTGTGGCGCGACGGTGGGCACTCCGATCCGTGGAACCACGTCGAGACGGCGATGGCACTCGACGCCCGAGGGTGTCACAACCGAGCGAGCTTGGCCTACGCGTGGCTGCGGAACAATCAGCGCGCTGATGGCTCCTGGCATCAGTATTACGACGCCCACGGTGTCACGGACGCCAAGTTCGACGCCAACGTGATCGCCTACGTCGCGGTCGGCGTGTGGCATCACTACCTGACCTGCGCCGACGGCGACTGGCTGGCTGAGCAGTGGACCATGGTGCGCGGCGCCATCGACTGGGTGCTGCACCTCCAGCAGCCGACCGGTGAAATCCTGTGGGCCCGGGAGCCGGACGGAACACCGTTCCACTACGCCCTGATCACCGGTTCCTCCTCGATCCACCACAGTCTCTCGTGCGCCGTCTCGATTGCCAACGCGCTCGGCCACGGATCGCGCCGCTGGGAAAAGGCACGGGTCAAGGTCGCCTACGCCATCGCCGAGCATCCCCGCGAGTTCTTCGCCGAGAAGGACCGGTGGGCGATGGACTGGTACTACCCCATCCTCGGCGGTGTGGTGTCGGGCGAGCACGCGCAGTCTCACCTGAAGTCGCGCTGGGACGAGTTCGTGATTCCGACCTCGGGCGTGCGATGCGTGAACGACCACCCCTGGGTCACCACGGGCGAGACCGCCGAAGCCGCGATCGCCTGCCTCAAGATCGGACAGCGACCCGAGGCCATCGAACTGCTCGAGGCGACACGCATCCTCCGCCACGACGACGGCTCCTACTGGACCGGCCTCCACGTCCCCATGCAGGTCTGGTTCCCCGCGGGCGAACGCACCGCCTACTCGGCCGCGGCCGTCATCCTGGCCCACGCCTGCCTCGAGCCGGGATCACCGACCGCGATCGCCTTTGGCCTCGAGTGACCCACGCAGATCACACGCGGCGCAGCACCCGGAGCGAACCACACGACATGGCGTCGTCTTCGATGAACCTGCCGCTAGCCAGCGCCGGAAGGTAGATCTCCTCGAACGGCGGGCGGCCTCCGTCCCTCGGATCAGGGAACACGTCATGAATCGCGAGGACCCCGCCGGGTACCACGTGTGGAGTCCAGCCCTCGTAATCACGGCGGGCAGGTTCTCGACCATGTCCGCCGTCGATGAAGCAGAACGAAAGGGGCGTCCGCCAAGCCGCAGCGACTTCCGAAGAGTGGCCGACGACGGCGATCACATGATGTTCGAGCTGCGCCGCCTCCATGGCCCGTCGAAAGAACGGAAGGGTGTCCATGCGGCCGGTCGTCGGATCGACAACATCGCCGTCATGGTGTTCCCAGCCGGCCTGGTTCTCCTCCGAGCCCCGATGGTGGTCGACGCTGAACAGGACCGATCCGGCACGCTCCGCGACGTCCCCGAGGAGGACCGCCGACCTGCCGCAGTACGCCCCAACCTCGAGCAGCGGACCGAGCGACGCGACAGCGAACGCCGCGGCACGGAGGGCCTCGCCCTCGTCCGCGGGCATGAAGCCCTTCGTCGCCTCGTACACCCCTCGTCGAAGCGCTGACAGCACCGTGGCGTCGGTCACCGCTTCTTCGTCGTCCGCTTTTTCGTCGTCTTCTTGAGCTCCACGATCTTCTTCTGGCCTGGCTTGTAGACCGAGAACTTCGGTGCGCAATAGCTCTTCCCGCCGACGGTCTTGCAGAACAGCACCGTCGTGGTCGGTCCGGCGCCGGCACGGGGACGAATCGTCGTCGATGTGGTCGTCGTCGTGGTCGTCGAGGCCGAGAGGGTCAAGTTGATCAGGCTCGGTCGCGGTGCGCCGGGAACGGTGGTCGGCGCAACGACGCCCGGGACCGTGGTCGACGCCCCGACCGGCGCCGCCGTGGTCGACGTCGACGTCGAGTTCGCCGGCGGAACGATCGGAAGCCCGCCCGCGGAGCTGGGCCACGCCAGCGCGTAGAACGAGGCGGCAGCGGGGCTCACTGTCTCGTCGGCCCCGCATCGGGCATCGGGCTGACCGACCCACGAGGCAAAGACCACACTGACCTTGTCGCCGACACGAGCGGCGATCGGCCACCGACCCGGGCAGAACTTGAAGGCGCTGACGGAGTAAGTGACCGTCGCTCCCGGGGGAAGCTGGGCGATCGTGTGGTACCAGGCTCCGCTGACCTGGTCGACCAGTCCGATCACGCCAACGCCGTCGTTCACCGAGCTGATGACGTCGGGCTTCGAGGCGAACCGCACGACAAACTGCTGGTTCGCCAGCGCGACCGCGCCCGACGGGTTCGTCACCTGGATGAACACCCGTTGGCCGGTCCCGGTCGGGAGGTTCGACAGGGAAGCGCCCGAGGGAACTTCGGGAGTGATGACGATCGAAAGAGCTGCGGCGCTCTGTGCCTGCGAACTCGTCGGGCTGGCGACCATCGCGAGCGACGCGACGACGGCAACGCTCAGGACGGCGACGAGAACACGGCGGAACGTTCGTTTCGTGGGCACAGCGGGTACCTCGGGCTCGGGGAAGCGAGTGGGGCCGTCACGAGACGAACGGTTCGACGCCTCGTGCAGGCAATGGGGCGAAGCACGGGGCCCAGCACCAATCACGCGCTCCAACACTACCGGTCAACCCACCGGCGACGGTTGAACACCGCTCATTGACGGGCCGAACGGCCGCCGCGGCCCGTGACCAGGGCCCTACCGAACTCACTGCGAGACCGATGCAACGGCCGTGGGTGAGCAAGGACAGCGAGCCAAGCGAGTCGTCCGAACGAACCCCGGAAGAGGCCACGTCGCCGGGTGCCGAAGCGCAGCGGAGGCGGGGCCCGGCGACCATCGGACTCAGTCGGGACGATGCTTTCCCACGATCGACTCGGCATCGACAATGTCGTACGCGTAGCCCTGCTCGGCGAGAAAGCGCTGGCGGTTCGCGGCGAACGTCTGATCGTTCGTGTCGCGGGACACGATGGAATAGAAGTGGGCGACGCGGCCGTCGGACTTCGGTCGAAGGATTCGGCCCAGCCTCTGCGCCTCCTCCTGGCGCGAGCCGAAGGTGCCCGAGACCTGGATCGCCACCGATGCCTCCGGAAGATCGATCGAGAAGTTCGCCACCTTCGACACGATCAACACCCGCACATCACCGCTGCGGAACGCGTCGTAGAGACGCTCGCGTTCCTTGGTCGGCGTCTTCCCCGTGATGATCGGGGCATCCAGGAACGCGGCGAGCGTGTCGAGTTGATCGAGGAACTGCCCGATCACGAGCACATGGTCATCGGGATGGTCGGCGACGATCGCCGCGACCACGGACAGCTTCTGCGGCGACGTCGAACCGACCCGATAGGTCTCGTCGGGTTCGGCCGTGGCGTAGCGCATCCGCTCCTCGTCCGTCAACGTCACCCGGACCTCGACGCACCGAGCCGGGGCGATCCACCCCTGCGCCTCGATGTCGCGCCACGGCGCGTCGTAGCGCTTCGGACCGATCAGCGAGAACACGTCCCGCTCGCGTCCGTCTTCGCGTAGGAGTGTTGCCGTGAGGCCCAGACGACGACGGCTCTGGATGTCGGCGGTCGCCCGGAACACCGGCGCCGGGAGGAGGTGGACCTCGTCGTAGACGATGAGCCCCCAGTCTTGGGAGTCGAACACCGCAAGGT
>JANOJN010000256.1:0-11549 GCA_031418775.1 Acidimicrobiia bacterium
GCGGCCGTCGGCTCCGTTCTGTTCCTCAAAAGAGGCGTTGCACAAAAAGGTGCCGGCCGATGCTCGGTGCTCACTGCACGAGCTGGTGGCGGTGGCGGTCGGCGATCAATGCTGCGGCGCCGTGGAGCGCCGCGATGATTGCTGCGATCGTTGCGATGCCTGGCCGACTCTTTGGTCTGACGGAAGACCTCGGCGACATCCAACGCCGCATATCCCACAGCAAAAAGCGCCACCACGACCAGAACAAGTCGATCGTCTCGCCGCCAGGTCGCCGTAGCAAGCGCGGGGGAGACACGATCGCCGCCACGACGAGCGGCGTCGATTCGCGGTGATGCCAGCAACGCTCACCTCGATTCACGGCCGACAACCTCTGACCGTCCAGACGTTTCCGACTCGTAGGTTGCGATGGTCTCATTGGCTTCGAAAATGCTCGCCGGAATCGTGGACTGCTGACGTCTCAGCGTGAAGGTGAGAGCTGCGGGACTCGGCGGCGAACAGTGCGGCACCGGCGATCAGCAGCATGCCGGGCACGCAACGCGACCGGACCGCCGGGGCTGCGCTCATTGCGGGGTGCGGACCGACAGGTGCACCGGTGTCGGCTCAGCGCTCACGGGCGCACACGATGAGGCACGGCGGCGACGACGGACCGCCACGAAGGCTGCGATCGCCGCGCCGACCGCGATGGCGATCAGCCCGAACACTGCGAACCCCGCGGCGGTGCCGAGCCCGATCGCAGCGAGGACAGCAAGCATCGGCCCGGCGCAACACGCTGCGCATGCCGCGACACCGACGCCGACGATCGTGGCGTTGTCTTTGTTGCCGCTCATGACGGCTCCCCGAACATTGCTGTCACTATCGGCAGGGCGGCAGCCGGCGCCCGAACTTCGAGGGCGACTCCGCCAGTGTCGATGGTGATGGCGAACTGGAAGAACTGGCAGCAGTCCTGCTCGGCTGCCACCAACCGCATCAGCTCGCCGGTGGAAACGTCGGCGGCGAACAGGTTGCGGACACCACCGTCGATGCGTTCGCGCCGTGTCACATGCGTGAGAAGGTTCTGCCAGTCGGCGATCCGGCGTTTGATCGAACCTGCCGACAGTGTGCACGCGATCGCAGGAGCACCCGCCGGTTGCGGCTTGGCGGACAAGCTGACCGCCTGGGTCGTCGTGGCGACGCCAGCGCCGTCGGCTGGCGCACTGACGCAGCCGCAGTCGTCATCACATGCGCCGTCGGGCGGTGCTCTTCGAGTGCTGCCGCAGCAATTTGTAGTTCGCTGGCGAGAGTCATGAGGTCCCGATCTGGGTTTGGGCAGCGTGGATCTTGCCGGCGACGAGGTCACGGAGTTGATCCTGAATGGGTCCGCACTGTCCTCCTTCCCACGCGGTGGTCAAGCGGGTGATCTCCTCGAGGGTGCAGCCGAGCTGCTTGGCCCGTGCGATGAACGCAAGCCGGTCCAAGGTCCGATCGTCGTATGTGCGGTACCCAGCCGGTGTGCGCGTCGAAGTCGGGAGGATCCCGATCTGCTCGTAGTAGCGCAACGTTGCCGCGGTGAAACCGCTGGCGCCGGCGACCTCTTTGATCTTCAAACCTTTCATTCACCCAGCGTAAACCTTCGTGTGTACTTGAAGGTCAAGAGGTTTTTCAGCGCGGCGCCCACATGGTCACCGCCACGCTCACAAGGCAGATCGCCGACCCGGCTAGATCGCACCGGTCCGGCTTGAACCCATCGACGACGTGCCCCACGCCAACGAGCCTGCGACGAAGATGCCGCCGTACGCAGCCAAGATCCGCCGAAGTTCGCATCCGGCTGAGCCGTGGCGACAAACCCGTACGCGGCAAGCGCAACGATGCCGGCACCGACGAACGCCACCCCACGATGCTCACGGACGCCTTGCCAGATCAGCCAGGCCCCGCCAATCTCCGCCACTGCGGCGACGGCGAACAACAGCATCGAACGAAGCACGGTCGGCATCAACGCACCCCTACGAGCGGGCCGTCTGCCGAGACGAGCGTCCGCCAGCGACGACAAGTTGCATTGCGCCAAGCCTTGGCCAGCACTCTCGGCGGCGTTTACAGCGTTGCGCCGAAACCACCTACGCCGCCCAGCATCCTGGGCGAGCGCCCACTCAATCGCTGGGGCCGGGTGCCCCAACGCTCAAGTCTGCCAGGATCCCGATTCGACGTTTCATCACCCATTGGTGACATCATCACTGTTCGCTGATACTGTACGGCGCATGGTTGATTCAGCACGTGACTTGGTCGATGTTGATGTTGCCGCCCACCTGTTCCACGGGTTGTCCGACAAGACACGCCTGTCGATCCTGCTGTCGCTTCTCGACGGGGAACGCTCCGTGTCCGAGATCGTCGCTGCCGTTGGTGCCTCGCAGCCGAACGTCTCCAACCATCTCGCCTGCCTGAAGGGATGCGGCCTTGTTGTTGATCGCCCAGGTGAGCGACGCCAGGTCTTCTACTCGATCGCCCGGCCGGAGGTCCGAGAGCTGCTCGTTGCCGCCGAGCGCCTACTGCTCGAGGGCGGGCAAGCCGTCACGTTGTGCTCGAACCCGTTGATGGGCAAGCGGAAGACGTCGAGTCGTGACTGACACCTGCTGCGCACCCCGCAACCTCGACGCCGAACACGAGGGTCACTGGCTGAAGGAGCGCTGGCGGACGATCGCCGCGGTCGTAGCCGCCGTGCTGTGGGCGGCCGGGTTCGTCGCCTCCGGTGGTGTCGCTGACGGGTTGCTGATCGCCGCAGTTGTGATCGGTGCTGCAACGTTCGTGCCGGGCGCTGTGCGGAACCTGTTCGCCGGCCGGCTCGGCGTCGGCCTGTTGATGACGATCGCCGCCGTCGGTGCGTTAATCCTCGGCGAGTACGCCGAAGCGGCAGCGTTGGCGTTCCTGTTCTCGATCTCCGAAGCGCTCGAGGACTGGGCGGTCACGAAGTCGAGGCGAGGGCTGCGCCACGTGCTTTCCCTCGTCCCAGAGACGACCACGGTCCGCCGGGACGGATCGACGCTTGATGTGCCGACCGGTGACGTCGACGCGGGTGATGTGATGGTCGTGCGCACCGGGGCACGCATCCCGACCGATGGTGTCGTGGTTGTGGGAACGTCGGCGCTTGACATGTCGGCGGTAACCGGCGAGTCGATTCCTGTCGAGGTGACTGTCGGCGACACGGTGATCGCCGGCGGCGTCAATGGCGGCGGCCTCCTCGACGTCCGGGCGACGGCGAAGTCATCCGACAGCACGTTGGCACGGATCGTTCGGGCGGTCGAAGACGCACAGGAACGCAAGGGCCGTTCGCAGCGGATTGCCGACCGGATCGCCGCCCCGCTCGTCCCGGGAATCTTGGTGGTCGCTACACTGATCGCCGGTCTCGGCTCGTTGTTAGGTGACTCGTCGCTGTGGATCGAACGGGCGCTTGTCGTGCTCGTTGCGGCCTCGCCATGCGCGTTCGCGATCGCTGTTCCGGTAACCGTGTTCGCTGCGGTAGGTGCAGCGACGAAAGCAGGGATCGTCATCAAGGGCGGTGCCGCCCTGGAAGCGCTCGCCACGATCAAAGTGGTGGCGCTCGACAAGACAGGGACGCTGACCGCGAACCGCCCGGTTGTCATCGACGTGGTCTCCGCTGACGGCAGCAGCCGCGACGTCGTGCTGCGGTGGGCGGCGGCACTCGAAGCAAACAGCGACCACCCGCTCGCCGCAGCGATCGTCGCTGCAGCACCGACACCGCTCGTCGAGGCGACCGAGGTGCAGACGTCGGCGGGTCATGGCATCGCCGGAGTCGTCTGCGGGACGAAGGTCAAGGTCGGCAAACCAGACTTCGCTGACCCCGGGTCGTTGGCCGGCGACGTCGAACGTCTCGAAGCCGGTGGGGCCACCGTCGTCGTCGTCGAACGTGACGCACGGGCGGTCGGGATCATCGCGGTGCGAGACGAGGTCCGACCCGAAACGCCCGAAGTGATCGCGGACCTTCGCCGAATGGGTCTGCATGTTGCCATGCTCACCGGCGACAACGAAGGCACAGCGCGAGCTGTCGGAGCCGCAGCAGGAATCGATGACATCCACGCCGCACTGCTCCCCACGGACAAAGCCGACGTCATCCAACGGCTGCGGTCGCATGGCCCGGTGGTGATGGTCGGTGACGGGATCAACGACGCCCCAGCGCTCGCCGCCGCCGACGTCGGGATCGCCATGGGTGCGGCCGGCACCGACGTGGCGATCGAAGCGGCCGACGTTGCCATCATGGGGGACAGCCTCACCCACCTCGACGACCTCATCCATCACGCACGTCGGACCCGAAAGATCATGTTCCAGAACTTGGCGTTGTCCGGGGTGATCATCGTCGGGCTGATCCCCGTCGCAGCCTTCGGCATGCTCGGCCTCGGTGCCGTTGTCGCCATCCATGAGGTCGCCGAGATCGCCGTGATCGCCAACGCCCTTCGAGCCCGCCGTGACATCAGCGGCCCCGACCATGACCACAGCGCTCATGGCTGACCGTACCCGAACCCGCCGTCTGCCGGCCGATGTGCGCCATTGGCTGGCTGCCGAGCTGTCGGCAGCGAGGACTGCTGCCGATCCGTGGCCGTACCTGGAGCGGGCGCACATCGTGTCGCAGCCGTGGGCGTGGCCGCACACCCGCGTCCACGTCCAAATGCTGAAGGTCGCGCTGCGGCAACGTGACCGACGGGAGCTGCTTGGTCAGGTCATCCGCACTGTTGTCGCCGGGCCCGGATCACTCGCCGGCCGCTACCCGCTCGGCAACACCGGTCGGACCACGATGGGCTCACCGAGGTAGCCGATGTCCCGGACGACCTCGCTCGGATCCTCCACGAACGCTGACGACAACCCATCCTTGTTGGACGGTCCATTCAGGGGCTTGAGCGGTCACGTCCTACGGCTAGTACGGCGGGTGCACAGACGATGGGCTGGCCCACGCCGCGATGAGCCGCCGCCAGCCGGCGTTGGTCGAGATCCTGCTCTACCGCGGTTGTGTCGGCTGCCCTCAGCTCCTGCCAGCCAGCGTCCGCTTCCCTTTCTACTGCGGGTAGACGACATCGAGGCCGGTGCCGAGGCCACCCGCAAAGTCGCGCTCCGGATCGCTCCCCCCAGCACTCGACTTCCGGCCTCTTATTCGGGTGATGACGGGCCGAGTCGCGCTCCGAGTGTTCGATCGTGGGAGAGGTGGGAGGTGTGCGACCGGTCGGGACTCCCGCGACAACTTTGCCGACGATCGGGCCGTCACGCTGTCGTCGCGACGGGCGTCGGGACCGCTCGTATGGGTTGATACCGAGTGGGTGCGTAGTGGGTCGGGATCGAATCCGCGAGCGAGAATTGAGCGTCGGTTCCGAGTGCCCGAACGTGTCGTGAGTGTCTTGGCTTCGAGGTTGAGGCGTAGAGGCGTTGAGGAATACAGTTCTGCCATGACGTTGACTCAGAGGCTGAAATGACCGATCGACGTGTGGATATCAACGGGCACCCCACTTGGGTCGAGGACAGAGATCCGGGACGGGAAGGGCCCACGGTTCTGCTCCTCCACGGCGGACTCTCAAGCAGCGAAACCCTGCTCGATTCGATCGGCCCCGCTCTCGAAACGGACTATCGAGTGGTTGCGTTCGACCGTCGCGGTCACGGTTACACCGCTGACACCGCCGAGCCGTTCCACTATCAGGACATGGCGACTGAAGCCATTGGTGTCATCGAGACCGTCATCGGGCACCCTGCCCACCTCGTTGGCTACAGCGATGGTGCCATCGTGAGCTTGACCGTTGCGTTGCGACGGCCAGACCTCGTCGAACGCCTCGTACTGATCGGCGCAAATTTTCATCACGATGGCATCTATCCGATCGAGCTGGACCCAGACTCCGGCTTTCTTGCCAGCCTGGTCGAGGCGTACGCGGCGCGTTCTCCCGACGGGGTCGAACACTTCGGCGAGATGGCCGGCAAGTTCATGGCCATGATTTCGACCGAACCAACGCTGACCATCGATGATCTTGCCCAGCTCTCAGCACCTGCACTCGTGATCTCAGGTGACGATGACCTCGTCAAACTCAGCCACACCATCGCACTCTACGAAGCCCTCCCAGTCGGCCAGCTGGCGGTCGTTCCCGGTACGTCTCATGGCCTTCCGCTCGAGAAGCCTGCTGCCGTGGGGGCGATGGTCAACACGTTTCTGAGCGGGCCAACCACACCGGAGACACTGATTCCGATACGCCGAAGCGAGTCCTGACAGCGGACACTTCCTCGCGGGACGAAACATCGATGACCGAACCGTCCGACAATCGGACCCGGCGTCCTCGCTAGGTTTACGACGAGCCCGAAGTTCCGCGATCGCTATCTCCGACGTGACCAACCTCGCACTGCGTACGGAGCGCCCAGGAGAGGGCACTCGGTAAACCGGTCATCACCAACGCGAAAAGTGGGCACACTTCCGGCGCGATGCAGCGGCGGTAGTAAGCACGCATAGGGGCCTGAGCCGTGCGTCCCTCGTCGGTGGACTCGGACCAGCAGAAACGAGCGGCGCCGACCTGCTTGCGGCGAACGCTGGACGCGGCCAGCATGAGCTGGTTCCGGTCGGCGATGCCCGGCTACGTTTCGCCCATGAACAACGACACGTTCCAGGACTTTGCCCGGCGCTACACCGCTGCCTGGTGCTCTCACGATCCCACGATGGTTGCGGCGTTCTTCGCCGAGCATGGCTCGCTGGCTGTCAATGGGCAGGAACCTGCGGTGGGTCGTTCCGCGATCGCTGACATCGCACGAGGCTTCTACGAAGCGTTCCCTGACACCGTTCTCGTCATGGACCTCGCTCGACTCGCGGGAGATCGCGCCGTATATCTGTGGACATACAAAGGGACGAACACCGGGCCGGGCGGAACCGGTCACGCCGTCAGCTTCAACGGGTGGGAGCAGTGGACGCTCGGTGACGACGGGTTGATGCCGTCTCGGACGGTCGGTTCGATACGGCGGAGTATGAGCGACAGTTGGCCCACGGAGTCTGACGGAACCCGCCATCCCCACCTCCCGGGCAGTTCTGTCGAATGACGGTGATGAACAACTCGCTTGTTTGCGCGCTCTTGCCCAAACCGTTCGCCCCGCCGGGTGAGCGTCTCCCAAGCCGGGCGCGGACGAGCCAGAAGTGCCGAACTGGCACGCGATAACGCTCGCAACAAGGGTCGGCTCGACCCGCCCACTTCCGGCTATAGGAAGCAGGTGATCTCGGGCCGAGTCGCGCTCCGAGCGTTCGATCGTGGGAGAGGTGCGAGGTGTGCGACGGGTCGGGACTCCCGCGACAACTTTGCCGACGATCAGGCCGTCACGCTGTCGTCGCGACGGGCGTCGGGACCGCTCGTAAGGGCCGATATCTGGTGGCCTCCGATCGGGCTCAGCGCGCTCCTTCGGACCAAGCGTGCGTGCACGCCCGGCATGCAGTCGGAGTGGCTACGATCGGCGCTTACGGCCGCCGGCCGACGAGGAGTCATCATGCAAAAGATCCAGGTCTCAGCCGTTTTCCCCAACATTGCGCCCGCCGACCTCGCTGCGTTCAAACAGGTCGCTGCAGAAGCGCTCGAGCTCACGATCCCTGAGCCTGGAACGCTGCATTACGACTGGTTCTTCTCTGAGGACGAGACGAAGTGTGTGGTGCGAGAGATCTACGCCGACTCAGACGCGATGTTGGCCCATTTGGGAAACGTGGGTGAGCTTCTTGGCCGACTGATCGAGCTCGGTGGCGGGCTCGAGCCCGAAGGGTTCGGCTCTCCTTCCGCTGCGCTCGCTGAGGCGATCGCTCCATTCAATCCTACGATGTACGGGCACTTTCAGGGCAAGTAGCGCTGCCCGCGATAGCGCGGCGGCTGGGCTGCGTTTGTCGCGTGTGAGCTGTTCGGTCGGTCCCGCGAGAGCGCGTGTAGTCGCGCCCCTGATGGGTCGCCGCAGGCGCACACTTCGCCCACTCCAGAGAACCCGCTGACCCACTGAATAACCGGCGTACCGCAGCGCCTTGTGGGCGCGCGGCTCGGGCCAGAGTGTGGGGTTGGGCGCGATAGGCGAAGCGGACTACGGGGCGCCGTTATCGAGTGCCTTGTCGAACGCGACTAGAGGTGCTGAACAGCACGGGTCACCCGTGGGGCCGTTGGCTTTCGCCTGATCGGGTGATGTTGTTTCTGGCCCGAGACGCATGCTGGTGCCATGAAAGAATTGCTGTTGATGGATTCGCCGGGTAGTCGTCCCTTTTCGCTGCCGACGGGAACCGTGACGTTCCTGCTCACCGACATCGAAGGGTCCTCGACCCGATGGGACGCGGACCCCGAACAGATGGGTCCGGCGGTGAGTCGTCACTATGCGCTGCTCGATGAGGCGGTTGCGCGTCATGGCGGCGTGCGGCCGGTGGAGCAGGGTGAAGGTGACTCGATCGTGGCAGCGTTCAGTCGCGCGTCCGACGCGATAGCCGCCGCGGTCGATGCGCAACGTGCCGTCGAGTCCGAGCTCGCCGAGGTCTTTCGGGTGCGAATGGCGATCCACACCGGAGAGGCGCAACTGCGTGACGAAGGCAACTACTTCGGCCAGGCCGTCATCAGATGTGCGCGGCTGCGAGCGCTCGGACACGGTGGTCAGATTCTGGTGTCACGCACCACCGCTGATCTCGGCGCCGACACGTTGCCCGATCGTTGCGAGCTGCGAGATCTCGGGGAGGTGCGGCTGCGAGATCTCGGTCGGCGGGAGCATGTGTACGAGCTTGAGCATCCGGATCTCCCACGCGGCTTCGCACCGCTGCGCACCCTCGACTCGGTCCCCACGAATCTCCCCACCCCGCTTACGTCCCTGATCGGACGAGAGCAGGAACTCGTCGAACTGGCCGGCCTGCTTCGGGAGCACCGCCTCGTGACGTTGACCGGCGTCGGTGGGGCGGGAAAGACCAGACTGGCGATGCAGGTCAGCGCCGACGTGATTGATGCCTTTCCCGACGGCGTGTGGTGGATCGAGCTCGCGCCGCTGCCGTCGGGTGATCGTGTGACCGGCGCGGTGCTGCATTCGAGCGGTGGCTCCCAGACACCGGGAACGCCGGCAATCGATGCACTCATCGCCCGGCTGGCCGACCGTCAAACGTTGATCGTGCTCGACAACTGCGAGCACCTTCTCAACGCATGTGGCGACCTCGTCGACACCATGTTGCGGGCATGCCCGGGAGTGCGGGTGCTCGCAACCAGTCGCGAGCCGCTCGGTGTCCCGGGCGAGTTGACGTGGCGGATACCTTCGCTCCCTCTCCCGCCCGTCGGCCAGCCGGTCGCCCCGGAGTCGCTCTCGGCCTTCGACGGCGTGCGGCTGTTCATCGAACGGGCCCGGCTCGCTCGCCCGCACTTCGCCATCACCACCGAGAACGCTCCCGCCGTCGCCGACATCTGTCAACGACTCGACGGCATCCCGCTCGCCATCGAGCTCGCGGCCGCACGGGTGCGCCAGTTGTCGGTGGAACGGATCGCGGCCGGCCTCGACGACCGGTTCCGTCTCCTGACTGGCGGGGCCCGCACGTTGCTGCCGCGCCAGCAGACTCTGGAGGCGTCGATCGAGTGGAGTCACGAACTTCTCGACGAACACGAACGCTCGACGTTCCGGTCCCTCGCGGTGTTCGTGGGGGGCTTCACCGCAGAGGCCGCCGAGTTCGTCGCGAGCACGGCCGACCCGTCCATCGACGCCTACAGCGTGTTCGACCTGCTGTCTCGCCTGGTGGACAAATCTCTGGTCGTCGCCGGCGATGACGGCCGCTACCGCCTCCTCGAGACCATGCGGTCGTTCGCCCTGGGCCGCGCCCGCGCTGCAGGGGCGCTCGAGGCAGCTCGCGACGCCCACCTCGGCTGGGCGCACGCCGAGCTCGAACGATGGCAGTTCCCAGGCCGGATCCTCACGCCAGAACTCGACGCCGCACTCAGGAACGAGCTCGGCAACATCGCAACCGCGCTCGAATGGTCGATGCGACCCGGCGGGGCGTTGGCTCTCAAACTGCTACGCCCCCTCGCCAGCGGCTGGTACGAGATCGGCAGTTTCGCAGAAGCCGGGGACTGGACGCTTCGCCTCCTGGACCACACGGCTGGCGACGAACTGCTCCGCGCCTGGGTGTGTGCGGAGATGGTGAATATCGCGGTCTGGGCGGGCCATCGAGACATCATCGCCGGAGCCATGGAGGCCTTCGCCCTTGCGGATCGCCTGGGCGATCCTGCGTTGAAGAGTCGGGCGGCTCGTGTCGCCAGCGTCAACAAGTCCCTGGGTGAGATGGGGCTCGAGATGATGCGGGCGGGGCGACGGGCCGCACTCGACGCCGATGATCGGACAGGCGTGGTCGAGCTGTCCTTGGGGCTCGGCATCGCACTTGGCCGCGCAGGCCAGCTCGACGAGGCGTCTACAATCCTCGACGAGGTCGGGGCGATGGTGACCTGGCGACTTCCGCTCACGACGCTGCTGCAGGCCGTCCGCGCCGAGATCAAGTTCGCCAAGGGCGACCTGCGCGCCGCGCTCGCCATCGCTCTCGAGGAGCCGCTCGTCAATCTACCGGCCTACGGATATCTCCTGCTCACCGGCGTGCGCTGTGCCGCCCAACTCGATGACCGACGCGCACTGGACGAGCTTTCGACGCGCGTCGCTGTACTTTCGCCGTTCGGAGTGGTGGGGGTTCTTTGTCAGGTCATCCGGGCGACTGTCGCCTATGCCGCAGGAGACAGCGTGGAAGCAGCATCGCTGATCCGGCCGCTCGTATCGACTCAGTTCGTGCATCCATCGACGCTGACAGAGAACTCGGTTCGGGTGGCCTGTGACCTCGCGTCATCCGTCCACGACATCGAGCTCCGCGACGGCCTCGTCGCTACGTTGCCGAGGCAGATTCCCCTCGACCCGCACGACCGTTTGCATGTCCTGATCGTGCGGCTCCGACTCGACGCGGTGGAGGATCGCTGGGCAGCGGCCCACGAGGCGCTGTCCCTCGCGCTGGCCCGCGGTAATCGCCTCGACACGATCGAGGCACTCGAGCACATCGCCGCGGTGGCGCTGTCAGTGGACCGCGTCAGCCTGGGACTGGCACTGCTTGCCGCCATCGAAGCCGACCGCGAGGAGCGGGGCGAAGTATGGCGCTGGCCCGCCCGAGCATCAACGGTCACGTCGTTGGTAGCCGACCACGGACCACTCCCTGAGGTCGCGCTCTCGCTCGACGAGGCCACTGCGCTCACACAGCGTTCCCGGGGGGAACGACGTCGCCCGACGACCGGGTGGCTCAGCCTCACCCCGGTCGAGATCGAGGTCTCCCGACTTGTCGCCGTCGGGATGAGCAACGCGTCGATCGCAGAGCGACTCATCATGTCACCCAACACCGCAAAGACGCACCTATCGCACATCTTCAGCAAGCTCGGCATCGCAAGCCGAGCGGAACTGGCCACGCTCGCTGCTGCAAATCCGTAGCTGTTCCGCAGAGCTGCACCATCGACGTGCATCCGGAGCGAAGCCTGCACCGCGCACACTTCACACAACGCAGCGACAACACCACCCCGCACACTCCCGGCGTACGGCAG
>JANOJN010000257.1:0-1915 GCA_031418775.1 Acidimicrobiia bacterium
CGCCGTCGGTGCCGCGATTGCCGCGACAAGCACGAGAGCGGGGCGGTCGCCGCGCACGGCCCGGGTCAGCATCTCCAGCACTCCCGCGGCGAACAGCCCGACCGCCACGAGTCCGCCAACGGCGGCGACCGACAGCGTCGGCAGTCCGCCTTCTGCCTGACCGTAGAAGGCGTTCTTGGTGAAGTACGGCGAGTCGACACCACGGGCAACGATCATCCCCACGGCGATGGCGACAAGCAGACCTGCCGACAAGATCACGGCGTTTCTCCGTCGACGATTCGAGCTTGCGCGGAATCGCTTTGCTGCCTCCGCGAGAACGAGCACGGCGAGTGCACCAGGGATGACCACCGCATTCTGCGGATAGGTGAGGACGGTTGCGAGCAGGAGAACGACGGTGGAGGGAAGCCATTTCCGCACAGCAAGGCCCCGTGCTCCGAGGGCGACGAGCCCTACACCGACGAGAGAAAACGTCACCGCAACTACCTGCGCGAAGAAGAAGGTGATGGTGATGGCACCGATTCCGAAGTTCCATGCCCCAAGCCACAAGAGGATGGCGACGCCGACTCCTGTCCAGGACCGGCGAGGCGAGAACGTTCGTGTCAACCATGCGATAGCGAAGAGTTGCGCGGCCCCGGCACCCAGCGCGGTCAACCACATTCCGGTGACTGGAGTGAGGCCGCTCACGGACGTGATCGCAGCAGCGATCACGTGGGCGCCGACCGGGTAGCCAACCAATCCTCCCAACTGAGAATCCATCGTCGGCAAACCATTACTTTCGCTGATCCATCGCACGATCGCCGCGTGGTGCGCCGGATCGACACCGAAGAGATGCGGCCAGATGAGCGATCGGTCGGCGGCGCGATCCCAGAGCGCTACGAGCATCCCGAGCAGTGCTGCCACCACGGTCAACTCCACCCGCGAGGGCCTCGTTGGTCGCAGGTCGCGTAGCCCAGCCCGTCCCAACGAGACGAGCGCCAGGCCGGCGGCGGACAGGACAGACAAGCCTGCGGCGACTTTGACGGACTGTCCCGCCATCAGCCCGGCGCGCATAGTCAGCGAGAGTGTGGCAGCAAAGACGACCGGCACGATCGCGAGGAACCCAAGAACACCGATAGGGCCTGAGACTGCGGCCCCGTCTGCTTCTTCAGCGGCGAGCATTGACACGACCGATACGGTCGAGTTCCAGGATCGCTTGGCGGATGTTGTAATACTGCTGGTAGAAAGCGGCGAAGCGGGGATCGGTCGTCGGCAGTGTGTTCACCCACTGCAGGAACGCCCGGACGTCGACCTGGTTCGCCGTGGTGAACCTCTCACGAATCTCGGGTCGCTCTCGCCAGATTTCGGCCATTTGCGTGATCACTCCGCCGAGGTCGGAAGCCTGCCTCTTCCGATTCTCCAGTGTCCAGTAAAGCACCGGAAGGATCTGCTGTTCCTTGCCGAGAATGCCAAGACGGGAGCGAAGTTCAATGATGGCGCCAAGGTGGCTGACGATGGCCGAGGAGAACGAATCCGGGAGCGGTTCCGCCCAGTCCAGGAGCCGAGGAATGTCCGGCAGACCCCGAGCGTCGGAAAAGAGCCGCTGCAACTCCGGCCGCTGTTCCCATGCGGTGAGCAGGGGACCGAGCAACTCGTGAACGGCCGGACTCACCCGGACACCCTCCTCCCGGAGTTCTCGCTCGACCGTGCTGCGGATCTTCGGCGAAAACGTCCTCTCGGCTGGGGGGGCGTCGGGGCGCCACCACGCTCGTGCCGTGTCCCACACTGAACCGAACAACAGCGCAACCACGGCGAGGAGGACGGCACCACGCGCCGCCAGACCAAATCGGTCGGCGACCGACCTCCCGATCGGATCTGAGGTCCGAACGGCGATCCGCTCCATGTCCTCAGCGTAGTGAAGGACTCCGAAGTCTCTGTG
>JANOJN010000258.1:0-7368 GCA_031418775.1 Acidimicrobiia bacterium
GCGCCGGTGGCGTTTACCGGCTCGAACTCCGCTCCGACCGCTCTTGCCGGTCTCGGGCTGTTCGCCGCTGGCTCGGCTCTCGTGATCGGCGCCCGCCGCCGGTCAACGCCTCGTCGCTCCAGCTGAGCCACTCGAACGTCCCGGCACCTTCGCAGGCGCCATCCCCCGCACTCACGACGCCTACATCCACACCGGCGCCTCGTTGCGCTCCGCAACGACGGGCACGCCTGGTGTCGTTGGCTCGCCCAGCTGCTCGACGACCGTTCCGCAGGTCGGGCACCAGGGACGCCACGACAGCGACGAACCGCACACGTCGTGGACCCGGTGCTCGGGGATGCCGTGCATGCGAGCGCCCCATGACGACAGCGCGCCGAGCACCGTGGCCAGTTCCCGGCCGGTTGTGGTGAGTTCGTAGGCGAGGCGACGCGGCCGCTCCTGGTACGGGGTCGACGTCAGCAGCCCCTGCGTTTCCAGGTGGCGAAGCCGGGCGGCCAACACGTTCGGCGCGATGCCGGGGACGTCGCCGGCGAGCTCGTTATAGCGACGCGGCCCGTTGAGCAGGGCCCGGACCACCAGGAGGGACCACCGGTCGCCAACCTGATCGAGCGCGAGGGCGAGAGCATGATCGTGCACCCCACGAGTGTTGCAGGTACGTCCGAAGACGATGTAACTTGCAATCTGCAAGTTACAAGCCACTCCTCACACCCTCGAAGGACACACCATGGCCACCCCACTCCATGAACTCAACGCCGCGCTTGCGGCCGTCTCCGCCCAGGCCGCCGCAGCAACGGTCGCCATCGGGCGAGACGCCCGGGGCTCCGGAGTCGTCGTCGCCGAAGGAGTGGTGGTCACGAACGCCCACTCATTGCGCGCCCGCACCACCCAGGTCCGCTTCGCCGACGGCCGCATCGAGCAGGCCGAAGTACGCGGCTCGGACACCGACGGCGACCTGATCGCCCTCACGGTCGACACCGGATCCGTGGTTCCGCTCCGGGCCGCCGAAACGGCTCCATCGCCGGGCCACGTCATCGTCGCCGCGCACGGCGACGGAAGCGTCGGCATCGGAAACGTGGCCGCGGTCAACCGCTCGTTCCCCGGCCCACGAGGTCGCTCGATCGACAACGCCATCGAGCACACTGCGGCCTTGGCCCGGGGCGCGTCAGGCGGACCACTGGTCGACGTCGACGGCAACCTGGTCGGGATCAACACCAACCGGTCCGACGTCGGTTACCAGGCGATCGCGTACGCCGGGGCCACCCGGACTCGCATCGACGCGCTGATCGCTGGATCGTCGTTCCATCGTCGACGTCTCGGCGTTGCGCTCGCTCCTGCGTCAGCCACGGCAGCGGTACGGCGGGCCGCCGGGCTGCCCGAGATCACCGGTCTGCTCGTACGCGGGGTCGCCGACGACTCCCCGGCCCAGCGGGCCGGTCTGACCCAGGGCGATGTGATCGTCTTGGCGGGAGCCGTGACGATCGACAGCCTCGACGCCCTTGCCCACGCTCTCGACACGAACGAGGAGACCATCGTGCTGACCGTCGTCCGTGGCGTCGACGAGCGAACGGTCACGGTGAACTTCGCCGAACCGAGCCCGCCCTCCGAGGCGGACCCTGCCGCCGACTCCGCGAACGCCTGAACCGCGGGCGTCCTCCGCCGGTCGGGATCGACGCGTCAGAAGGGGCGCACCCGCAAACTACCGCTGCGTCGCTCGGCTCCATCATCGCCAGACCAAACGCCGGACCGGCGAGCAACAGCAGCGCGGCTCGCCTCGATCATCACCGGACCGACGCCGCGCCGCGAGCTACAGCAGCGTGGCCTCGAAGCCCTCGGCGCGTAGGGTGTCGATCACGTTGTTGCGATGCTCGGGGTTGCGGGTCTCGAGCACCATGAGGACTTCGACCTGATCGACACCGATCTGCACGCCGGTCCGGTGGTGCTCCACGTCGAGGACGTTGAGTCCGAGGCGGGCGATGACCGCGGTCAACGCGGCAAGCGAGCCGGGGCGGTCGCGGAAGACGATGCGCAGCCGCAGATACCGACCGGCGGCCGAGAGCCCTCGAGTGACGATCGACGTAAGCAGCATGGGATCGACGTTGCCGCCCGACAGCACTACGACCGCTGGGTGGGCACCACTGATCCTGCCGGCCAGCAAGGCCGCCAGGCCAACCGCGCCAGAGGGCTCGACAACTGCCTTGGCGCGTTCCATGAGGAAGAGCACCGCCTCAGCGATCTCGTCCTCGGTCACGGTGATCACGTCGTCGACCAGAGCACGGGTCATCTCGAAGGTGATCTCACCAGGGGCTCGCAGCGCAATGCCGTCGGCCATGGTCGACGTGGAATCGAGCGTGACCACATGACCGGCGTCGAGCGACAGCCTCATCGACTTCGCTCCCTCGGCCTCCACCCCGATGATCGTCGCGGTCGGCATTGAGCGACGCAGCGCGAAGGCCGAACCGGCGATCAGACCGCCACCGCCGACGGGAATGAGGATCACCGGTGCGTCGGACGCGTTCGCAGTCTCCGCATACTCCTCGGCCACCTCCACGCCGACGGTCGCCTGGCCGGCGATGATCAGCGGATCGTTGAAGGGCGGCACGAACACCGCGCCGTGTTCGGCGGCATACGCACGCGCGAGACCGAGGCAGTCGTCGAGGCTCGGCCCACCGATGATCACCTCGGCGCCGTAACCCTCCGTCGCCTTGAGCTTCGGGAGCGAGACCGATTCGGGCATGAAGATCACCGAACGACGACCGGTCAGTGACGAGGCAAGAGCGACACCCTGGGCGTGGTTCCCCGCCGACGCGGCGACCACGTCGATGCCAGGATCGAGTCGGCTGATCCGGTTGTAGGCGCCGCGGATCTTGAACGATCCGGCCCGCTGCAGATGCTCGGGCTTGAGATAGACCGGACGACCAAGGGCTCTCGACACCGCGTCGGCGAGACGTGTCGGCGTCTTGCGAATCACCACATCGAGTCGACGGCGCGCGTCGAGCACATCGTCGTAGGTGATCGGGGCGGGGTTGTTCATCGTGTCCGAGGCGCTTCAGCCGGCGATGACGCCGGGCGGGAGATCGGCGAGCAACGCGTCGCTGATCCACATCTCGGTGAGATGCAACGTCGAACGGATGCGGACGACCCGCTTCGGTTCGTGGACCGGTCGGCCGCACATGGAAAGCGCGGCTTTGATCGCGTCGTCCTCGGTGGGCAATGCCATCGGCATCCGCGAACGTCGAACCCCGGCGGGGCCTGCGGTGAAGCAGTTGATGTAGGTCTTGTGCCAATCGACCTTCGCCGCGACCTCGGTGGTGATGAAGTCGGCGAGCCCGATGCCCAGGGCATTGCCGTGGCCCCCGTCGGTGAGGCCGAGCGCCACGATGGTCGCCGTGGTCGACTGACCATCGAGCCCGTTGACCCAGTAGCGGCCGGTGACGTTCGGGTCCATCATCACGCCGCTGATGTCCTTGCCGATCTCGTTGATGATCAACACATCGATCGGTTCGAACGCCAGGCGGGTCACATGTGTCTTCGCGAGATCGGTGAGGGCGATCTCGCGCGCTGCGCCGATCTCCGACCCGAGCAGGGCCTCGGCCACGACGACGTCACCGGCGGCATTCTCGATGCTCGCGAATCCACCGAGGAGTCGACCGGTGGTCCGGTGCGCGGCGATCCCGTCGATGATCATCTGACGCATCACCTCGGGGCCGGACGCGTGGATCTGGGCGGCCCCCGGTTGCTTGCCGAACCCGACCACGCACATCTTCGAGAGCCCGCTCTCGAGAGGACCGGTGAAGCAGGTATGTGGCTTGATGCGATTCACCGGGAAGAAGTGATCCGCCCCGGCCGCATGGCGGTCGAGGAACATCGGCACGCCGCCCGGGGTCCGGGTCACTTCGACGGTCTCCATCGTCGCACGGATTGGCGCGCCGACGGCGTCCTCGGTGATCCCGTAGCCGGTCAACACCTCGAGCTGTCCCTCGGCGGTGCCACCACCATGGCTGCCCATGGCCGGGACGATGAACGGATCGGCGCCTACGGAGCGCAGCCCCTCGATGACGCCGGCGAGCATCTCGACGCGGGCGGTGAGGCCACGACTCCCCGCACCCACCGCCACGGTTGCGCCGGGGCGGACGACCCCGTCGAAGCGGGCCTTCACCGACGCGGCGGCAGCGGATCGCACGTCGTCGATCGGCACGCCGAAAGCAGCGGGGAGCACGACCCGGTGGAGTTCGGGGATCGTCAGGTCAGGGTGGAACGGGAGCTTCACACCGCGAAGCATCGCGGCGAAGTTCGCAGGATCACTCGGCGTCGTGGGCACCTTCGCAGCGTATGCCGCTTTCGCGCGGAGAACGAGGGCGAGCCGTCGGCGGCTTGGCTCCGGAGGATGCCGGCGCTGTGCGGCTGGTTGGCGCCACGTTGTCGAGTTGACGACACGCTCAACCAGCCACGCAAGTCGCCAACCAACCACACAACCCGACAGTCCGAACGCCAACCCGGGCGCGAACGGCTTGGCGGAAGAACTAACCACCCGATTAGATTTCGCTCACACAACCCCACCGATGGAGGACACCATGGCCCGGATCGACGTACCGGAGGGCGAAGGACTCGAAGCAACCCGCATGTGGATGCTCGCTCCGCACATCGGAGCGGGGGTGGGTGCGCTCGGCAAGGCCACCTATGTGGAGAGCAGCCTGCCGATCCGCGAGCGCGAAGTCGCCCGCATGCGGATCGCTCAGCTCAACCAATGCGTTGTTTGACTGAATACTCGAGCCGCATCGGCGATGCGGCAGGGACTCTCCGATGAGCTGTACAACGCTGTCGCCGACTACCGGACCGACGAGCGATTCACCCCCCGCGAAAAGCTGGCGATCGAGTTCGCCGAGTGGTTCGCCATCGACCACACCGCCATCGACGACGCGTTCTTCGTCCGGCTGCGCGAACTGTTCTCCGACCCCGAGGTGTTGGAGCTGACGATCACCATCGGCTACTGCGTCGGGATCGGACGGGCGTTCCACGTGCTCGACGTCGCCCGCGATTTCGAGGTCCTGTGGAGCAAGGAACCGAAGCCGGTCGAAGCAGCGGAGCCCAGCCCGTGAGCGATGCCACGATCACCGAGCGAAACAACGGCGTCTTGTACGACCCATTTGCACCGGAGACTCTGGCCGACCCCATGGCCGCGTACGCCGAGCTGCGCGAGAAGTGCCCCGTCCACCGGTTCGAAGACTTCACCCCCTCGTTCGCCACGATCACGCGCTACGACGACGTCGTCGCCGTGCTCAAGGACACGGCGCAGTGGAGCAGCCGCTACGGACAGACGCCGCAGTTCACCCGCGGCACCGGGCTGAACCAGGACCCGCCCGACCACACGGAGTTCCGCAAGCTCTTCCAGAAGGGCTTCACGCCGCGCATGATCGGTCGCCTCGACGATGAGGTGCACGAGCTGGCCGTCGCTCTGGTCGACGAGATGGCGGCCGTGCCGGAGCGTCGCGGCGACCTCCACGATCTCCTCGCCTGCCCGCTCCCGGTGATCGTCATCGCCAAACTGCTCGGTGTCCCGCCGACCGAGCTCGTGCAGTTCAAACAGTGGTCCGACGATCTCGTCGCGTGCTTCAACAATCCTGATCCACGCGCGCCCGACAAGATCCGAGCGGAGCTCAACGCCTACTTCCAAGGGTTCATCGACGATCGACGCGCCCTGCTGGCAGCGGCCGGTATCGACGAGCCGGACGAATCACACCTCGGCACGGTCGTGCCGAACGACCTCATCGGCGGCTTCGTGGTGGCGACCTATCAGGGTCGTCGGCTCAGCGATCCCGAGCTCCATCAGGTGCTCATCCAGCTGCTCGCCGGGGGCAACGAGACGACCACGTCGTTGATCACCAACTGCGTCCTCCGTCTGCTGGAGGACCGCACGCGTTGGGAGGCGCTGTGCGCCGACCCGTCGCTTGTCGACACCGCGCTCGAGGAGAGTCTGCGGTTCGACCCTCCGGTGCTCGGGTTGTTCCGCACGAACAACGAACCGGTCGAGATGCACGGCGTGTGCCTCGCCGAAAAGACCAAGGTCATGGTCACCTACGCGTCGGCGAATCGCGATGCGAACGTCTTCTCGGACCCCGACACCTTCCGGCTCGATCGTCCGGCGGAAGAACTGCGCCGCCATCTGTCCTTCGGCCTCGGCCATCACTACTGCCCGGGGGCGTCGCTCTCCCGTCTCGAGGCGCGCACCGCGTTGCGCCTCCTCGTCGAGCGTTTCCCCGACCTCCGCCTCGATGGTGCGCCGGTTCGCATTGCCCCATTCAACCTTTGGGGACGACGCTCTCTCCCCGTGGCATGGTGATTCCCATGGAACAACTCACTCCCCTCGAAACCGTCCGAGCGTTCATCGCCGCCATCGAGCGACGAGACATCGAGGCCGCACTCGTGTTCGTCGATGAGCACTGCGAATACGACAACGTTCCGATGGGCAAGAACTTCGGCCGTGACACGATCGGCAAGATGCTCGGCCCGTTCCTTGCCGGGGCCTCCGAGGTCGACTGGGTCTGCCATCGCGAGGCGGCCACCGGACCGATCGTGTGCAATGAACGGACCGACCGGTTCCATTTCCCCCACGGCTGGGTCGAGATCCCGGTGACCGGGGTGTGGGAGGTCCACGACGGCCTCATCACCCTGTGGCGCGACTACTTCGACGCGGCGATGTTCACGTCGCAGATGCCTGGGCGATCGTGACAGCTGCGGCTGCGCTCTATGCCGAACGGTTGCGCCACGCTCCCGACGTCGCCGCGGCGCTCGACGCAGCATGGGACGCAGCGTGGTCCTCGGTCGACCCGTGCCTTCTCGAACTTTGTCGACTTGAGATCGCCACGATTCTTCGCAACCCGGTCGAGTTCGAGTCGCGGACTCCTGCGGCTGTCGCTGCCGGGTTCGACGACCGTAAGGTCAGTGCGCTTACTTCCTGGATGCATTCCCCGATGATCACTCCGTCAGAGCGGGCATGCCTGACCTTCACCGACGCTTTCGTCATTGATGTTGCCTCGCTGCCCGCCGAGACGGCAGCAGCGGTTGGCGAACACCTCGGTGACGCCGGACTCGTCGACTTCGCATCTGCGCTGCTGGTGCTCGAACAGCGTCAGCGCCTCGCCCTTGTGTGGGCATCGCTGTTCGCGGGGGCGTCGTGAATCGGGCGCGGCGAGTGCCTCCGGGAACGCCCACCGCACCGGCGCTCCGTCGAGGCCTGGGCGAACTTGCGGCCGCGACCGTCCGCATGGACGCCATGGACCCGGTCACCACCGAACTCGTCCGCATGCAATGCGCCCGACACCACGATTGCGGAACTTGACTGTCCGTTCGCCTGGCAGTTGCCAGGGATCAAGG